>NZ_JBSVWB010000008.1:0-157675 GCF_054071795.1 Pseudomonas sp. SDO5271_S396
GTATCAGCCCGCTCATTGGGTACTGACACACCGCTATCGCAGGCAAGCCAGCTCCCACATTGACCGTGCCCACATCAGGTTGGCTTCAAGCCAACTGGCGACGCAGTTCGGCGAGCACCGGTGCCGACTCCGGGCGCACCCCCCGCCACAGGAAGAACGCTTCCGCGGCCTGCTCAACGAGCATCCCCAAACCATCCATCGCCACGGCTGCACCTTGCTCAGTGGCCCAGCGGCAAAACGCGGTGGGTTCCTTGGCGTACATCATGTCGTAGCAAAAGGTCTTGCCCGGCTCGATAAGGCTGCCGGCAATCGGCGGTACATCGCCTGACAGGCTGGCGGACGTGGCATTGATGATCAGGTCCACCGGCTCGCTCAGCCAATCGAAACCGCTGGCCGACACCGGGCCCAGGTCGTCGAACAGTCCGGCGAGCAATTCGGCCTTTTCCACCGTGCGATTGGCGATGATCAGCGAACCCGGCTGCTCGGCCAGCAGTGGCTCCAGCGCACCACGTACCGCGCCGCCCGCGCCCAGCAACAGGATGCGTTTGCCTTGCAGGTTCAATCCGGCGTTGACGGTCAGGTCGCGCACCAGGCCGGCACCGTCGGTGTTATCACCGAGCAGGCTGCCATCGGCCCGCTTGCTCAGGGTGTTCACCGCACCGGCACGTTGGGCGCGCTCCGTCAGGGTGTTGACCAGGCGATAGGCCTCCTCCTTGAACGGGACTGTGACATTGGCGCCACGGCCTTGCTGAAAGAACTCACGGGCACAGCCGGTGAAATCCTCCAGCGGCGCCAGCAGCGTGCTGTAGTCCAACTGCTCGCCGGTCTGCTGGGCAAACAGGCGGTGGATCAACGGCGACTTGCTGTGGCCGATGGGGTTGCCGAACACGACATAACGGTCCATCAGACAGCCGCCTTGGGCGCGGCGATGCCCAGCCAGTCGCGGTCCTGCAGGAAATAATCGGTGAGACGCGCCTCTTCGCTGCCGGCTTCGGCTTTCCAGTCATAGCTCCAGCGCACTTGCGGTGGCAGCGACATCAGGATCGACTCGGTACGCCCGCCCGATTGCAGGCCGAACAGGGTGCCCCGGTCGTAGACCAGATTGAACTCGACATAGCGTCCGCGCCGGAACTCCTGGAACTCGCGCTGCTGCTCGGTATAAGCCATGGCCTTGCGGCGCTGCACGATGGGCAGATAGGCGTCGATGTACGCGTCGCCAATGGCGCGGATGAAGGCGAAGCAGGTGTCGAAGTCCCATTCGTTCAAGTCATCGAAGAACAGGCCGCCGATGCCACGGGGCTCATTGCGATGCTTGATATGGAAATAGGTGTCGCACCAGGCCTTGTAGCGCGCATACACGTCCGGGCCGAACGGCGCACACGCCTGCTCGGCCACGCGGTGCCAGTGGATGCAGTCTTCTTCGTTGCCGTAGTAGGGCGTGAGGTCGAAACCGCCACCGAACCACCACACCGGCTCTTCGCCGTCTTTTTCGGCGATGAAAAAGCGCACGTTGGCGTGGGATGTCGGTACATGGGGGTTGTGCGGGTGGATCACCAGCGACACGCCCAGGGCTTCGAAGCCACGACCGGCCAGTTCAGGTCGATGGGCACTGGCGGACGGCGGAAGACCGCTGCCAAACACGTGGGAAAAGTTGACGCCGCCCTTTTCAATCACCGAACCATTCGCGATCACACGGGTGCGGCCACCGCCGCCGGCAGGCCGGGTCCAGGCGTCTTCGATAAAGCGAGTGTCCGTCTCGAAGGTTTCCAGGGCGCTGCAAATGCGGTCTTGCAGGTCAAGCAGGTAGGCCTTTACAGCCTCGGTGCGGGTAGTCATGGCATCACCTTGAATCGGGCAAAGCTACACGAGGCCATCGGGCGTCGGCGGCAAATGGGCGCACAGGATACCACCGCACCGGGCGCCACCACAGTTGACGAAGATCAAGCTTAGGAGTCCGATAGGGGGCTTCGCGACATTGACCCAAGGAGAGAGCAGATGGCCAAACGTATCCAGTTCCGTGCCCATGGCGGCCCCGAAGTGCTTGAGTACGTGGACTACACACCGGCCGAACCGGGCCCGCAGCAGGTTCGCGTGCGCAACGAGGCGATCGGCTTGAACTTCATCGACACCTATTTCCGCAGTGGCCTGTATGCACCGCCGGCGTTGCCATCGGGGTTGGGCGCAGAGGGCGCGGGTGTGGTCGATGCGGTGGGCAGTGACGTCACCCGGTTCAAGGCCGGCGATCGCGTCGCCTACGGCAGCGGTCCGCTGGGCGCATACAGCGACCTGCACGTGCTGCCCGCTGCCAACCTGGTGCACTTGCCGGACGATATCAGCTTCGAACAAGCCGCCGGCGCGATGCTCAAGGGACTGACCGTGCAGTACCTGCTGCGCCAGACCTATGAGCTCAAGGGCGGCGAGACCATCCTGTTCCACGCCGCCGCCGGTGGCGTAGGTTCCCTGGCTTGCCAATGGGCCAAGGCCCTCGGCGTGAAGCTGATCGGTACGGTGAGCTCGCCGGAAAAGGCCGCGCTGGCCAAGTCCCTCGGTGCCTGGGAAACCATCGATTACAGCAAGGAAAATGTCGCACAACGCGTGCTGGAACTGACCGACGGTAAAAAGGTACCGGTGGTGTATGACGGCGTCGGCAAGGACACCTGGCTGACCTCCCTCGACAGCGTCGCGCCACGGGGACTGGTGGTGAGCTTCGGCAACGCATCGGGTGCGGTGGACGGAGTGAACCTGGGGATTCTGGCCGCCAAGGGCTCGCTGTACGTCACCCGCCCGACGCTGGCGACTTACGCCAGCAACCCGACGGATCTGCAACGGATGGCCGACGATCTGTTCGCGATGATCCAGAGCGGCAAGGTGCGCATCGATATCAACCAGCGCTACTCGCTGGCAGACGCGGCGAAGGCGCAGACGGAGTTGTCGGGGCGGCGGACGACCGGATCGACCATTTTGTTGCCGTAAGACAATGGATATCTGGAGTCTGTAAGAGCCTCTTCGCGGGCAAGCCCGCTCCCACATTTTGATTTATGAACACAATCAAGTGTGGGAGCGGCGGTTCGACGCTTCGACTTGCCCGCGATGGCAGCGCCTCGGTCTTAAGAAGGCCGCACCACATCCCCGGTCGCCAGGTCGCGGATCAGGCTCGGGTTCTTGCGCCCGCCCAGGGCGCCGCCCAATACCAGGTCCAGTTGGCCACGGAAATATTGCTCCACCCGCAACCGAGAGCGCGCGGCGGGGCGGCCCTGGGGGTTGGCCGACGTGGAAATCAGCGGGCCGACCTCGGCGCACAAATCCCGCACCAAAGGATGATCACTGACCCGCAGGGCCACGGTGTCATGCACCCCGGTGACCCATTCCGGCAGCAGGTTCTGGTGCGGCACCAGCCAGGTATTCGGCCCTGGCCAGGTGCTGGCCATGCGGTCGATCCAGGTGTCCGGGAAGTCTTCGAACAGGAAATCGAACTGGCGGATGTTGTCGGCGACCAGAATCAGACCCTTGTCCACCGAACGGTTCTTGATCGCCAACAGACGGTCCACGGCTTCTTCATTCCAAGGGTCGCAGCCCAGGCCCCACACTGCCTCGGTTGGATAGGCAATCACCGCGCCCGCGCGAATTTCTCGCGCGGCTTCAAGCACACGCCACCTGTTGACCATTGTTCACTCTCCGGAATAAAGCTCTGCGCAGTTTACCGATCTTCTCTACAAAACCCAGTTACAAAAGCTCGCTGCGTGCAAGCCAGCGCCCACCTTCGCAGATCACCTGACCCTCCAGTTCAAGCTCGGTCAGGGTCGCCAGCACCTGGGACAAGGGTCGACCACTGGCAATCGCCAATCCTTCACTGGTGTGGGGCGCCGCGTGCAACAGCGCCACCAGCGGGTGTGTCACCGGTATCGGTGCTGGCCGGGACGCTGCTTGCCAGCCGCGCAGGCCTTCCAGAATGTGCTCGATGGTTTCCACCAGCGTGGCGCCTTCGCGGATCAATTGATGGCAGCCTTTGGCACCGGGGTGGTGGATCGAGCCCGGGATGGCATACACCTCGCGCCCTTGTTCGGCCGCAAGCTTGGCCGTGATCAGCGAGCCACTGGCCATGCTGGCCTCGACCACCAGCACCCCCAACGACAAACCACTGATGATGCGGTTGCGCCGGGGAAAGTTGCCGGCCTGGGGCGGAGCATCCAGTGGAAACTCGGAAACCACGGCGCTGCCTTGGTCGATCATCGCCGCCGCAAGCCGTCGATGGCGTTGTGGATAAAAATTTTCCAGCCCGGTGCCGAGTACGCCAATTGTCTGGCCACCCACGTCGAGTGCCGCCTGGTGTGCCGCGCCATCGATGCCCAAGGCGAGGCCGCTGGTAATGACAAAACCGGCGCTTGCCAGGCTGCGGGAAAAGGCCGCGGCGGTGTCCATGCCAGGGCGTGATGCACGACGGCTGCCGACCATCGCCAGTTGGGGTTTTTCCAGGATATCTGGCGCGCCGGCGACGAACAAAAGCGGTGGCGCGTCGTCGATCTGGGCGAGCAACGCGGGGTACTCCGGTTGGTCCCACATCAGCAAATGCTGGGCCGGACGGGCCAGCCATGCCAGTGCCTGACCGGCACCCTCGCGCACTTCATGACTGCGCCGCGCCTCTGCACTGATGGCAGGCAACCCAAGGGAGCGCCAGGCTCTGGCGGGTGCGCTGATGGCCTTCGACGCGCTGCCGAACGCCTCGATCAGCAGACGAAAACGCTTCGGACCCAACTCCGGCAGCCTGTGCAAGCGTAGTCGCGCTTCCAGCTCTGCCGGGGAAATTTCACTGCTGTTTATCGGATACATCGGATCATCCTTGACCGGAACAAGCTGTGGATAACTCTGTTGGTAACTTGTTTAGCCACCTACTTATTGCGTTTGATGGGCGGTCTCGAATCGGTCCATCACCGCCAGCGGCTGTGAGGCGCTGAGGACCAGGCCGTAACTGAGCTTTTCGTAGGTGCGAAACACCAGCAGCGTGCCCGCACGCACGTCCGGAAATTTCACCGGGACGCCGGTGAGGGTGTCGCGAACGCTGGCGCCCGCCTTGATGACCGCCAATAACTGGCCTTCGACAAGGCCGTCGCGGCGTCCTTTGTTCAAGGTCACGGCGTCCAGCACGCCGATCTGGGTGACGCCCTTGGGAATATCGATGATGTGGCCCGAGAGCGCAGGCGTGACGTTCGCGGTTGCCGGCTCTGCCAGCGTCACAGGTGGCTCGGCTCGCAACAGGCGGTCGCCAGGGCGTATTTCCTGGGTGACCCGCTGCACCGCCAGGGTGGTGACGTCGCCAGCCATGACGAAGCGCGCGGTACCGATGTCGTCGACGTTGATGCCGAGCAGCTCGCGGGTTTGCGGGTCAACGTAGGCCTTGCCCCGGCGGAAGATCCCGTAACTCGCTTGTACCGGGTCCAGGTTGCCCCGCGCGTGTACGCGGTCGCCGTTGGCGCCCAGCACGCGGCCTGTATCGGCCGCAACGATGTAGGGCGCGTGGTCCAGGTCCTGGGGGCTATCGAGAATACGGTTGTGCAGTAAAAAACGCTGGATGGCGTGTTGCGTCGGTTGATCCAGACGCTGAAGGGGTGGGGGTAGCAGGGCCGAGGCGAGCGGCGCCCACAACAGCAAGACGAGTAGCGATTTCCTCATGGGGTGAATCTCCTTTATTATGTGCGTTCGCGTGAAATGCCCGTGCCTTCGTGGCTTTTAGGCGTTTCACACCGGCTGTCTGGGTCCATCCCAACGCCGATTTGCCTCTACCTCACATGTGCAGCAATTACGCTTATGGCTATTTTGAACATCCTCGAATTCCCCGACTCGCGCCTGCGCACGATCGCCAAACCGGTGGCCGTAGTGGACGACAAGGTTCGTCAGTTGGTCGATGACATGTTTGAAACAATGTATGAAGCCCCGGGCATTGGCCTCGCCGCCACCCAGGTCAACGTGCATCAGCGCGTCGTGGTCATGGACCTTTCGGAAGATCGCAGCGAGCCGATGGTGTACATCAACCCCGAGTTCGAACCGCTGACCGACGAGATGGGCGAATACCAGGAAGGCTGCCTGTCGGTGCCGGAGTTCTACGAGAACGTCGAACGTCCGCTGCGCGTGAAGATCAAGGCCCTGGACCGCGACGGCAAACCGTTCGAACTGATCGCCGAAGGCCTGCTGGCGGTGTGCATCCAGCACGAGTGCGACCACCTCAACGGCAAGCTGTTTGTCGATTACCTGTCCACGCTCAAACGTGACCGGATCAAGAAGAAGCTGGAAAAAAAGCATCGCCAGCAAGCTTGATGCCCTCCTTCCAAAGGCTTGCTGCGGCAAGCCTTTTTCTTTTGTGACTGCTTTTAACCGAGACCTCCCATGACCGAGCCACTGCGCATTGTTTTTGCCGGCACTCCCGAATTCGCTGCCGAACACCTCAAGGCGCTGCTTGCCAGCCCTTATGACATCGTCGCGGTGTACACCCAGCCGGATCGCCCGGCCGGTCGCGGGCAAAAACTGATTCCAAGCCCGGTCAAGCAGTTGGCGCTGGAGCACAACCTCCCCGTGCTGCAACCGCCGACCCTGCGCAACGCCGAAGCTCAGGCCGAACTGGCGGCCTTGAAGCCGGACCTGCTGGTGGTGGTGGCCTACGGCTTGATCCTGCCGCAAGCCGTGTTGGATATTCCGCGTCTGGGTTGCATCAACAGCCATGCTTCGCTGCTGCCACGCTGGCGGGGCGCGGCGCCGATCCAGCGCGCCGTGGAAGCCGGCGACCACGAAAGCGGCGTGACCGTGATGCGCATGGAAGCGGGCCTGGACACTGGCCCGATGCTGCTCAAAGTCACCACCCCAATTACCGTCGACGACACCGGCGGCAGCCTGCACGACCGTCTCGCCGAACTCGGCCCGCCTGCCGTGGTACAGGCCATCGCCGGCCTGGCCGCCGGTACCCTGGAAGGCGAAGTGCAGGACGACAGCCTGGCCACCTATGCGCACAAGCTGAACAAGGACGAAGCGCGCATCGACTGGCAGCGCCCGGCCGTGGACCTGGAACGTTTGGTGCGTGCTTTCAATCCATGGCCGATCTGCCACAGCACCCTCGACGGCGAAGCCTTGAAGGTACTCGCCGCCGCCCTGGCAGAAGGCACAGGTGCCCCGGGTGAAATCATCGGCGCCAGCAAGGAGGGCCTGGTGGTCGCCTGCGGTGAGCAGGCGCTGTGTCTGACCCGTCTGCAATTGCCCGGCGGCAAGGCGCTTAATTTCAGCGACCTGTTCAACAGCCGCCGTGAGAAATTTGCCTTGGGCACAGTTCTCGGAGCACCCGCTCAATGAATCCACGTCTGGCCGCCGCCAAGGCCCTCGCCGCAGTCCTCAACGGCAAGGCGTCGCTGAACAGTTCGTTGCCCACGCAGTTGGACAAGGTCGAAGACCGCGACCGCGGCTTTACCCAGGACCTGGCGTTCGGCACCGCGCGCTGGCAGCCGCGGTTGTCGGCGCTGGCGGCCAAGCTGCTGCAAAAACCATTCAAAGCCGCCGATGCGGATGTGGAAGCGCTGTTGCTGGTGGGCCTCTATCAACTGCTCTACACCCGCGTACCGGCCCACGCAGCCATCGGTGAGACCGTCGGTTGCGCCGACAAGCTGAAAAAGCCCTGGGCCAAGGCCTTGATCAACGCCGTACTGCGCCGCGCCCAACGTGAAAACGAAGCGCTGCTGGCCGAGTTGGAACGCGATCCGGTGGTGCGTACCGCTCACCCGCGTTGGCTGCAGAAGTCGTTGAAAGCGTTCTGGCCCGAGCAATGGGAAGCCATCTGCGCCGCCAACAACGCGCACCCGCCGATGATTTTGCGGGTCAACCGCCGCCATCACCGCCGCGACGCCTACCTGCAACTGCTCACTGACGCTGGCATCCAGGCCACGCCCTGCGTGTACAGCGTCGACGGCATCGTGCTCGAATCCGCCACCGACGTGCGCAGCCTGCCGGGCTTTGCCGAAGGCTGGATCAGCGTGCAGGACGAGGCTGCGCAACTGGCTGCCGACCTGCTCGACCTCGCCCCTGGCCAGCGCGTGCTCGACGCGTGCTGCGCACCCGGCGGCAAGACATGTCACATTCTGGAAGTCGAAAAAGACCTGGCCGGTGTGGTCGCCGTCGACCTCGAAGCCAAGCGCCTGGTGCGCGTGCGCGAGAACCTGGCGCGCCTGGGCCTCAGTGCGGAGCTGATCGCTGCCGATGGTCGTGACACTGCCACCTGGTGGGACGGCAAGCCGTTCCAGCGCATCCTGCTCGACGCGCCGTGCTCGGCCACCGGCGTGATCCGCCGCCACCCGGACATCAAACTCACGCGCCAGCCCGATGACATTGCGGCCCTGGCCACACTGCAAGGCGAACTGCTCGACGCAATGTGGCAGACCCTGGAAGTGGGCGGCATCCTGCTGTACGCCACCTGCTCGACCTTGCCCACCGAAAACACCGAGGTCATCGACGCCTTCCTCGCCCGCACCAGCGGCGCACGGGAGCTGGACCTCGCCACGCAAGCCGGTATCAAGCAGCCCCACGGTCGCCAGTTGCTCGCACAGGAAGGCGGACACGATGGCTTCTACTACGCCAAACTGATCAAGATCGCCGCTGCGCGCGGCTGAACGGGTTTAAGGGAGTGACCGGATGAAAATCATCATCCTTGGGGCAGGGCAAGTCGGTGGCACCCTGGCCGAACACTTGGCCAGCGAAGCCAACGACATCACGGTGGTCGACACCGACAGCGAGCGCCTGCGCGACCTCGGTGACCGCCTGGACATCCGTACGGTTCAAGGCCGTGCGTCATTCCCGACCGTGCTGCGCCAGGCCGGCGCCGACGATGCCGACATGCTGGTAGCCGTGACCAACAGTGACGAAACCAACATGGTCGCCTGTCAGGTCGCGCACACTTTGTTTCATACCCCGACCAAAATCGCCCGCGTGCGCGAAGCGGCCTACCTGACCCGCGCCGGCCTGTTCGACAACGACGCCATCCCGGTGGATGTACTGATCAGTCCCGAGCAGGTGGTCACTCACTACATCAAGCGCCTGATCGAAATCCCCGGTGCCTTGCAGGTGATCGACTTCGCCGACAGCAAGGCGCAACTGGTCGCGGTCAAGGCCTATTACGGCGGCCCGCTGGTGGGCCAGCAACTGCGCCAACTGCGCGAACACATGCCCAATGTGGAGACCCGCGTCGCGGCGATTTTCCGACGCGATCGGCCGATCCTGCCCCAGGGCGACACCGTGATCGAGGCTGACGACGAAGTGTTTTTCATCGCCGCCAAAGCCAACATTCGCGCGGTGATGAGTGAAATGCGCCGGCTCGACGAAAACTACAAACGTATCGTGATCGCCGGTGGCGGGCAGATTGGCGAGCGCCTGGCCGAGGCCATCGAGAGCCGTTACCAAGTGAAGATCATCGAGATGAACCCGGCGCGCTGCCGGTATTTGTCCGACAACCTCGACAGCACCGTCGTACTTCAAGGCAGCGCCTCGGACCGCGATTTGCTGCTGGAAGAAAACATCGCCGACGCCGATATCTTCCTGGCCCTGACCAACGACGACGAGGCCAACATCATGTCTTCGCTGCTGGCCAAGCGGCTGGGGGCAAAGAAGGTGATGACCATCATCAACAACCCGGCCTACGTGGATCTCATCCAGGGCGGTGATATCGACATCGCCATCAGCCCGCAACTCGCCACCATCGGCACCTTGCTGGCCCACGTGCGCCGTGGCGATATCGTCAGCGTACACTCCCTGCGCCGGGGCGCGGCGGAAGCCATCGAGGCGATTGCCCACGGTGACGCCAAGTCGAGCAAGGTGATCGGCAAAGCCATCCGCGACATCGGCCTGCCACCGGGCACCACGATTGGCGCGATCATCCGCGATGAGGAGGTGATCATTGCGCATGACGACACGGTCATCGCTACCGGAGACCATGTGATCCTGTTCCTGGTGGACAAGAAACATATCCGCGATGTGGAGAAGTTGTTCCACGTGGGGCTGAGTTTTTTCTGATCGAAGCTCTTGAGTGCCTGTGCGGATCTCATCGCGGGCAAGCCCGCTCCCACAGGGGATCGTATTTCAGAGGGAGGGCTGACGATGCTGGAATCGCTGGAAAAAATGCTCGCCAAGGGTGTGGATAATTCGCTGCTGCGCTTTGGCCTGGGCAAGGGTTATCTGGACCTGAAGGACAACGCCAGGGCGGCGGAGCATTTGCGCAAGTGCGTGGAATTCGATCCAAAGTATTCGGCGGCCTGGAAGCTCTTGGGCAAGGCGCAGTTGGGGCTGGAAGACCGCGCAGCAGCGCGGTTGGCGTGGGAGCAGGGCATTGAAGCGGCCCAGGCCCACGGCGACAAGCAGGCCGAAAAAGAGATGACGGTGTTCCTGAAGAAACTCGACCGCCAGCCCTGAGCGGATCCCCTGTGGGAGCTGGCTTGCCTGCGATGGCATCACCTCGGTATGAATGAAACACCGAGTTGCCCGCATCGCAGGCAAGCCAGCTCCCACATTTGACCTCCGTTGTCAGGGAGATCAGCGGTCAATCAATACCAGCGCGCCTCGCCCGGCGGGCGTTTCTTGAAGCGCTTCATGCTCCACATGTACTGGCTCGGGTAGGCGCCGACGTAGCGCTCGACCACCTTGCTCATCGCCGCGCAGGACGTGGCGGTGTCGGTGCTGTACATATCTTCCGGCGCCGCTTCCAGGATCACTTTGTAACCCGAACCGTCCGGCAGCCGCAGCGCATGCAAAAACACGCCCACCGCCTTGCCACCTGCGAGCATGTTCGGCACGAACTTGCTGGTGAGCGCCTGGGTGGCGAAGAACGGCACGAAGATCCCCGCCGATTCAGCCGGCTCAGGGTCAGCCGGGATGCCCACTTGGCCACCTTTACGCACTTCCTTGATGACGCTGAGGATGCCTTCTTTGGTGGACGCCGCCACGCGGTTACCCAATTGCACGCGCTGTTTTTGCAACAGCTCATCCACCGCCTTGAGCTTGGGCGGGCGGTAGAAAATGATCGGTTTGCATTGGTTGCAATAGAAGTGGTTCAACACTTCCCAGTTGCCCAGGTGGCTGGTGATGCCGACCACGCCTTTGCCTGAGGCCAGCGCTTCGTGCAGCACTTCCAGGCCTTCGACTTCGCGCACCAGGTCGATGGAGCGCTGCGCCGGCCAGATCCAGGCGCAGGCGCTTTCGGTGAGGGACTTGCCGATGTCCATCAGGCTCTGGCCGACCAGACGCTCGCGCGCAGTCGGGTCCATGTCCGGGAAGCACTTGGAGAGGTTGATCCGCACCGTGTCGCGTGAACGGTTGGGGGTTTTCCACATGATCCAGCCGATGGCCGAACCCACTGCTTGCACCGCGCGCCAAGGCAACAGGGCAAACAACCGGAGAGCGCCTACCAGCAAGGCGCCTTTAAACTTTTCCACAGGTCACTCCTGATCGTGTGTGGTGCGCAAAGCCGGCATTCTAACCGGCGTGGGCCAGGTCCGCGTAACGGTCGCAGTCCTGAGTGTGATCCATGACCATGCCGGAGGCCTGCATGAAGGCGTAGCAAATGGTCGGGCCGACAAAGGTGAAACCGGCTTTTTTCAGCGCCTTGCTCATGGCTTCGGCCTCGGACGTGATCGCCGGGACTTCGCTGCGGTCCTTGAAGTGATTGATCTTCGGTACACCGCCTACGAACGACCAGAGCAACCCCACCGGATCCTCCAGCGCCAGCCAGGCAGCCGCGTTGCGACGGGTGGCGTTGAGTTTCAAGCGATTGCGCACGATGCCCGGGTCGAGCATCAGCGCGTCGATCTCGGCGTCGGTCAGGCGCGCCAGGCGCTGGGCGTCGAAACCGAACAGGACCTTTCGGTAATGCTCGCGTTTGCGTAAAACGGTGATCCAGGAAAGGCCCGCCTGGAACCCTTCAAGCAAAAGCAACTCGAACAAACCCTGCGCGTCGCGCAGCGGCGTTCCCCACTCCTGATCGTGATAAGCCATGTACAGCGGATCTTCAGAACACCAAAAGCAGCGTGGCATAAGGCTCCAGGGGATGGTGGCGCGGCCGAATCGGGTATACTCCCGCTCTTTAAATCGCAGCCCAAGTAACAGGTGAATTTCGTGAGCCAGCCTACGCCAGCCGTGCGTACCTTCCAAGACTTGATCCTCGCCCTCCAGCAATACTGGGCCGAGCAAGGTTGTGTGGTACTTCAGCCCTACGATATGGAAGTAGGCGCCGGCACTTTCCACACCGCGACCTTCCTGCGGGCCATCGGTCCGGAAACCTGGAACGCCGCCTATGTGCAGCCAAGCCGCCGCCCAACCGACGGCCGCTACGGCGAAAACCCCAACCGCCTGCAGCACTACTACCAGTTCCAGGTGGTATTGAAGCCGAACCCGGAAAACTTCCAGGAGCTGTACCTGGGCTCGTTGAAACACGTCGGCCTGGACCCGCTGGTCCACGACATCCGTTTCGTCGAAGACAACTGGGAATCGCCGACACTGGGCGCCTGGGGCCTGGGTTGGGAAGTGTGGCTCAACGGCATGGAAGTGACGCAGTTCACTTACTTCCAGCAGGCGGGCGGCATCGAGTGCTACCCGGTGACCGGCGAAATCACCTACGGCCTGGAACGCCTGGCCATGTACCTGCAAGGCGTGGACTCGGTCTACGACCTGGTGTGGGCTGACGGCCCGTTCGGCAAAGTCACCTATGGCGATGTGTTCCACCAGAACGAAGTGGAACAGTCCACCTACAACTTCGAACATGCCAACGTCGACAAACTGTTCGAACTGTTCGACTTCTATGAAAGCGAAGCCAAGCGCCTGATCGAACTCGACCAGCCGCTGCCGTTGCCAAGCTATGAAATGGTGTTGAAGGCCTCCCATACCTTCAACCTGCTGGACGCCCGCCGCGCCATCTCGGTGACTGCGCGTCAGCAATACATCCTGCGTGTGCGCACCCTGGCGCGTTCCGTTGCGCAAGCCTACCTGCTGGCGCGCGCCAAGCTGGGCTTCCCGATGGCGACCCCGGACCTGCGTGATGAAGTGTTGGCTAAGCTGGAGGCTGCACAATGAGTGCTCAAGATTTCCTGGTTGAACTGGGCACCGAAGAGCTGCCACCCAAGGCACTGAACACCCTGGCCGATGCGTTCCTGGCCGGTATCGAAAAAGGCCTGCAGACCGCCGGCGTGAAATTCGCCGCCAAGAAAGTCTATGCCGCGCCACGTCGTCTGGCGGTGTTGCTGACCGCGCTGGAAACCCAGCAGCCGGACCGCAGCATCAACCTCGACGGCCCGCCGCGTCAGGCGGCTTTCGATGCCGAAGGCAATCCGACCCAAGCCGCGCTGGGCTTCGCCAAGAAGTGCGGCGTGGAACTGAGCGAAATCGACCAGAGCGGCCCGAAACTGCGCTTCAGCCAGGTGATCCAGGGCAAGCCGACCGCGAGCCTGCTGCCGACCATCGTTGAAGATTCCCTGAACGACCTGCCGATCCCCAAGCGCATGCGCTGGGCCGCGCGCAAGGAAGAGTTCGTGCGCCCAACCCAATGGTTGGTGATGCTGCTCGGCGACCAGGTGGTGGACTGCACCATCCTCGCTCAGAAGGCCGGTCGCGATTCCCGTGGCCACCGCTTCCATCATCCGCAAAGCGTGCGCATCACGTCGCCCGCCAACTACCTCAGCGACCTGCGCGCCGCCTATGTACTGGCCGACGCCAATGAGCGTCGCGAGCTGATCAGCAAGCGCACCGAAGAACTGGCGCGCATGCAGGAAGGCACCGCGATCGTGCCACCCAGCCTGCTGGACGAAGTGGCCGCGTTGGTGGAATGGCCGGTGCCGTTGGTGTGCTCGTTCGAAGAGCGTTTCCTCGACGTGCCGCAAGAAGCCCTGATCACCACCATGCAGGACAACCAGAAGTACTTCTGCCTGCTGGACGTGGACGGCAAGCTGCTGCCGCGCTTCATCACCGTGGCCAACATCGAGAGCAAGGACCCGCAGCAAATCATCGCCGGTAACGAGAAAGTCGTGCGCCCGCGTCTGACCGACGCCGAGTTCTTCTTCAAGCAGGACAAGAAGCAGAAGCTGGAAGACTTCAACCTGCGCCTGCAGAACGTGGTGTTCCAGGAAAAACTCGGCAGCGTCTACGACAAGGCCGTGCGGGTATCCAAGCTGGCCGCCTACATTGCCCCGCGCATTGGCGGCGACGCGGCCTGGGCGGCACGTGCGGGCCTGCTGTCCAAGTGCGACCTGGCCACCGAGATGGTCGGCGAGTTCCCGGAAATGCAGGGTGTTGCGGGCTACTACTACGCTCTCAACGACGGTGAGCCGGACGATGTGGCCCTGGCGCTGAACGAGCAGTACATGCCGCGCGGTGCCGGTGCTGAATTGCCGAGCACCTTGACCGGCGCAGCCGTAGCCATCGCCGACAAGCTGGATACCCTGGTGGGTATCTTCGGTATCGGCATGTTGCCTACCGGCAGCAAAGACCCCTACGCGCTGCGTCGTGCCGCGCTGGGCGTGCTGCGTATCCTGATCGACAAACAGCTGGACCTCGACCTGACCCAGGCCGTGGTGTTCGCAGTCGGCCAGTTCGGTGCCAAGGTCAAGCAAGCCGGCCTGGCCGAGCAAGTGCTGGAATTCATCTTCGACCGCCTGCGTGCGCGTTACGAAGACGAGGGCGTGGACGTGTCGGTGTACCTGTCGGTACGTGCCCTGCAACCGGGGTCGGCACTGGACTTCGATCAGCGTGTGCAGGCCGTACAGGCTTTCCGCAAGCTGCCGGAAGCCGAAGCCCTGGCCGCAGTGAACAAGCGTGTGTCGAACCTGCTGAGCAAGGCTGAAGGCCTGGGCAATGCCGAAGTCGACCCGGGCCTGTTTGCCGATGCCAAGGAGTTTTCGCTGAACTCGGCCATCGCCAAAGCTGAAAACGCGGTGAAGCCGCTGATCGCCGAACGTAACTATGCCGAGGCGCTCGCACGTCTGGCCACCCTGCGTGAACCGGTGGATGCGTTCTTCGAAGCGGTGATGATCAATGCCGAAGATGCCGGCGTGCGGAAAAACCGCTACGCCATGCTGGCGCGTCTGCGCGGCCTGTTCATCAATATCGCTGACATTTCCGTACTGGGCTGATCATGTTGAAACTGCTGATTCTCGATCGGGACGGGGTGATCAATTACGACTCCGACGCGTATATCAAGTCAGTGGCGGAGTGGGTGCCACTGCCCGGCTCGATCGAGGCCATCGCGCAGTTGAGCAAAGCCGGCTGGACGGTGGCCATCGCCACCAACCAGTCCGGCATCGCCCGCGGCTATTACGACATCGCTACCCTGGAGGCCATGCACGCGCGTCTGCGCACGTTGGTGGCCGAGCAGGGCGGCGAAGTGGGGCTGGTGGTGTATTGCCCTCACGGACCGGATGAAGGCTGCGATTGCCGCAAACCCAAGCCTGGCATGTTGAAAACCATTGCAGAACATTACAAGGTGCCGTTAGCTGGGATATGGTTCGTCGGGGACAGCCTCGGTGACCTGGAAGCGGCCAAAGCCGTCGACTCTCAGCCCGTTTTGGTAAAGACCGGAAAAGGCGAAAAGACCCAGGCGAAAAACCTGCCGGTTGGCACTTTGATTTTTGACGATCTGGCGGCGGTTGCCGCAGAACTTATCAACAACTAGCCGCCCTCGACTTCCTGAACAAGGATTGCTCGGGAGTGCGCTTTTAGCAGGCGGGCCGTGTCCCGCAACGGTAAATGCCGCCATGTCGATCTTGCAGGCCATCAGAACCTTTTTCTTTTACCTGCTGCTGGGCACCAGTTCGTTTCTCTGGTGCACCCTGAGCTTTTTTATTGCGCCGTTCCTGCCGTTCAAGGCGCGATATCGTTTTATCAACGTCTATTGGTGCCGCTGCGCGTTGTGGCTGACCAAGGTATTCCTCAACATTCGTTTCGAGGTCAAGGGCGCAGAAAACGTGCCTGAACAACCCTGCGTGATTCTGTCGAACCACCAGAGCACCTGGGAAACGTTCTTTCTGTCGGCGTACTTCTCGCCCTTGAGCCAGGTGCTAAAGCGCGAGCTGCTGTACGTGCCGTTCTTCGGCTGGGCGATGGCCATGCTGCGTCCGATCGCCATCGACCGCGACAACCCCAAGGCAGCCCTCAAGCATGTGGCCAAGAAAGGCGACGAGCTGCTCAAGGACAATGTCTGGGTGCTGATCTTCCCGGAAGGAACACGCGTGCCTTACGGCAGCATCGGCAAATTCTCACGCGGCGGCACGGCCTTGGCGGTCAATGCCCACTTGCCTGTGTTGCCGATTGCCCATAACGCCGGCAAGTTCTGGCCAAAGACAGGTTGGGCCAAACGTGAAGGTGTTATCACGGTGGTGATTGGTGAGCCCATGTACGCCGACGGTGATGGGCCGCGCGCCATTGCTGCGCTCAATGACCGGGCTGCGGCCTGGAACGAAGCGCAACAACGGGCTATGGGTTCGTTGCCACCACAACCCGTGGTGGTGGACACACCGGTGGTTTGAGCATCTGTGGATAACCTGTGTACGGTTTGTTGGCGAATTGCCGTTTTTGATCCATAAGAAGCTGATTTACTTACATATTTCCCAAGTTCATAAATTTCCGGAAAAGGTGCATAAGTTTTTTCCGCATAAAAAAACCGGTCTTTGTGACCGGTTTTTTGTGCACTGTGCAAACGTCGACTTTTTCAGTCATCCAACAGAGGCAATTCGAGCGTAAATGTCGTGCCTTTGCCCACGACACTCTTGCAACTGATACGCCCCGCATGGCGTTCGACCACCGCCTTGACCATGGTCAGCCCCAATCCCAATCCTTCACTGCCCTGAGCGGAGTCAAAGCGCCGATACTGGCTGAACAGCTCCGGCAAGTCTTGCGCGGCGATGCCAGGGCCCTGATCGCTGATATGGCACTCCAGCCATCCTTGTACGCTCGCGTGTCGCAAGCGCACGGTGGTACCGGACGCTGAATACTTGATCGCATTCTCCAGCACGTTGAACAACGCCCGCGTCAGCAGCGATTGATCTGCCGAGACCATGGCTTCATCGGCCTCATCCAGGTCATGCACCAGATGGATACCCTTGAGTTGGGCCAGCACCGCGACCTGGTCGAACGCATCCATCACCAGCATGGCGAACAGCGTGGGCTGGAAGCGATAACCGTCGGCCTCGGCCTTGGCCAGTTGCACGAAGGATTCGGTCAGGCTCAAGGCACGCCGTACCTGTTGCTCGATCTGGGCAAACACCGGTGATTCGCCGCTGTGCACGTCCAGCAGCGCCAGAATCGCTGAATGGGGTGCACGCAGGTCGTGGGACAGGAAGCGCAGCATGGTTTCACGGTGCTGCTGGGCATCACGCTCCTTGCTCAGGTCGGTGAGGCTTAGCAGCCAGCCGAGCGCGACATCGCCTTCGGCCGGCAGCAGGGGAGCGAGCTCCATGCGCAGGCTGCGTTGGTGGATGTCACGGAACTCAACCAGCTCCAGCGCCGAGAGAGTAGGGCGCACGCCGTTGTGCAGCGGCGGGTAACCCAGGTCAGCGAGTTGCTCCAGCAGGTTTTGCGCTACCAGCTCATTGCCAAATACCTCGCGGGCAATGCGGTTGGCCAGCAGGACATTGCCCTGAGGGTCAGTGATCAAGGTCGCCACCGGCAGACATTCCAGACCATCGGCCATGAAGCGTCGGGTGTCACGGGTGCGGCTGACGGCCTGCTCCAGGGCGAAGATGCGTCCCTGCAGAATATCGCCCTTGCTGGCAGGCGCACGGCGGCGTTCCGGGAGCACTTTGGGTTCGTTATCCAGGCGGGCCAGCTCCCAGCCGAAGTAGGACAGAATCACGCTCAGGCGGCGCCAGTTCCAGATCAGGTAACTGAGCAACAAACCGATCAGGCAGGCTGCCGGCGACCACCAGTGACCCAGCCGTAACAACGCCCATGAGCCCAATAGCGCGGCCACCATGCAGCTCAAGGTCATCCACAACGCGTAACGCGGACGGTACAGCAGTAAACCGAGCAGCAAGGCCACCAGGGACGTTGCCATTAATGCGGCCAGCCAGCCGGGCAGGTCGACAATCGTGCGACCTTGCAGCAGGCCGTTGAGCACGTTGGCCAGGATCTCGACCCCCGCCGTCGTACCCGCAAAGGAGGAGAGTGGCGTGACGGAACGGTCACCCATGCCGGATGCCGTAGCCCCCACCAGAATCAAGCGGTCGCGCAAGGCTGAGGGAGGTACCTCACCGCGTAATACGCTGACGTACGACACACTGGGAAAATGCGTGTGGGCGGCGATAAAGGGAATGCGAATAGCGTGCTCTCGATGCCATTGCGCGCCTGACGACTCCAGGGGCTCTCCCGGCATTGGCGATGGCTGATCTGTCATCTCATAGGCCAGCCAGGCCAGCTGGGGAGCCGGAGCGTCGGCAGGCCCTTCGCGCATGTAGAGGCTGCGTACGACGCCGTCGCTGTCTGCTTCAACGTTGATATGCCCCATACCTTTGGCACATTTGAGCAGCGCCGCCATTTGCGCACCGGGTTGGCTGTAGCTTGCAGAGCCTTCACGCAACAGAGGTAACAGCACGTTGCCGGCATTGCAGACCGAGTCGGCCAGGCGTTTGTCATTGGCCGGATCACCGGGCTCGCTGAAGATCACATCGAACAGGATGCCAGCCGGTTGGGCAGCGCTAAGACGGTCGATGAGGTCGGCGTGCAAGCTGCGCGGCCACGGCCATTGCCCGAGCTTCTTGAGGCTGGGATCGTCGATGGTCACCAGCAGGATGCGCGGGTCGACCGGAAGGGGAGTGAGGCGGCGAAGGCTGTCGTACAGCGGGTTGTTCAGGGCCAGGCCCGGGCTCAGGGACATGTAAGCGGTAATGGGCAGCAACAGCAAACCGATCCACAGCCATTCGCGCACGAGGCCATGGAACAGGCGCTGGGCGTGGGTGGGTTGGCGTTTCTCGGTCTTGCGCCAGAGCGTCATCGGTCAACCACCGCTCGCCTGCGCCTGGGTTGCAGGCGGGTAGTAGAAAATGTCATAGACCCCGTTTTTTTCCTCCAGACCCTGCTCGTCGCATGCAGACAGCCGCACGTGATAGAACGACGCCTTCAGCCCAGTGAAGCTCATTTTGGGCTCGCTGGAAAAGTTTTCCTGTTTGATGTTCATAAAGGCCGCCGAGTCCGAGTTTATTGCGACCAGGGAGCGATGCGGAGGAGATGTCATGGGGTTCATCAAGGCAGTGGATTCCAGAGGGCTTCTGACATCACCGCGCATGCATTTACGTCAGCATGCGTCGACTGATCCTTTTCCTTACGCGCGGGAGCCGGTATCTTTCCCACATAGTTTCCCACACAGGTATCGAGGACTTTCAACGGGCCATTGCCCTTGAGCATCAGCGTACCGAGAGAACCAGGGAGTCACTGATTCTGCGCACAATTCTTCAGAATCGATGACTGATGGCTGTCGTACTCTTCAAGTAGAAGGACCCACTCATGCGTGTCGCAATACTGGATGACGAACCCGCTGAACTGCGACGGGTGGAACAGACACTGCGACAAATCCCCAGCACCGCAGAGCAGCCCTGGACCCTGCATTGCTTTGAGCGCGGTGAAGACCTGCTGCGTCAATTGCGCCGCGAAACCTTCGACCTGTTGATCCTTGATTGGCAACTGCCCGACATTACCGGCATCGCCCTGCTGCGCTGGACTCGCGAACACATGGAGGTTCCGCCTGCGGTCATCATGCTCACGAGTCGGGATGCCGAGAGCGACATCGTCACCGCACTGAACAGCGGCGCCGATGATTACGTCAGCAAACCCTTTCGTCCCAACGAACTCAAAGCACGGGTAGCTGCCGTGCTACGACGTCACGGCCTGCAGAAATCGGCCACCCACGACGTGCAGAGTTTTAATGACCTGACCTTTGATGATGCCGAACTGACCGTAACCCGCGCAGGCAAACCCATCAACCTGACAGAGCGCGAATACCGCTTGGCCAGTTGTTTGTTTGCCAATCTGGCGCGCCCGTTGTCGCGTGAGTATCTGTATGAGCGGTTCTGGACCCACGAAGAAATGGTGTCATCACGCCCGCTGGATACGCATATCTATCGACTGCGCAACAAGCTTGGGCTGACGGCGGATCGGGGTTGGCAGTTGCTGACGATCTATGGATATGGGTATCGGTTGGAGAGTGTGGCAGTGCCCTCTTCCAACTGAAATCGATGATGTTCCACGTGGAGCATTTAGAAATTCGAGCAGTACACCCATAAAAAAGGCCAACGTTAACGTTGGCCTTTTTGTGCGGCGGGTTCCGGGATCAGAAGTCCAGGTTGGACACCGCCAGGGCATTGCTTTCGATGAAGTCACGGCGAGGCTCGACCGCATCACCCATCAGGGTGTTGAAGATCTGGTCTGCGCCAATGGCGTCTTCGATGGTCACACGCAGCATGCGACGCTGGTCTGGATCCATGGTGGTTTCCCACAGCTGGTCAGGGTTCATTTCACCCAAACCTTTGTATCGCTGGATGGTGTGGCGCTTGGTACTTTCGGCCATCAGCCAGTCGAGGGCTTCCTTGAACTCCTTGACCTGCTTCTTGCGTTCGCCACGCTGGATGTAAGCACCTTCACCAAGCAGGGTGCTCAGTTGAGCGCCCAGGGTGACGACAGTTTTGTAGTCATTGCTGCCGAAGAAGTCGCGGTTGAAGGTGACGTAGTTCGACAGGCCGTGGGAGATCAGTTCGACCTCTGGCAGCCACACGTTACGTTCACGGTCTTCACGCAGGCTGGCTTTGTAAACCAGACCAGACTTTTCAACAGTGCGCAGGCGTGCATCGTACTGGGCCAACCAATCCTGCATTGCGGCGTGATCGCTCAGTTGTTCCAGGCTGACAGCCGGCAGGTAGATGAAGTGCTCGGTCAGCTCCTGAGGGTACAGGCGCGACAGACGCTTGAGGGTCTTCATGACCATGCGGAAGTCGTTCACCAGACGCTCCAACGCTTCGCCGGAAATGCCCGGCGCTTCGTCGTTCAGGTGCAGGCTGGCGTCTTCCAGGGCCGACTGCGTCATGTACTCTTCCATGGCGTCGTCGTCTTTGATGTATTGCTCTTGCTTGCCCTTTTTAACTTTGTACAACGGCGGCTGGGCGATATAGATGTAGCCACGCTCGATCAGCTCGGGCAACTGACGGAAGAAGAAGGTCAGCAGCAGCGTACGAATGTGCGAACCGTCGACGTCAGCATCGGTCATGATGATGATGTTGTGATAACGCAACTTGTCGATGTTGTACTCTTCGCGGCCGATACCGCAGCCCAGCGCCGTGATCAAGGTGCCGACTTCCTGAGAGGAAATCATCTTGTCGAAGCGTGCCTTTTCAACGTTGAGGATCTTGCCCTTCAACGGCAGGATGGCTTGGGTGCGACGGTTACGACCCTGCTTGGCGGAACCGCCAGCAGAGTCACCTTCCACCAGGTACAGTTCGGAGAGGGCAGGGTCCTTCTCCTGGCAGTCCGCCAGTTTGCCCGGCAGGCCTGCGATATCCAGTGCGCCCTTGCGGCGGGTCATCTCACGCGCTTTACGCGCCGCTTCACGGGCACGGGCGGCGTCGATCATCTTGCCGACCACCAGCTTGGCTTCGTTGGGGTTCTCCAGCAGGAAGTCGGAGAAATACTTGCCCATTTCCTGTTCGACAGCAGTCTTCACTTCGGAAGACACCAGCTTGTCTTTGGTCTGGGAGCTGAACTTCGGATCCGGCACCTTCACCGAAATAATGGCAGTCAGGCCTTCACGGGCATCGTCACCGGTGGTGGCGACCTTGTGCTTCTTGGCCAGACCTTCAGCTTCGATGTAGTTGTTCAGGTTTCGGGTCAATGCAGAACGGAAGCCCACCAAGTGAGTGCCGCCGTCCCGTTGTGGAATGTTGTTGGTGAAGCACAACAGGTTCTCGTTGAAGCTGTCGTTCCACTGCAGGGCGATTTCCACACCGATGCCATCTTCACGCTGGATGTTGAAGTGGAACACCTGGTTGACCGCGGTCTTGTTGGTGTTCAGGTATTCAACGAACGCGCGTAGGCCACCTTCGTACTTGAACAGCTCTTCCTTGCCGCTGCGTTCATCTTTCAGGAAGATGCCGACGCCGGAGTTGAGGAAGGAGAGTTCACGAATCCGCTTGGCCAGGATGTCCCAGCTGAAGTGGATGTTCTTGAAGGTTTCGGCAGATGCCTTGAAGTGGATCTGGGTACCGGTGGTTTCACTGTCACCCACGATCGCCATCGGTGCCTGAGGCACGCCATGAACGTAGGTTTGCTCCCAGATCTTTCCGCTGCGACGCACGGTCAGAACCAGCTCTTCCGACAGGGCGTTCACTACCGACACACCTACGCCGTGCAAACCGCCGGATACTTTATAGGAGTTGTCATCGAACTTACCGCCGGCGTGGAGCACGGTCATGATGACCTCTGCTGCCGAAACGCCTTCTTCTTTATGCACATCTACCGGAATACCGCGACCGTTGTCGCGCACGGTGATGGATTCATCCGGGTGGATGATGATGCTGATGTCGTCGCAGTAACCGGCCAGCGCTTCGTCGATAGAGTTATCGACCACCTCAAACACCATGTGGTGCAGACCGCTGCCGTCATCGGTATCGCCGATGTACATACCGGGACGTTTGCGTACGGCATCCAAACCTTTCAGCACCTTGATGCTGTTTGAGTCGTACGTTTGTTCTTCGCTCATGCCTTCACTCCCGATGGTCGTGGGTCTGGGTGATACGGCCCTGTTCCACGTGGAACAAAGCGACTGGCGTTTCCGTCTGCCAGCCTTCCCTCAATAATTCGTGGTCTACACAGGTAATGAACACCTGGCAGCGTAAGTCTTCCAACAAGCGGCATAGCGCCCGGCGATGTTGATCGTCCAACTCGGACGGCAGGTCATCCACCAGATAAATACATTGACCGCGGCGGGCCTGGCTAACCAGATGCCCCTGCGCGATACGCAACGCACACACCACCAACTTCTGTTGGCCTCGGGACAAAATATCCGCGGCGTTGTGCGCACCCAGTCTTAGACGCAAGTCCGCTCGCTGGGGGCCGACCTGGGTATGACCCATCTGCTGATCCCGTTGCAAGGAAGCGGCGAGTACTGCACTCAGTTCCCGGTCCTTGTCCCAACCACGGTAATAACTCAGCGTCAGCCCCTCGAGGTCCAATAACTCACTCAAGGTCTGCTCAAAGACTGGTTTCAAGGCTTTGATGTAAGCGCGGCGGTATTCATCTATCTCATCGCTGGCGAGGCACAGTTCCCGGTCCCAAGCCGCTTGCGAAGCGGCGTCAAGTGTACCATGCCGTAGCCACGAGTTCCGCTGCCGCAGGGCCTTCTGCAACCGCTGCCAAGTGGCCATGAACCGTGGTTCCACGTGGAACACTCCCCAATCGAGGAATTGCCTGCGAATTTTTGGAGCACCTTCCAACAGCCGGAAACTGTCGGGGTTGATCAGTTGCAATGGCAGGATTTCGGCCAATTGCGCAGCACTGCGGGCGTTCTGCCCGTCGATGCGAATTTGAAATTCCCCGCCGCGATCACGGGATATCCCCAGATTACTGTGCCCTCCCTCGGCCAACTCGACCTGGCCAAATACCGTGCATGCCAGCTGTTCGTACTGAATCACCGGCAAAAGACGAGTACTACGGAAGGAGCGGGCAAGACCCAGCAGATGAATGGCTTCCAGCACGCTGGTTTTGCCACTGCCATTGGCGCCATGGAGGATATTGATGCGGGGGGAGGGGGAGAAGGTCACCGGGTGCAGATTGCGCACCGCGGTGACCGAGACGCGACTAAGGGACATCTAGGTTCTGCTGAGCATGATTACAGGCGCATCGGCATGACAACGTACGCCGAATCATCGTTGTCGGATTCCTGCACCAGGGCGCTGCTGTTGGAGTCGGACAGAATCAGGCGAACCTGCTCGGTAGTCATCACACCCAGTACGTCCAACAGATAGCTCACGTTAAAGCCGATCTCCAGCGAGCCGCCGTTATAATCGACACCCACTTCTTCCTCAGCTTCTTCCTGCTCCGGGTTATTCGCCTGGATCTTCAACTGACCGTTGGCCAGTTGCAGACGGATGCCACGGTACTTTTCGTTGGACAAAATTGCGGTGCGGCTGAAGGCTTCGCGCAACGCTTGGCGATCGCCCAGCACCAGCTTGTCACCACCTTTTGGCAGAACACGCTCGTAATCCGGGAATTTGCCGTCGACCAATTTGGAAGTGAACGTGAATTCACCGGTGGTCGCGCGGATATGGTGCTGGCCCAACACGATGCTGACGTTGCCATCGGGCTCGGTCAGCAAACGCGCCAGTTCCAAAATACCCTTACGTGGAACGATCACCTGGTGACGATCAGGCTGACCGATATCGGCCTGCATCGCACACATCGCCAAGCGGTGCCCATCGGTGGCCACGGCGCGAATTACACCGGCGGACACTTCCAACAGCATGCCGTTGAGGTAGTAACGGACGTCCTGTTGCGCCATGGCAAAGCTGGTGCGCTCGATCAAACGACGCAGTTTGCTCTGCTCCAGGCTGCAGGTCAGCGAGCCAGGACCTTCTTCCACGGTAGGGAAGTCATTGGCCGGCAAGGTGGAGAGGGTAAAACGGCTACGACCCGCCTTGACCACCAGCTTCTGCTCGTCAACCTTGATGTCGATCAGTGCATCATTCGGCAAGCTCTTGCAGATGTCCATCAGCTTGCGCGCGGGCACGGTGATCTCGCCAGGCTCGGCGGGCTCTTCCAACTGCACACGACCGACCAGTTCGACTTCGAGGTCGGTACCGGTCAAGGACAACTGCTGGCCTTCGACAACCAGCAATACGTTGGAAAGCACCGGCAAGGTCTGTCGGCGCTCGACGACGCCTGCGACCAGTTGCAGGGGTTTCAACAGGGCTTCGCGTTGAATGGTGAAATGCATGGTCTAGTCCCTTGCCTTAATAAGCTGCGCTGGTGTCATCACGTAGTCAGAGTACGCAGCAGGTTCTTGTAGTCCTCGCGAATATCCGCGTCGGATTCCTTAAGTTCGCTGATCTTGCGGCATGCGTGCAAGACCGTGGTGTGGTCACGGCCACCAAAGACATCGCCGATCTCCGGCAGGCTATGGTTGGTGAGTTCCTTGGAAAGCGCCATGGCCACCTGACGCGGACGAGCCACCGAGCGCGAACGGCGCTTGGACAGCAGGTCGGAAATCTTGATCTTGTAGTATTCGGCAACAGTGCGTTGGATGTTATCCACACTCACCAGCTTGTCTTGCAGTGCCAGCAAATCTTTCAAGGATTCGCGAATCAACTCGATGGTGATGTCGCGGCCCATGAAGTGTGAGTGCGCGATGACCCGCTTGAGTGCGCCTTCCAGCTCACGCACGTTGGAGCGAATGCGCTGGGCAATAAAGAACGCCGCATCGTGTGGCAGCTCGACTTTTGCCTGGTCGGCCTTTTTCATCAGGATCGCGACGCGAGTTTCCAGCTCCGGAGGTTCCACCGCGACGGTCAGACCCCAGCCGAAACGCGACTTCAGGCGCTCTTCCAGGCCTTCGATTTCCTTCGGATAGCGGTCACTGGTCAAGATGACCTGCTGGCCGCCTTCGAGCAGAGCGTTGAAGGTGTGGAAAAATTCTTCCTGGGAACGCTCCTTGCGAGCGAAGAACTGAATGTCATCGATCAGCAGCGCATCAACCGAGCGGTAGAACCGCTTGAATTCGTTGATGGCGTTGAGCTGCAGTGCCTTGACCATGTCGGCCACGAAGCGCTCCGAGTGCAGGTACACAACCTTGGCATTCGGGTTCTTCTTCAAGAGATGGTTACCCACAGCGTGCATCAAGTGGGTTTTACCCAAGCCAACGCCGCCATACAGGAAGAGTGGGTTGTAACCGTGCTTGGGGTTGTCGGCGACCTGCCAGGCGGCCGCACGAGCCAGTTGGTTGGATTTACCTTCGACGAAGTTTTCAAAGGTAAAGGTGCGGTTGAGGTAGCTGGTGTGCTTGAGGGCACCTTCAACCTGCACGGTGCGCTGTTCGGCGCGTACCGGGGCCTGCTGGGAGCTGGCCCCGGCCATTGGGTCGAAGCTATCGCGGGACGGCTCTTCACTCTCGGGCGTGCTGTTCTGTGGCGTGGGCGCAGGCGCGGCAACCACCGGAGCTGCAGCAACCTGGGCTTGGGACGCCGCCGCGGCCGCCAACGGTGCGTTGGGTGCGGCACGAGGTGCCGAGCTGCGTTTGCTGCCTATTAATAAGGAGAGTACCGGGGCGAGACCGTTGCCATGCTCATCAAGCAATTCGAGAACGCGGCTCAGGTACTTTTCGTTAACCCAGTCGAGAACAAAACGGTTGGGCGCATAGACACGCAACTCGTCGCCTTCGGCTTCGACCTGTAGCGGACGGATCCAGGTGTTGAATTGCTGGGCAGGCAGCTCATCGCGCAATAGCTCCACGCACTGCTGCCAAAGTTCCACTGACACGGATATCCCCTAAGTTGAAAGCCGGTGAGGCAAAAACAAGCCGCCATTGTAGCGGCCAAGCGGCCACTTATCCACATGTAGGTTGCTGACAGACCACCCAAAATCAATGCTTTAACCGCTAAAAAAGCGACCGATGGTCTGTGCATAAGCTCTGTGGATAAACGTGCATGAGCTCATTGTACAAGTGGACTCGAAAGTCTGTGGGTAACCTGGCTGTGGATAAACAGCCCTTCCACACACAGGTTATCCGACAGTGCAGCACAGGCAAGACACCGTTTCTCCCCGAGGTTGTCATTCTCTGTACAGTATGTGAAACAAGGCCTTCAGCTACTTATCCACAGATTGATGGCTGTATAGCTTTTATAAGCTTTACAGAAAAGCTTTAAATAAGGTTTTTCTTTATTTTTATATCTGCGTCCGGATTCATGGAAAGACGGCGAACAGAAAAAGTACCGGCGTCTATAGAAGAGCGTTCAAAGGAAAAGCTGGTTGGAAATTGACCTAGAGGCTTGCTTTCTCTAGAATCGCCGGTCTCTTAAAACGGGGGCCATTCCGGCCCGTTGTCGACGAACCAGGTAACAACGCCATGAAACGTACTTTCCAACCCAGCACCATCAAACGCGCCCGCACCCACGGCTTCCGTGCTCGCATGGCTACCAAGAACGGCCGTGCCGTCCTGTCGCGTCGTCGCGCCAAAGGTCGTGCGCGTCTGGCAGTTTGATAATCCGGCACTGGTGGTGAGTCAGGACTTCAGTCGGGAAAAGCGTCTGCTAACCCCCCGGCATTTCAAGGCAGTCTTTGACTCCCCCACCGGCAAGGTTCCGGGGAAAAATCTCCTGCTCCTTGCGCGTAACAACGATCTGGATCACCCCCGTCTAGGGTTGGTGATCGGCAAGAAGAGCGTAAAGCTCTCCGTTGAGCGCAATCGCCTCAAGCGTCTTATGCGCGAATCGTTTCGCCTCCACCAGGACACTCTGGTCGGCTGGGATATTGTTATCGTCGCGCGCAAAGGCTTGGGTGATGTAGAAAACCCCGAATTGATTCAGCATTTCGGCAAACTCTGGAAACGTTTGGCGCGTACCCACAAGCCAGCACCAGCAGTGAGTCCCGAAACTGTAGGGGTAGACAGCCTTGATGCGTAAACTGGCCCTCGTTCCGATCCAGTTTTACCGCTATGCCATTAGCCCTCTGATGGCCAATCACTGTCGTTTCTACCCCAGTTGTTCCTGCTACGCGTTAGAGGCCATAGAAAATCATGGTCTTCTGCGCGGTGGCTGGCTGACCTTTCGTCGTTTAGGTCGCTGTCATCCGTGGAATCCCGGTGGTTATGACCCGGTTCCGCCTATCCCTACCTCCCGTTCTTCTTCGATGGCCGAGTAATCATGGATATTAAACGCACGATCCTGATCGTCGCCCTGGCAATCGTGTCCTACGTCATGGTCCTTAAGTGGAACCAGGACTACGGCCAGGCTGCCCTGCCGACTCAGAATGTTGCTACCAACCAGGCCGCGCCGGCCATTCCGGACGCGCCGCTGGGCACCAATGGTTCTGCCAGTGCCGATGTGCCTAGCGCGAATGCCGATACCAGCGCCCCTGTAGAAACCCCGGTGGTCACCAATAAAGACCTCATCCATGTAAAAACGGATGTGCTCGACTTGGCTATCGACCCGCAAGGTGGTGATATCGCGCAACTGAAACTGCCGCTGTATCCACGTCGCCAGGACCATCCGGATGTACCGTTCCAACTGTTCGATAACGGTGGTGAACGTACTTATCTGGCGCAAAGCGGCCTGACCGGAACCAATGGTCCGGATGCGCGTGCTACCGGTCGTCCGGTTTACTCGACCGAACAGAAGGTTTATCAACTGGCTGATGGCCAGAACCAGTTGAATGTCGACCTGAAATTCAGCCTCGACGGCGTCAATTACATCAAGCGCTTCAGCTTTACCCGTGGCTTGTACGACTTGAAGGTCACTTACCTGATCGACAACGAAAGCGACAAACCCTGGACTGGCAACCTGTTTGCCCAGCTCAAGCGTGATAACAGCTCCGATCCTTCTTCCAGCACTGCTACCGGTACCGCGACTTACCTGGGCGCCGCCCTGTGGACAAGTAGCGAGCCGTACAAAAAAGTGTCGATGAAAGATATCGACAAGGGCTCGCTGAAAGAAACGGTACAGGGTGGCTGGGTTGCCTGGCTGCAGCACTACTTCGTGACCGCCTGGATCCCCGCGAAAGGTGACGCGAACCTGGTGCAGACCCGCAAGGACAACCAAGGTAACTACATCATTGGTTTCACGGGTCCATCGCTGACTGTAGCGCCGGGTGCCAAGGCTGAAACCAGCGCTACCCTGTACGCCGGTCCGAAAAGCCAGGCTGTTCTCAAAGAGTTGTCCCCAGGCCTGGAACTGACCGTTGATTACGGCTTCCTGTGGTTCATTGCCCAGCCGATTTTCTGGCTGCTGCAACATATCCACAGCATCGTCGGTAACTGGGGCTGGTCGATCATCTTCCTGACCATGCTGATCAAAGGCTTGTTCTTCCCCCTGTCGGCTGCAAGCTACAAGTCGATGGCACGTATGCGTGCGGTGGCGCCAAAACTGGCCGCCCTGAAAGAACAGCATGGTGATGACCGGCAGAAAATGTCGCAGGCCATGATGGAGTTGTACAAGAAAGAGAAGATCAACCCGCTGGGTGGATGCTTGCCGATTCTTGTACAGATGCCGGTTTTCCTGTCGCTCTACTGGGTACTCCTGGAAAGCGTGGAAATGCGTCAGGCACCGTTCATGCTGTGGATAACTGACCTGTCGATCAAAGACCCGTTCTTTATCCTGCCGATCATCATGGGCGCGACCATGTTCATTCAGCAGCGCCTGAACCCAACGCCTCCGGATCCGATGCAAGCCAAGGTGATGAAAATGATGCCAATCATCTTCACCTTCTTCTTCCTGTGGTTCCCGGCAGGTCTGGTGCTGTACTGGGTGGTCAACAACGTCTTGTCGATCTCTCAACAGTGGTACATCACACGTAAGATCGAAGCGGCTACCGCAAAAGCCGCTGCGTAATTTACTCTGTGGATAACCACTCAAAACGCCCCTTCGTGGGGCGTTTTGCTTTCCGCCACCTTTGTTCTGGAACCTGCTGATGAGTGCTCCCCGTGAAACCATCGCTGCTGTCGCTACCGCTCAAGGTCGCGGCGGTGTCGGTATCGTTCGTATCTCCGGACCGCTTGCCGGTAAGGCTGCCGAGGTCATCAGCGGTCGTACTTTGAAGCCACGTTACGCCCACTACGGGCCATTTCTGGATACCGATAACAGCGTGCTGGATGAAGGGCTGGCGATCTATTTCCCTGGGCCGAATTCATTCACCGGCGAAGATGTCCTGGAACTACAGGGACATGGCGGTCCTGTCGTCCTGGACATGTTGCTGCAGCGGTGCCTGCAATTGGGCTGTCGTCTGGCACGCCCGGGAGAGTTCAGCGAACGGGCATTCTTGAATGACAAGCTCGACCTCGCCCAGGCCGAAGCCATCGCTGACTTGATCGAGGCCAGTTCAGCACAGGCGGCGCGCAATGCATTGCGTTCGCTGCAGGGGGCGTTCTCCCAGCGTGTGCATCATTTGACCGAGCAATTGATCAGCCTGCGCATCTATGTCGAAGCGGCCATTGACTTCCCGGAGGAAGAAATCGACTTTCTTGCCGACGGGCATGTGCTGGCGATGCTCGACAACGTACGCAATGAGTTATCCACAGTGCTGCGCGAAGCCGGCCAGGGGGCATTATTGCGGGATGGCATGACTGTGGTGATAGCCGGTCGACCCAACGCCGGTAAATCCAGCCTGCTCAATGCACTCGCCGGGCGCGAAGCCGCCATTGTGACCGAGATCGCCGGTACGACCCGGGATATCCTGCGCGAACATATCCACATCGATGGTATGCCGCTGCATGTGGTGGATACGGCCGGTTTGCGTGATACCGACGACCAGGTGGAAAAAATCGGCGTGGAACGTGCGCTCAAAGCCATCGGTGAAGCTGATCGGGTGCTGTTGGTCGTGGATGCCACCGCACCCGAGGCTGTGGATCCTTTTGCGCTGTGGCCGGAATTCCTCGAGCAGCGACCTGACCCGGCCAAAGTGACCTTGATCCGCAACAAAGCCGACCTTACGGGTGAAACCATCGCGATGGAAACCAGCGCGGATGGCCATGTCACCATCAGCCTGAGTGCCAAGGCGGCGGGAGAAGGCTTGGAGTTGCTGCGCGAACACCTCAAGGACTGCATGGGCTATGAGCAGACCTCGGAAAGCAGCTTCAGTGCACGTCGCAGGCACCTTGAGGCACTGCGTCATGCAAGCGCGGCATTGGAGCACGGCCGCGCGCAGCTGACCCTGGCGGGCGCAGGGGAGCTGCTGGCTGAGGATTTACGTCAGGCCCAGCAGCTGTTGGGTGAAATCACCGGCGCGTTCAGCTCCGATGATTTGTTGGGACGCATCTTTTCCAGCTTCTGCATTGGTAAATAAGCGAGTTATCCACAGCGTGTTACCAGTTATAGGACACCGTACCCAGCAGGGTACGGCTATCGCCCCAGTAGCAACGGCCTGCGTCGTTGCAGCCTGATACGTATTCCTTGTCGAACAGGTTTTTGGCGTTCAGGTCGACTGACCAGTGCGTGTCGATCTGATAGCCAACAGCTGCATCCACCAAGGTGACGCTACCTGCATCCAACTTCCCGTATAGCGTTGGCGCGGTGTAGGAAAAGGTACTGTCGAAATAGCGGACCCCCCCGCCAACGGACAAACCTTTGAGATGGCCATCGAGGAAGCGGTACTTGCCCCACACCGAAGCTTGATTGCGGGGAACACCTGTCATCTGATGCCCCTCGACCAGTGAGGTCGCCGAATCCTTGGTAATCCGCGCATCGGTGTAGGTATAAGCCGCAGTCACATTCAAGTTGGGTGTGAGGTTGCTGTTTATCTCGAGTTCCGCACCCTTGGCTCGGCTTTCACCTACCTGGCGGTAACTGTTGGTGGTGGCATCGAGGTAGGTGTCGTCTTCCTTGCGCAGGTCGTATACAGACACAGTCATCGCGGTATCCCACCCGACCGGCTCGTACTTCACACCCACTTCGTACTGGCTGCTGGTGATCGGTTTCAACGGTGAACCGGCATTGGAGATCTGCTGAACCGGAACAAACGCGGTGGAGTAGCTGACATATGGCGTGAGGCCGTTGTCGAACTGGTACATCACACCGCCCTGATAGGTGAACTTGCGGTCTTCGGAGCCTGTGTTGCTGGCCTTGTTCACCTTGTCGCGGAAGTCACTGTCAACCCAGTCCTGACGGCCTCCCAGCAGGAACAACCAATGGTCGTACTTGCTCTGGATCTGTGCATAAACCCCCTTCATCTGCTGCTCCAGCAAGGTGTTTTGCACTGCCACCGGGGTGAGCGGGTCCCGCAGGTATACGGGGTTATACACGTTGATGGTGCCGGCAAAACCTGCGTTCCAATCCTGGTTGAATGAGGTCCGGTCATAGCTGGCGCCAAAGAGAACGGTGTTTTCCAGGCCACCCACCTGGAATTTGCCTTCCAGTTGGTTATCCAGGGAGTAGACCATCGACTTGTTGTAGCGGTCGTAGGCCGTCATGTTCAGTTGAGTACCAAAACCGCCGTTATTGAGCGCACTCGGCCAGGTTTCATGACGGTTGATCCGCGACTGCATGTAGCGCGAGTTTTGGCGGAACTGCCAGTCGTCATTGAAGCTGTGGCTGAACTCATAACCAGCGCTCCAGGCCTCCCGCTCAAAGGTGTTCCAATCCGGGTCGCCGAGCATTGTGTGTTTGGATAGCTTGCCATTGGGGTTTGTAAGCAAGGTACCGGCAGCGGGTAGGCCGAGCTCCAGATTGGTGTGGTCTTTCTGGTAGTTGGCCAACAGGGTGAGCGTGTTGTAGTCGTCGAAATTCAGGGTCAGGGAGGGGGCGAGGTATAGACGGTCGTCCGGGACGTGATCGGTCTGTGTATCGGACTTGCGGCCAAGCATCACTACACGTCCAAGGACAGTGCCACCGTCATTGAGCGGACCCGAGATATCCACACCCATCTGGCGTCGATTGTTCGAGCCATAGCCCAACTGGACTTCACCTTGAGGCGCAGCCGTCGGATGTTTGCTGACCAGGTTGACCAAGCCCCCCGGGGCGTTTTCGCCGTAAAGCAGGGAAGAGGGACCACGGAAGATTTCGACGCGTTCCAGGCCATAGGGCTCACTGGTGGTGTCGTACCGATTACCTTGTACACGCAGGCCATCACGCAGCAGGCCGTAGCCGTAATCTGTGGCATTGAAACCGCGAATGAAGAACAGATCACCCGCAAGGCCATCGCCGGCGGCGAAGGGGGGCGCGAAGATACCGGGCACATAGCCCAGCACTTCAGTCAGGGTCTGGGACTTTTGATCCTTGATGCGCTGGTTCGTAACGATCGATACCGAACGCGGGGTTTCCGACAACGGCGTGCTGGTTTTAGTACCGATGCGGCTGTTTTGCGCCTTGTAACCCACATCGCCGGCGATCTCCTGGTTGAAGCCTCCCTGTTGATAAGTACTGACAGTGGTCGGCGCGAGCGTCAGTTGTCCGGTGGGTGCAGCCTGCAACACATAACTGCCCGGCGCCTGGACCACAGCCTGTAGCCCGGAGCTTTGCAGCAGCAACGCAAAGCCCTGGTCCACTGAATAGTCCCCCTCCAGCCCTGGTGTATTCAACCGTGCGGTTTGCTGGGGAGAGAAAGACAGAATCACATTCGCCTTGGCAGCAAACTGGCTCAACGCACTGTCCAGCGGCCCGGCCGCAATGGAGTAATGCTGCTCCGCACTGGCCGCGATCGCGTGGGTCGATAACAGGACACTGGCGGTGGCTGCCGTGCCAAGCAGTAGGCTGCAGGTCATACCGTGGTAGGAAAATCGCTGGCGAAGCTTGTTGGAAAGGCGCATAGATGGGGAAGCCCTGAAGGTTGCATCGTGATTACCTGTAGGGCCGCGCCAGGCAAAAAAAAGATAACCTCTGCATGTGGAATTTTTGCGATCAACCGATTCGTTTCACCGATACCCAATAACGCGTGAAATACTTCACTTGAATCGGCAGCGTCGCCTGCAAGTTGGCCAGTACCGCGTCGGAAGCATCCAGGCGGAAGGTTCCAGAAACACGCAAGCGCGCCGACGCCAGATCACACTGCAGAACACCAGGACGATAACGGGCCAATTCGTCTATCACATCCCCGAGTCGAGCATCCAACACGACCAATTGCCCTTCGACCCAAGCCACCTGAGCGTTTCGATACACGTGGTTGGGGCCCACCTTTTGACGATCGAAATCAGCGCTTTCACCTGCACCCAGCAACCGTATCTGAGTGGGCTGGTCACCCGGCGATACGCTCACCACGTCCTCCAGCACACCGACACGCGTGGTGTCCGGCAATTGGCGCACAGTAAACCGAGTTCCCAATGCCTGAACGCGGCCCTGGCGTGTTTCGACATAAAAAGGCGTGTGTCCACCTGACGTGCCGGTGTGGATAAGTACTTCACCTTCGCGCAGACGAACGAGACGTTGGTGCCCGTCGAACACTACATCGATCGCCGTGCTGGTATTCAGGTCAATCCGTGTACCGTCAGCCAACTCGACGCGCCGACGTTCGCCTACCGACGTTCGGTAGTCCGCCCATACAGTGCCCAGGCGTGTGTGTTGCTGAACATTCCAGCCCAGGTAGCCGGTACTGCCCATCATCAGCATCCACTTGAGTACCTGGCGACGCTGCTGCGTGGTCGATAACGCGCGCCGGGTCAAATCCCGGGGCAGGGCGCCAAGGCTACGTTGCAGTTGTTCCATCTGGTTCCATGCGGCCTGATGGGACGGATCCCCATCGAGCCATTGTTGCCAGGCCTGGCGTTGGGCAATCGTCGGCGTACAGGACTGAAACTGCACATACCAACTGGCAGCCGCTTCGAATGTCTTGCGATCTGGCATCGCCATTACAGACTGGCCATGATCAGCGAGCATTCAGTCAACGCGCGAATCATGTGCTTCTTCACCGTGGTCAGGGACACTTTCAGTTGATTGGCGATCTGTTGATAAGTCAGGCCGTCGATTTGCGACAACATAAAGATACTGCGCGCGCGCTCCCCCAAGCCTGACAGGGCTTTATCCACAGCCACCAGCGTTTCAATGATGATTGCCTTGTCTTCTTCGCTGACGGCTACCGGTTCAGGCCGCTCGGCCAAGGTTTGTTTATAAGCCTGTTCAATGGCGTGCCGGCGGTAACGATCGATCACCAGGCCCCTGGCGATGGTCGCCAGATAATCCCGTGGCTCAACGATCTGCGCTGCATGCCGTCCCCCAAGAATACGGACGAACGTATCGTGCGCCACATCGGCCGCATCGCTGGCGTTATTCAACCTGCCTTTTAGCCAACCGTGCAGCCAGGAATGGTGTTGCTCGTAAATGATCTGGACTGCAGCCATGTGGGAGGGAGGAGGCATAGGGAATGACAAGGCTGGTTAATGATAATCGCTATTATTAACTACCCTATGGATTTCCCACAACACCTCTCTTTTTTGCCGTACTCATGAGCGAGCAGAAGGATTTTCCATTCCCAGCTCATCGGGAAAACTCACGTTTCTGTGGATTAAGCCCTGTGAATAAACAGCCCTGTGCCCCGTTGATAACAGGGCCTTAAACCTGAGCAAAAACACCTCTGTGGATAACCATTACTTTAATCCACAGGCTTAAAGCACTTATCCAATGGCCTCATCCGCAGATGGCCACAGACTTTTGAAACGCTGTACACAACGTAAAATATGGCTTACAGAACGTTATCCACAGATAGGGGCCTGCCTAAGAATAAACATAAAAACAAAGATTTAATAAATTTCTCTCTTTTTAATTTCTATTGTCCGCAAGTCATCCACAACTGGTTAAATTTTGTGCAAAGGGTTCTTTAGGAGGGGCGAAGTCCCTATACTTGCCCGCAAAGCTGTAAAACCCTTTTCTACAATCAATTCCTGACTACCTACATAAGCAGGCACGAGGTGCGTGGTGGATTTCCCTTCCCGTTTTGAAGTGATCGTCATCGGCGGCGGTCATGCCGGTACCGAGGCAGCACTGGCGTCAGCACGCATGGGTGTAAAAACCCTGTTGCTGACGCACAACGTGGAAACCCTCGGTGCCATGAGTTGCAACCCCGCCATTGGCGGGATCGGCAAAAGCCATCTGGTGAAAGAAATCGATGCCCTGGGCGGCGCGATGGCCATGGCTACCGACAAAGGTGGTATCCAGTTTCGCGTCTTGAACAGCCGCAAGGGCCCGGCCGTACGCGCTACCCGTGCACAGGCCGATCGCATTCTTTACAAAGCGGCCATCCGCGAAACCCTGGAAAACCAGCCGAACCTGTGGATATTTCAACAAGCTGCGGATGACTTGATCGTCGAGCAGGACCAGGTGCGCGGTGTCGTCACCCAAATGGGCCTGCGGTTCCTGGCGGAATCCGTGGTGTTGACCACCGGTACATTCCTCGGTGGACTTATCCACATCGGTCTGCAGAATTTTTCCGGCGGCCGTGCTGGTGATCCGCCGTCAATCGCGCTGGCTCATCGCTTGCGTGAACTGCCTTTGCGAGTGGGCCGCCTGAAAACCGGGACTCCGCCGCGTATCGATGCCCGCTCCGTGGATTTTTCGGTCATGACGGAGCAGGCCGGCGATACGCCGATCCCCGTGATGTCGTTCATGGGTTCCAAAGAACAGCACCCCCGGCAGATCAGTTGCTGGATTACCCATACCAACGCGCGTACCCACGAAATCATCGCCGCGAACCTCGATCGTTCGCCGATGTATTCCGGGGTGATCGAAGGTATTGGTCCACGTTATTGCCCATCGATCGAAGACAAGATTCACCGCTTTGCCGACAAGGAAAGCCACCAGGTCTTCATCGAACCCGAAGGGCTGACCACTCACGAGCTGTACCCCAACGGAATTTCCACGTCCTTGCCGTTCGACGTGCAACTGCAGATCGTGCAATCAATGCGCGGCATGGAAAACGCCCATATCGTGCGGCCCGGTTATGCCATCGAATATGATTACTTCGACCCGCGTGACCTGAAGTACAGCCTGGAAACCAAAGTGATCGGTGGTTTGTTCTTCGCCGGGCAAATCAACGGCACCACCGGTTACGAAGAAGCCGGCGCCCAGGGTTTGCTGGCTGGAACCAACGCAGCACTGCGCGCGCAGGGCAAAGACAGCTGGTGTCCGCGCCGCGACGAAGCGTATATCGGCGTGTTGGTTGACGACCTGATTACCCTGGGCACCCAGGAACCGTACCGGATGTTCACGTCACGTGCCGAATACCGCCTGATTCTGCGCGAAGACAACGCCGACCTGCGCTTGACCGAAAAAGGTCGCGAGTTGGGGCTGGTCGATGATGCGCGCTGGGCTGCGTTCTGCAAAAAACGTGAAGGCATCACGCTGGAAGAACAGCGCCTGAAAAGTACCTGGGTCCGTCCGGGTACCGAGCAGGGCGACGCGATTGCCGAAAAATTCGGCACGCCACTGACCCACGAATACAACTTGTTGAACCTGCTGTCCCGTCCGGAAATCGACTACGCTGGTCTGGTCGAAGTGACCGGCGGCGGCGCAGAAGATCCACAGGTTGCCGAACAGGTCGAAATCAAGACCAAGTACGCGGGCTACATCGACCGTCAGCAAGATGAGATCGCTCGTCTGCGCGCCAGTGAAGACACTCGGTTGCCTGTGGATATCGATTACACCGCGATTTCCGGCCTGTCGAAGGAAATCCAGAGCAAGTTGGGGATAACTCGCCCCGAAACCCTGGGCCAGGCATCCCGTATTCCGGGTGTCACACCGGCGGCCATTTCGCTGTTGATGATTCATTTGAAAAAACGCGGCGCGGGCCGTCAGTTGGAGCAAAGCGCTTGAGTTCGTTGGTCACCTCGCAACACGCCGAAGAGTTATCCACAGGTGCACGCCAGTTGGGCGTCGACCTGACCCCGGTCCAGCACGAATTGCTGCTGGGTTACCTGGCCCTGTTGATCAAGTGGAACAAGGCTTACAACCTGACGGCGGTGCGTGACCCGGACGAAATGGTGTCCCGTCACCTGCTCGATAGTTTGAGTGTGATGCCATTCATCGAAAACGGTCGCTGGCTTGACGTAGGCAGTGGCGGTGGCATGCCGGGCATTCCGTTGGCGATCCTGTTTCCCGAGTCCCAGGTCACTTGCCTGGACAGCAATGGCAAGAAGACCCGCTTCCTGACCCAAGTCAAACTCGAACTCAAGTTGGATAATCTGCAAGTTATCCACAGTCGCGTCGAAGCCTTCACGCCTGAGCAGCCCTTCAACGGAATTGTTTCCCGGGCGTTCAGCAGCATGGAGAACTTCAGTAACTGGACACGCCATCTGGGCGACCACGACACCCGCTGGCTGGCAATGAAGGGCGTCCATCCAAGCGATGAGCTGTTAGCATTGCCGGCAGACTTCCACCTCGATAGCGAACACGCCTTGGCCGTACCCGGTTGCCAAGGCCAACGCCATCTGCTGATACTGCGCCGCACGGCATGATTGGGAACACAAGCAAGAATGGCTAAGGTATTCGCGATAGCGAACCAAAAGGGTGGCGTGGGCAAGACCACCACCTGCATCAACCTCGCAGCATCCCTGGTCGCTACCAAGCGTCGGGTGCTGTTGATCGATCTCGATCCACAGGGCAACGCCACCATGGGGAGCGGTGTGGATAAACACGGCCTGGAAAACTCGGTCTACGACTTGCTGATTGGCGAGTGCGACCTGGCTCAGGCAATGCACTTTTCCGAGCACGGCGGTTATCAACTGCTGCCGGCCAACCGCGATTTGACCGCCGCCGAAGTCGTGCTGCTGGAAATGCAGATGAAAGAAAGCCGCCTGCGCAGTGCGCTGGCGCCGGTCCGCGAAAATTACGACTACATCCTGATCGACTGCCCGCCGTCGTTGTCGATGCTTACGCTAAACGCACTGGTGGCCGCCGACGGGGTGATTATCCCCATGCAGTGCGAGTATTACGCGCTGGAAGGGCTGAGCGACCTTGTGGATAACATCAAGCGTATCGCCGAGTTGCTGAACCCGAACCTGCAAATCGAAGGTCTGCTGCGAACCATGTTCGATCCGCGCCTGAGCCTGATGAACGATGTATCGGTGCAACTCAAGGAACACTTTGGCGACAAGCTCTACGACACCGTGATCCCGCGCAATATCCGCCTGGCGGAAGCCCCCAGCTACGGCATGCCCGCGCTGGCCTACGACAAGCAATCCCGTGGTGCCCTGGCGTACCTGGCATTGGCCGGCGAGATGGTTCGCCGTCAGCGCCGTCCTTCACGCACCGCTGCAGCCCAGCCAACTTAAGGAACCCCCATGGCCGTCAAGAAACGAGGTCTCGGACGTGGACTGGATGCACTGTTGAGTGGTCCGACTGTCACTTCGCTTGAAGAACAAGCGGTGCAGGCTGACGAGCGCGAGTTGCAACACTTGCCCCTGGACCTGATCCAGCGCGGCAAATACCAGCCGCGTCGGGACATGGATCCCCAGGCGCTGGAAGAACTGGCCAACTCGATCAAGACACAGGGCGTGATGCAGCCGATCGTGGTTCGCCCGATCGGCAGTGGACGTTTTGAAATCATCGCCGGCGAACGCCGCTGGCGCGCCAGCCAGCAGGCTGGCAAAGACACTATCCCCGCGATGGTGCGCGATGTACCGGATGAAACCGCCATCGCCATGGCGCTGATCGAGAACATTCAGCGTGAAGACCTCAACCCGATCGAAGAAGCCATTGCCTTGCAGCGTCTGCAGCAAGAGTTTCAGCTGACTCAGCAGCAGGTGGCGGAGGCCGTGGGCAAGTCCCGCGTGACGGTGTCCAACTTGCTGCGCCTGATCGCGCTGCCGGAAGTCATCAAGACGATGTTGTCCCATGGCGATCTGGAGATGGGACACGCCCGTGCTTTGCTCGGTTTGCCGGAAAATCAACAGGTTGAAGGGGCGCGACACGTTGTCGCACGGGGGCTGACCGTTCGTCAGACCGAGGCTCTGGTTCGCCAGTGGCTGAGTGGCAAACCTGCACCGGTCGAAGCGGCCAAACCTGATCCGGATATCGCACGCCTCGAGCAGCGCCTGGCCGAGCGGCTGGGCTCTGCGGTACAAATTCGTCACGGCAAGAAAGGCAAAGGGCAATTGGTTATCGGCTATAACTCATTGGATGAGCTTCAGGGCGTCCTTGCCCACATCCGCTGAAACATTTGCTTATGTAGCGTGCGATCGGAAAAGACTACCCGACAGTTGAATAGGGGCTGAACCGCCCCTATACTCTGCGCGCATTTTGTCGGCACAAATTATGCCAAGTTATTGATTTCCGGCAGCCGACCATTGAGGAGCAAGAGTGATGGAAACCCGCACGCCAAACACGTTGCCGTTCCATCGCTTGGCCGTTTTTCCGGTTTTATTGGCCCAGTTAGTCATTTTACTCATCGCGGCATTGGCGCTTTGGTATTGGCATGGAGTCGTTGCCGGATATTCAGGACTCTGCGGAGGCCTGATAGCCTTGCTGCCCAATATGTATTTTGCTCACAGGGCCTTTCGGTTTTCCGGCGCCCGAGCAGCCCAGGCTATCGTCCGGTCCTTTTATGCCGGCGAAGCGGGGAAACTGATTTTGACGGCAGTGCTGTTTGCACTGACCTTTGCAGGTGTGAAGCCACTGGCACCGCTGGCGGTATTCGGCGTGTTCGTGCTGACCCAACTGGTCAGCTGGTTCGCTCCCCTGCTTATGAAAACAAGACTTTCGAGACCTTAGGGCGTTTGAGGCAACCATGGCAGAAACAACCGCTTCGGGCTATATCCAGCACCACTTGCAGAACCTGACCTTCGGTCAGCTACCCAATGGCGGCTGGGGCTTTGCCCACTCCGCAGCAGAGGCCAAAGAAATGGGCTTCTGGGCATTCCACCTGGATACTCTGGGCTGGTCTGTCGCACTGGGCCTGATCTTCGTCTTCCTTTTCCGCCTGGCGGCAAAGAAGGCCACCTCCGGTCAACCGGGTGCCCTGCAGAACTTCGTTGAAGTACTGGTCGAATTCGTCGATGGCAGCGTGAAAGACAGCTTCCATGGCCGTAGCCCGGTGATTGCGCCGCTGGCACTGACCATCTTCGTCTGGGTGTTCCTGATGAACGCCGTCGACCTGATCCCGGTCGACTGGATTCCTCAGCTGGCCATCCTGATCTCCGGCGATCACCACATTCCTTTCCGTGCGGTTTCCACCACGGACCCTAACGCCACCCTGGGCATGGCCCTGTCGGTGTTCGCGTTGATCATTTTCTACAGCATCAAGGTCAAGGGCATCGGCGGCTTCATCGGCGAACTGACCCTGCACCCGTTCGGCAGCAAGAACATCTTCGTTCAAGCCCTGCTGATCCCGGTGAACTTCCTGCTGGAGTTCGTGACCCTCGTTGCAAAGCCTATCTCCCTGGCCCTGCGACTGTTCGGCAACATGTATGCCGGCGAACTGGTGTTCATTCTGATCGCTGTGATGTTCGGCAGCGGTCTGCTCTGGCTTAGCGGCCTGGGCGTTGTCCTGCAGTGGGCGTGGGCTGTGTTCCACATCCTGATCATCACCCTGCAGGCCTTCATCTTCATGATGCTGACCATTGTCTACCTGTCGATGGCGCACGAAGAGAACCATTAAGACCAGTCTCGACTAGTCTGATGTCCTTCCCGGTGAAACGGGAAGGTGGCCCTTCAGGGCTATGAAACGATTTGTTTTACCGCTTTAAAATCTAAAAAACCTAAACCATACGACGTAAAAGTCGGGAGGAAAGATGGAAACTGTAGTTGGTCTAACCGCTATCGCTGTTGCACTGTTGATCGGCCTGGGTGCTCTGGGTACTGCCATTGGTTTCGGCCTGCTGGGCGGCAAGTTCCTGGAAGGCGCTGCGCGTCAGCCAGAAATGGTTCCAATGCTGCAAGTTAAAATGTTCATCGTCGCCGGCCTGCTCGACGCCGTGACCATGATCGGCGTTGGTATCGCTCTGTTCTTCACCTTCGCGAACCCCTTCGTTGGTCAACTCGCTGGCTAATCACTCGAATTTTCGAGTTGATTGGTGTGATGGACAACGAACGAGCGAGGTGTTGGCGTGAACATTAATGCAACCCTGATCGGCCAGTCCGTTGCGTTCTTAATCTTTGTACTGTTTTGCATGAAGTTCGTATGGCCTCCGGTCATCACTGCCTTGCACGAACGTCAGAAGAAGATCGCGGACGGATTGGACGCTGCCAACCGTGCAGCTCGCGACCTGGAACTGGCCCAAGAGAAAGCGGGTCAGCAACTGCGCGAAGCGAAAGCTCAGGCGGCTGAAATCATCGAGCAGGCCAAGAAACGCGGTAACCAGATCGTCGAAGAGGCCGTTGAAAAAGCCCGTGTCGACGCTGACCGTGTGAAGGTCCAGGCTCAAGCCGAGATCGAACAGGAACTCAACAGTGTCAAAGACGCGCTGCGTGCCCAAGTGGGCTTGCTGGCAGTCGGCGGCGCCGAGAAGATCCTGGGTGCCACAATCGATCAAAACGCGCACGCAGAGCTGGTTAACAAACTGGCTGCTGAAATTTAAGCGAGGGCGATCATGGCAGAACTGACCACGTTGGCCCGACCTTACGCTAAGGCGGCCTTCGAGCACGCTCAGGCCCACCAGCAACTGGCCAATTGGTCAGCCATGCTCGGCCTGGCTGCAGCGGTGTCACAAGATGACACCATGCAGCGCGTGCTCAAGGCCCCGCGACTGACGAGCGCAGACAAGGCCGCCACGTTTATTGACGTGTGCGGCGACAAGTTCGATGCCAAGGCACAGAATTTCATCCACGTCGTTGCTGAAAACGACCGTCTCCTGCTGTTGCCGGAGATCGCCGCTCTGTTCGACCTGTACAAGGCCGAGCAAGAGAAATCGGTAGATGTGGAAGTCACCAGTGCATTTGCATTGAACCAAGAACAGCAAGACAAACTCGCCAAGGTTCTCAGTGCACGACTCAACCGGGAAGTGCGCCTGCAAGCTACGGAGGACGCATCCCTGATTGGTGGTGTTGTTATCCGTGCCGGCGACCTGGTTATCGATGGCTCGATTCGCGGCAAAATCGCGAAACTTGCCGAAGCATTGAAATCTTGAGTTTGAAGGGGCAGCAGAGCAATGCAGCAACTCAATCCTTCCGAAATTAGTGAAATTATCAAGGGCCGCATCGACAAGCTCGATGTGACCTCCCAAGCCCGTAACGAAGGCACCGTCGTCAGCGTGTCTGACGGTATCGTGCGGATTCACGGTCTGGCCGACGTAATGTACGGCGAAATGATCGAGTTTCCGGGCGGCGTCTACGGTATGGCCCTCAACCTGGAGCAAGACTCCGTAGGTGCCGTTGTACTGGGCTCCTACCAGTCTCTGGCTGAAGGCATGAGCGCCAAGTGCACCGGCCGCATCCTGGAAGTTCCTGTTGGTAAGGAACTGCTGGGTCGCGTAGTCGACGCACTGGGTAACCCTGTAGACGGCAAAGGTCCACTGGGCAACACCGAGACCGACGCGGTCGAGAAAGTTGCTCCGGGCGTGATCTGGCGTAAGTCGGTAGACCAGCCTGTACAGACTGGCTACAAGGCTGTCGATGCCATGATCCCTGTCGGCCGTGGCCAGCGTGAGCTGATCATCGGTGACCGTCAGATCGGTAAAACCGCTCTGGCGATCGACGCGATCATCAACCAGAAGAACAGCGGCATTTTCTGCGTCTACGTAGCTATCGGTCAGAAGCAATCGACCATCGCCAACGTGGTTCGCAAGCTGGAAGAAAACGGCGCCCTGGCCAACACGATCATCGTGGCTGCCAGTGCTTCGGAATCGCCTGCGCTGCAATTCCTGGCACCGTACTCCGGTTGCACCATGGGTGAATTCTTCCGCGACCGCGGTGAAGACGCGCTGATCGTTTATGACGATCTGTCCAAGCAAGCAGTGGCTTACCGCCAGATTTCCCTGCTGCTGCGCCGTCCACCAGGCCGTGAAGCTTACCCAGGCGACGTGTTCTATCTCCACTCCCGTCTGTTGGAGCGCGCATCCCGCGTTTCGGAAGAGTACGTAGAGAAGTTCACCAACGGCGCAGTGACCGGCAAAACCGGTTCCCTGACCGCACTGCCGATCATCGAAACCCAGGCTGGCGACGTTTCCGCGTTCGTTCCGACCAACGTGATTTCCATCACCGACGGTCAGATCTTCCTGGAATCGGCCATGTTCAACTCGGGCATCCGCCCAGCAGTGAACGCCGGTGTTTCGGTATCCCGTGTGGGTGGTGCCGCTCAGACCAAGATCATCAAGAAGCTGTCCGGTGGTATCCGTACCGCTCTGGCTCAGTACCGTGAACTGGCGGCATTCGCCCAGTTCGCTTCTGACCTGGACGAAGCGACCCGTAAGCAACTTGAGCATGGTCAGCGCGTTACCGAGCTGATGAAGCAGAAGCAATACGCCCCGATGTCGATCGCTGACATGGCGTTGTCGCTGTATGCCGCTGAGCGTGGGTTCCTGACCGACGTTGAAATCGCCAAGGTCGGCAGCTTTGAACAAGCGCTGATTGCTTACTTCAACCGCGATCACGCCGAACTGATGGCGAAGATCAACGTGAAGGGTGACTTCAATGACGATATCGACGCTGGCATGAAAGCCGGTATCGAGAAGTTCAAGGCCACCCAAACCTGGTAAGCCGCAGCGGGAGCCGCAAGGTTCCCGCTTGCTAACCTGATAGGTGTTACATGGCAGGCGCAAAAGAGATTCGCAGTAAGATTGCGAGCATCAAAAGCACGCAAAAAATTACCAGCGCCATGGAAAAAGTGGCGGTCAGCAAAATGCGCAAGGCACAAATGCGCATGGCTGCTAGCCGTCCTTATGCGGAGCGTATCCGCCAGGTAATTGGGCATTTGGCTAACGCCAACCCGGAATACCGCCACCCGTTCATGATCGACCGCGAAGTGAAGCGCGTTGGTTATGTGGTTGTGAGCAGTGACCGTGGTTTGTGCGGTGGTCTGAATACCAACCTGTTCAAGGCCCTGGTCAAGGACATGGCGGTAAACCGCGAAAAAGGCGTCGAGATCGATCTGTGTGTGATTGGTAGCAAGGGTGCGGCCTTCTTCCGCAACTTCGGCGGTAACGTCGTTGCAGCTATCAGCCACCTGGGTGAAGAACCGTCGATCAATGATTTGATCGGCAGCGTCAAGGTGATGCTGGATGCGTACCTGGAAGGCCGGATCGACCGCCTGTCCGTGGTATCCAACAAGTTCATCAACACCATGACCCAGCAACCTACCGTGGAACAGTTGGTTCCATTGGTTGCGACCCCGGATCAGGAACTCAAGCACCACTGGGACTACCTCTACGAACCGGACGCCAAAGAGCTGCTTGACGGCTTGATGGTGCGCTACGTGGAGTCGCAGGTGTACCAGGCGGTGGTCGAGAACAACGCAGCTGAACAAGCGGCGCGGATGATCGCAATGAAGAACGCTACCGACAACGCCGGTGATCTGATCAGCGATTTGCAGCTGATCTACAACAAGGCGCGTCAGGCTGCGATCACCCAAGAGATCTCGGAAATCGTCGGCGGCGCTGCCGCGGTTTAACGGTTCAAATATTCAGAGGATCCAGCTATGAGTAGCGGACGTATCGTTCAAATCATCGGCGCCGTTATCGACGTGGAATTTCCACGCGACAGCGTACCGAGCATCTACAACGCGCTGAAAGTACAAGGCGCGGAAACCACTCTGGAAGTTCAGCAGCAGCTGGGCGACGGCGTGGTGCGTACCATTGCGATGGGTTCGACCGAAGGCTTGAAGCGCGGTCTGGACGTTATCGACACCAACGCAGCCATCTCCGTACCGGTCGGTAAAGCGACCCTGGGCCGGATCATGGACGTGCTGGGCAACCCGATTGACGAAGCTGGCCCGATCGAGACCGAAGAGCGTTGGGGTATCCACCGCGCTGCGCCATCGTTCGCTGACCAGGCAGGCGGCAACGACCTGCTGGAAACCGGCATCAAGGTTATCGACCTGGTTTGCCCGTTCGCCAAGGGCGGTAAAGTCGGTCTGTTCGGTGGTGCCGGTGTAGGCAAGACCGTAAACATGATGGAACTGATCCGTAACATCGCCATCGAGCACAGCGGTTATTCCGTGTTCGCCGGTGTGGGTGAGCGTACTCGTGAGGGTAACGACTTCTACCACGAGATGAAGGATTCCAACGTACTGGACAAGGTTGCTCTGGTATACGGCCAAATGAACGAGCCACCAGGAAACCGTCTGCGCGTAGCGCTGACCGGCCTGACCATGGCCGAGAAGTTCCGTGACGAAGGTAACGACGTTCTGCTGTTCGTCGACAACATCTATCGTTACACCCTGGCCGGTACCGAAGTATCCGCACTGCTGGGCCGTATGCCTTCGGCAGTAGGTTACCAGCCGACCCTGGCTGAAGAGATGGGCGTTCTGCAAGAACGTATCACTTCGACCAAGGAAGGTTCGATCACCTCGATCCAGGCCGTATACGTACCTGCGGACGACTTGACCGACCCGTCGCCAGCGACCACCTTCGCCCACTTGGACGCCACCGTCGTTCTGTCCCGTGACATCGCTTCCCTGGGTATCTACCCAGCGGTAGACCCACTGGACTCGACTTCCCGTCAGCTGGACCCGAACGTGATCGGCAACGAGCACTACGAAACCGCTCGCGGCGTTCAGTACGTGCTGCAGCGCTACAAAGAGCTGAAGGACATCATTGCGATCCTGGGTATGGACGAGCTGTCGGAAACCGACAAGCAGTTGGTAGCCCGTGCTCGTAAGATCCAGCGCTTCTTGTCGCAGCCGTTCTTCGTGGCTGAAGTCTTCACCGGTGCTTCGGGTAAATACGTTTCCCTGAAAGACACCATTGCTGGCTTCAAAGGCATCCTCAACGGTGACTACGACCACCTGCCAGAACAAGCGTTCTACATGGTCGGCGGCATCGAAGAAGCGATCGAGAAAGCCAAAAAACTGTAATCCAGGCGCCCGGAAACGGGCGCTCATCAGGTTGAGGCAATCAGATGGCTATGACAGTCCATTGCGATATCGTCAGCGCGGAAGGGGAAATCTTCTCCGGTCTGGTCGAGTTTGTAACAGCGCACGGCGACCTCGGTGATCTCGGTATCGCCTTCGGTCACGCCCCGCTGATCACCAGCTTGAAGCCAGGTCCGATCACGCTGACCAAGCAGGGCGGGGAAAAGGAGGTGTTCTACATCTCTGGCGGTTTCCTCGAAGTTCAGCCGAACATGGTCAAGGTTCTTGCCGACACCGTGCAACGTGCTGGCGACCTGGATGAAGCCTCCGCTCAGGAAGCCGTCAAGGCTGCCGAGAAGGCCCTGCACGAAAAAGGTGCGGACTTCGACTACAGCGCTGCTGCTGTACGTCTGGCCGAGGCTGCAGCTCAGCTGCGCACGCTCCAGCAGATCCGCAAGAAGTAAGCGGCCAAGCCGTCGTACGTCATGCGCGATTGATTAAAAAGGGTAGCCTCGGCTACCCTTTTTTCTTTTTGCAAAACACTTCTCTGGTCTGAATCCGGACCGCCCAGGATTGGTAGCCATTCATGTCTCTCGAAATCGTAATTCTTGCCGCCGGCCAAGGCACCCGCATGCGTTCTGCCCTGCCAAAGGTCCTGCACCCGGTGGCTGGCAACTCCATGCTGGGCCATGTTATCCACAGCGCCCGGCAACTGGCACCCGAGCGTATCCATGTGGTGATCGGTCACGGCGCCGATGCTGTGCGTGAGCGCCTGGCCGCGGATGACCTGAATTTCGTATTGCAAGACAAGCAACTGGGTACCGGCCACGCCACTGCGCAAGCGGTGCCGTTCATCACGGCTGACACCGTGCTGATCCTGTATGGCGACGTGCCGCTGATCGAGGTGGACACCCTCCAGCGCCTGCTCAAGCATGTGGTGCCGGGCCAGATGGGCCTGCTCACCGTCGAGCTGGACGACCCCACCGGTTATGGACGCATCGTGCGCAACGCCGATGGCAAGGTTGCCGCCATCGTTGAGCACAAGGATGCCAGCGAAGCCCAGCGCGCCATCACCGAAGGCAATACCGGCATTCTTGCGGTGCCTGCCAACAAGCTTGGCGATTGGATGAGCCGCCTGTCCAATAACAACGCTCAGGGCGAGTACTACCTTACCGACGTCATCGAGATGGCCGTCAGTGATGGCCTGCTGGTCGCCACCGAGCAGCCCCACGACCCGATGGAAGTGCAGGGCGCCAACGACCGCAAGCAACTCGCCGAGCTGGAGCGTCACTACCAGCTGCGCGAAGGTCGCCGCCTGATGGCGCAAGGCGTGACCCTGCGTGACCCGGCACGCTTCGATGTACGCGGTGAAATCACCGTGGGCCGCGATGTACTGATCGACATCAACGTGATCCTCGAAGGCCGCGTCATCATCGAGGACGACGTAGTGATCGGCCCGAACTGTGTGATCAAGGACAGCACCCTGCGCAAAGGCGTAGTGGTCAAGGCCAACAGTCACCTGGACGGCGCGGTGATGGGCGAGGGCAGCGATGCCGGCCCGTTTGCGCGTCTGCGTCCGGGCACCGTAATGGAGGCCGGTGCCCATGTGGGTAACTTTGTCGAACTGAAAAACGCCCACCTGGGCGAGGGCGCCAAGGCCGGTCATTTGACTTACCTGGGGGATGCCGTGATTGGCGCACGTACCAACATCGGCGCGGGCACCATCACCTGCAACTACGATGGGGCCAACAAGCACCAGACCGTATTGGGCGAAGATGTGTTCATCGGCTCCAACAACTCGTTGGTCGCTCCGGTAAAAGTCGGGGATGGCGCCACCACGGCCGCCGGCTCGACCATCAACGTGGATGTGGATAACTTGCAGCTCGGCGTGGCCCGCGCCCGCCAGCGCAACATCGACGGCTGGAAGCGCCCGGTCAAAATCAAAAAGAGCTGAGTTATCCACAGCTCCATGGCCTCGTGCGGTTCCCTGTGGGAGCTGGCTTGCCTGCGATAGCGGTCTGACATCCAAGATGGATGTCGCCTGACACTCCGCTATCGCAGGTAAGCCGGCTCCCACATTTGGTTTGTGATGACCCAAAAAATTTGCTCGCCCCGCTTGACGATCTTTCGCCAATAGGTTTTGATTGCCTTCGTTATCTTTCGAAACGAAACTTATCATCACCATGTCGAAACGAAATACCCCCCAACGACGCCACAACATCCTGACCTTGCTCAATGAATTGGGCGAAGTCAGCGTGGACGACTTGGCCAAGCGTTTCGAAACTTCAGAGGTAACGATCCGCAAGGATCTGGCCGCCCTGGAGAGCAACGGCCTGTTGCTGCGTCGCTACGGCGGCGCCATCACCATGCCTCAGGAACTGGTAGGCGACGCCGCCCAGCCCATCTCGGTGTATAAGCGCGCCATCGCCCGGGCCGCCGTGATGCGCCTGCGCGAACATGCCCGCATCATCATCGACAGCGGCAGCACCACCGCCGCCATGATCCCGGAACTGGGCCACCAGCCCGGCCTGGTGGTGATGACCAACTCCCTGCACGTGGCCAGCGCCTTGAGCGAACTGGAGCACGAGCCGGTGCTGCTGATGACCGGCGGTACCTGGGACCCACATTCGGACTCGTTCCAGGGCCAGGTCGCCGAGCAAGTGCTGCGCTCTTACGACTTCGATCAACTGTTCATCGGTGCCGATGGCATCGACCTGGAGCGCGGCACCACCACCTTCAACGAATTGCTGGGCCTGAGCCGCGTCATGGCCGAGGTCGCGCGTGAAGTGGTGGTGATGGTCGAGTCTGACAAGATCGGCCGCAAGATTCCCAACCTGGAACTGCCCTGGAGCAGCGTCCATACCCTGATCACCGATGATCGCCTGCCGCTCGAGGCCCGCGACCAGATCCAAGCCCGCGGCATTACGCTGATATGCGCGGCAATCATCTAGGAGAAACACCATGTGTGGCATCGTAGGCGCAGTCGCTGAACGCAACATTACCCCTATCCTCCTCGAAGGCCTCAAGCGCCTGGAATACCGTGGCTATGACAGCGCCGGTGTGGCGGTTGTCACCAATGCGGGCAAGCTGGAGCGCATGCGTCGTCCAGGCAAGGTCAGCGAGCTGGAACAGGCCCTGGCCGGCGAGCCGCTGCTCGGACGCCTGGGCATCGCCCATACCCGTTGGGCCACCCACGGGGCGCCGTGCGAGCGCAACGCCCACCCGCATTTCTCCGGTGACCTGGCGGTGGTGCACAACGGCATCATCGAAAATCACGAGGTGCTGCGCGAACAGCTCAAGGCCCAAGGTTATGTGTTCACCTCGGATACCGACACCGAAGTCATCGCCCACCTGCTCAACCACAAGCTCAAGGACCTCGGCGACCTGACCGTGGCCCTCAAGGCCACCGTCAAGGAACTGCACGGCGCGTACGGCCTGGCCGTGGTCAGCGCCAGCCAACCCGACCGCGTGGTCGCCGCCCGCAGTGGCAGCCCATTGGTGATCGGCCTGGGCCTGGGTGAAAACTTCCTGGCGTCGGACCAGCTGGCCCTGCGCCAGGTCACCGACCGCTTCATGTACCTGGAAGAAGGCGATATTGCCGACATCCGCCGTGAAAGCGTGCAGATCTGGGACGTCAACGGCCAGGCCGTCGAGCGCGAAGCTGTGCAATACCGTGACGGCGCCGAAGCCGCCGACAAGGGCGAATATCGCCACTTCATGCTCAAGGAAATCCACGAGCAGCCAGCGGTAGTGCAACGCACCCTCGAAGGTCGCCTGAGCCAGAACCAGGTCTTGGTCAACGCATTTGGCCCGCAGGCGGCCGAGTTGTTCGCCAAGGTGCGCAATGTGCAGATCGTCGCCTGCGGCACCAGCTACCACGCCGGCATGGTTGCCCGTTACTGGCTGGAAGAACTGGCCGGCATCCCGTGCCAGGTCGAAGTGGCCAGCGAGTTCCGCTACCGCAAAGTGGTGGTGCAGCCCGACACCCTGTTCGTGACCATCTCCCAATCCGGCGAAACCGCCGACACCCTGGCCGCGCTGCGCAACGCCAAGGAGCTGGGCTTCCTCGCCAGCCTGGCCATCTGCAACGTCAGCATCAGCTCGCTGGTGCGTGAGTCCGACCTGACCCTGCTGACCCAGGCCGGTCGCGAAATCGGCGTGGCGTCCACCAAAGCCTTCACCACTCAATTGGTCAGCCTGTTGCTGCTCACCCTGGCCCTGGGCCAAGTGCGCGGCACCCTGGCCGCTGGCGTCGAAGCCACCCTGGTGGAAGAGCTCCGCCGTCTGCCAACCCGCCTGGGCGAAGCGCTGGCGATGGACAGCACCGTGGAAAAAGTCGCTGAACTGTTCGCCGACAAAAACCACACCCTGTTCCTCGGTCGTGGCGCGCAGTACCCGGTGGCGATGGAAGGGTCGCTCAAACTCAAAGAGATTTCGTACATCCACGCCGAAGCCTACCCGGCCGGCGAACTGAAACACGGCCCGCTGGCGCTGGTGGATGACGACATGCCCGTCGTCACCGTGGCGCCCAACAACGAACTGCTGGAAAAGCTCAAATCCAACCTGCAGGAAGTCCGCGCCCGTGGCGGCCAACTGGTGGTGTTCGCCGACGAAAAAGCCGGCATGACCAACGGCGAAGGCACCCACGTCATCAACATGCCGCACATCAACGACACCCTGTCGCCGATCCTCTACACCATCCCGCTGCAACTGCTGTCTTACTACGTCGCCGTGCTCAAGGGCACCGATGTCGACCAGCCGCGCAACCTGGCGAAGTCGGTGACGGTGGAATAAGGCGGTCAAGACGATGAGAAAAACCCCCGGCCCTCCGGGGGTTTTTCATATCCACCGCTTGATCGATAAACCAATTTTCACGAAATAAACCACCCGGCTCGGGTGTTCCCTTGGGGAGAGCGCGCCATGGCGCGCGTCGTTTCAGCCCCTTGGAAGATACCCATGCTGACCTGTTTTGAAACACTCGACCCGCTGGCCCCTACCCAAACGCCGCTGCAGGCGCTGTTGCGTCATGCCGCCGAACGGCCCAATGCCATTGCGCTGATTGCCGACGGTGATGTCTGGTCCTATCACCGCCTGGCCACTGAAGTGGTGCGGTTGAGCAACGGGCTCAAGCAGGCCGGTGTCGAGCCGGGCGATCGCATCGTGATGCTGGTGCGCACGTCGCCGGTGTACGCGGTGTTCCTGTTCGCCGCGATGATGAGCGGCGCGATCCTGGTACCGTTGAAAACCGAATTCACCGCTCGCGAGCTCAATGAGTTCCTGAGTTGGCTGCGACCGGCGTTGTTTATCCATGAGTCGGATTTGCAAGGCGTCGTTGCGCAGATGGATGCCGAAACACTCGCGTGCACGCGCACGTTTGTGTGTGCCGACGAGGCGCAACACAGCTGGCGTCAACTGCTGGGCGATACCCGTCGTGCACCCGTACCGGTGGATATCGACGCGGTCTTCCTGCTGCTCGCGACCTCCGGCACCACCGGCATGCCCAAGCTGGTGGCCTATAACCAGCGTGCCATTGCCCACGCTGTGGGTGCCCTGGAAATGTGGTCCATCAAGCCGGGTTCCTGCACCATCGGCAGCACGCCGGTGGCCCATGTGTCGGGTTCGCTGGTGTTGCTGGCGACGATTGTCCATGGTTGCCAGGAAGTGATGTTCAGTGGTTTTGATCCCGACGCCATCCTCGGTGCCATCGAGCAGGAAGGCGGTACCACGATGTTTGTCGCGCCGTTTATCTGCATGCCGTTGGTGGAGGCGCAGCGCAAGCGTGCGCGTGATCTCAGCTCAATGCGCGTGTGCGGTATCGGCGGCGACGCCTGCCGGCCCCACATTGCCGAAACCTTCCAGGAGACCTTCGGTTTCCCGCTGCACAATGCCTACGGTCTGACCGAATGCCTGGGCAGCATGGCGTTCGGCTCGGCCTGGGACACCATGAGCGCCGTGCCCGGGCGTGCCCGTCTCGTCGATGCCAACGGCGTCGAAGTCGCCCGCGGCGAAATCGGCGAGTTGCAGATGAGCGGCCCCAACCTCAGCCTCGGCTACTGGACCGGCCCCGGCGACATCATCAGCCACAGCCGTGATGGCTGGTTCGCCAGTGGCGACCTGATGCTGCAAGAACCCAATGGTGATTTCCGTTTTGTGGGGCGCAGCAAAGACCAGATCGTTTTCTTCACCGACAAGATCTCTCCGGTGGAAGTGGAGAACCAACTGGTTCTGCACCCCGCCGTGGCCGATGCCGCCGTGGCTGGCGCGCCGGACGGCGAAGCGGGGCAGCGCGTGGTGGCGCTGGTCCGCCTGAAAGACGAGGCCGCCGACACCACGGCGGACGACATCCTCGCCTGGCTGAGCACCCGTCTGGCCCCCTTCAAATGCCCGCAACGCATCGTGCTGAGTACGACTATTCCGCGTAATGCGCTGGGCAAGGTGGATAGGAATGAGGTGGTGAGAATGGTGCTGACGGATGAAAATTCTTACGCAAAAAAGTAGGAAAAAAAATCAGAAAAAATATCAGTGAAGAAAATCGCAAAGCGCTCTTTAAACACGACTAGTATTGGACCTTATGGAAAAACAGATCAGAAAATAAATCGGAAAAGGTCACGCAAATGGCACAGGCGTTTATTTCTGGAAATCACTGGCTTGAGCCTATTTGGCCTTCTCCGGGATTCCCCGCGTCAGTGGTGCGCACGGCGGAGTCCCTGGGGTTTCGCGCAGGTAAGCTGACGGGCCTGTTGCCCAAAGAGACGGCCAGCCGTATAGGCGGCTTGATGCGGATCACCAACAGCTATTACAGCAATCTGATCGAAGGCCAATTCACCGAGCCCGCAACGTTGTCAGCCCGTGTGCCGAGGCGTGATCCTAAAGAGTTGCGGGCTTTGGCGCAGAGCCATATCGGCGTGCAGCAGTTACTGGAACGAGCATTGCGGCGCCCCAAGTCTATCGACGCACCTTGGGATCTGTTCTTTGCGCCGGAACTGGTATCCGTTGTTCATCGCCGCTTGTTCGCGGGCGCAAGCGATGAAGATTTGCAACTGAGTGACGGGCGCTTGTTGGTTCCAGGCCAACTGCGGGATAACGCACAGCGCAATGTTCTAGTGGGCGACCATGCCGCGCCGGCGTGGGAGTCTGTTACTCCCATGCTGACCCGGCTTCAACAGGTCTATGGCAAACAGGCCGATCTGACCTCTCGCATTCTCGGGGCGCTGGCCTATCACCATCGCCTTGCGTTTGTGCATCCTTTTGAAGATGGCAATGGCCGCGTCGTGCGCATGATGACCCATTTGCAACTCATGCGGCTTGGGCTGGCTTCTCCGCTCTGGTCACTGTCCCGGGGGCTGGCACGCAAGCAAGACGAATATTACGGGCATCTGCGGGAGGCTGATCAACCGCGTCGAGGTGCTCTCGACGGTCGTGGCCAACTGACTCAGGCCGGTTTGATCGGCTTTGTGGAGTTCATGCTGCAGGTGTGCATTGACCAGATGGACTACATCGAGCGCAGTATGGACCTTGTAAACCTGCGGGGCCGGCTCGAAAGGATGATCGGGCTTGAGCCTCGATTCATTCAGGTTGGAGTCAAGCAGGAGACAGCCAAGGCAATTCATATCCTGCTGACTCAGGGCGAGGTCTCGCGAGCCGACTTCAAGATTTTCTCAGGTCTTCATGATCGCGTCGCGAGTGAACAGCTCAGAAAATTGATTGAGTTGGGGGTAGTCGAAGTGCCCTCTGCAAAGTCGCGTTCAATTTTTCCGGGGTTACCGGTCTGGTTCGCCGAGCTTGTATTTCCTGATCTGCACCGACGTTTTTGGGCGTAGGCCACGCTCTTCTCGTTTCTGTGCACTAAGTCCGAGTGTCACGTGCTGTTTTACCCCTAAAATGCGTCCCTGTGGATAACTCAGTCAGGGACGCTTCACCATGAATATCGAATTGCTTATCGCCGGCATCGTTGCGCTGATCCTTGTCGTCGGGCTGGTCGGCTGGATGGTGGGGGTCTACAACGGCCTGGTGATGCGGCGTAACGATGTGGACAAGGCCTTTGCCAACATCGATGTGCTGCTCAAGCAGCGTGCCGATCAGATTCCCGACCTGATGCGGGTGGTGCAGACCGCCATGAACCATGAGCACGCCCTGTTCACCCGTCTCAGTGATGCGCGTCAGCAGTACCTCAAGGCCGGCAGCCTCAACGACAAGGTCGAGGCCTCCAACCAATTGAATGCAGCGCTCAAGTCGGTGATTGCGGTGGCGGAGGGTTATCCCACGCTGATCTCCGGGCCGAATATGGTCGAGTTGCAGCAGGCCATTTCCGCCGTGGAGGAGCGCATCGCCGACCGTCGCGAGTTCTTCAACGAGTCGGTGAACCTGTACAACATCGCCATCGCGGTGTTTCCCGATCTGTTCTTTGCGCGGATGCTCGGCTACGTGCGCATCCCGTTGCTGGCCATCAGTGCCGAAGAAACCCGTTACGAAGGCGTGAAGCTTGAGGTGCCGGGAGCATGAAAACCACCCAGGGCGATGCGGTAAAGAAAAAATCGCGCTGGAAAACCGTGCTGGCGCTGGTGTTCCTCGCGGCCTTTATCGGCGCGATGATCTACATGCCGATGACGGTGGTGGCGCTGTTCTTCCCGGTGTTCATCCTGGTCTGCCTGCTGACCAGCTTCGGGCCGGACTTCTATAAGACCGAAGCACGCCTGGCCACCAGCCAGATCCGTTCACTGGCCATGGGCCTGGTGGAAGTCCGTGGCAAGGTGATCGTGGATGAACCCCTGCTGTCACCCATTTTCGGCAAGCCGTGTGCCGGCTATGTGTGGGTCATGGAAGACGGCAAGCAGGATGATGACGGGCGCTGGGACTGGAGTCGGGTCAAGGGTGAGGCCCGCTGCAATGACTTTCGCGTCCAGGATGCGACGGGCGAGATCCGCGTGATCGCCGAAGGCATCGACCTGTTCGGCAGCAAGAACCCGGACGATTACCAGTCGATCAACCTCACGCGTCGTCAGGGTGAGCTGCTGCTGACCCAGGACATGGACATCATGCTGATCGGCGATGCCTGCGAACGGGACGGCCATATCGTGATCGCCCAGGGCCGTGACCCCAAGGCAGTGTTCGGCCTGGCACTCACCCGGGACGTAGAGGATCGCCGTGTGCTGGCGCCGTTGTGGCGGGCAGGTGGTTTCTACGGGGCGGTGGCAGGGATACTCGGCGTGGGCATCATGGCCATGACCCCGGAGCATGTCGCCCAATTGCATTTGCCGGGCCCCGACACGTATCAACAGATGGAATCGCTGGGCCCTGCGTATCAACTGCTGGCCTGGCTGTACCGTGAGGGTGGGTTTCCGATTCCCTTCATGGCGGCGTTCGGCTTCATGCTGACGATCTTCGTGGTGATGATGTGGATCCGGCTGCTCACGCCCAAAGGTATCCGCATGGCCCTGGGCCGGGTCCTCGGGGCCTGGATGGGGTTGGGCATGGTCATCGGCGGCGTGGTGACGTTGTTGATGTACGTGGCCCACGTGGATGTGCTCAAACAGTTTCTGGTGTGGATGCTGGTGCTGCTCGGCACGCTGGTCTTTTCGCTGTTCGAGCAACGCAAGATGGGTGTCGCATACCGGCATTTTTCCAAGCGCATCAGTCAGCAACGTTCAGCCAGCAACGACGGCTGATCAGGGCACGAATTCCACCTTCAGCCCCCGGCTGGCGCTGCGCCCCTGATCGTCGCTGACCCGCAGCCGATACTCGCCCGATTTGCCCGGCCGCCAGTTCAGTGGAGTGTGCGGCGTGCCCTGGCCGATCAGGGTCTGGTCGGCAAACCAATACAGGGTCGTCGCATCGCTGGCCGCGTTGGCGCTCAGCGCGATGCTTTCCTGGGGTTGGGATAGGCGCAACTGATAGCTCACCTGGGTCAACGGCGAGCGAATCTGCGGCGCCTCGCTCTGGTCGCTGATGCGGTTGGGCTGGCAGTTCTTCATCACCGTGGGCGGTGTGCGCCGGGGCAAACCGGCGGCGCGGTATAGGCGCTGTACGTCGCTGGGCCAGAACTCGAAGACTTCCTCGCGGGTATATTGCGCTTCGAACGGCGGGCACGCCGCCTTGCCGGTGCGGGTGTCGATCAGCACCGGGCGGTGCAGGTTGGACACGCGAATCGGCGACACGCCGGGGATGTACCAGGTCTTGCGGGTTTGCGGGCACCAGCGGTTGGGCAACTCACCCGATGCGGCGCAGATGTCGATGCGTACCAGCCCGGCGGGCGGCTTGTCGGGTTTGATCACCACAGTGGGCAACGCCAGGGGCAGGGCGTCGGCGATGCGAAAGAACAACGGCGCGGCGGTCTTGGCGCCGATGAACGCGGGATTGGGTCGGCCATCGAAGTTGCCCACCCACACCACCAGCACGTAGGGCCCGACCAGGCCCGCGCTCCAGGCATCGTGAAACCCCCAGGAAGTGCCGGTTTTCCACGCGGTGCGCCAATGACGGCCGGGCAAGCCATCCGGACGCGGGTTGCGGCGCAGCATGTCGCGCACCATGAACGCAGCCTGCGGCGAGAGCAACTGCGGGCCGGTGGCGGGCGGCTGTTCCTGCACATAACGCAAAGGCCGCAAATGCCCGTCGCCGGCCAGCATCACATACAACCGCGCGAGTTCTTCCGGGGTCATCTCGCCGCCGCCCAGGGCCAGGGCCAGACCGTAATGGCTCTCGTCGCGCAGGCCCTTGATGCCGGCGCGTTGCAGCAACCCATACAGCGAAGGCGCCTTCACCTGGCTGGCCAGCCACACCGCCGGGATGTTGCGGCTGCGGATCAACGCATCCCGCGCTGTCAACGGGCCGGCGAAACTGCCGTCGAAATTTTCCGGCTGGAAGTAGCCGAAATTGCTCGGCAGGTCCTTGAGGATGCTCATGGGGTGGATCACCCCCTGGTCCAGCGCCAGCCCATACAGGAACGGCTTGAGCGTCGAACCGGGCGAACGCCGCGACAGCACGCCGTTGACCTGGCCCTGAATGCCTGTGGATAAATAATCCGCCGAGCCCACCAGGGCCTTGACGCTCTGGTCGCGGCTGTCGATCAGGATGGCCGTCGCGTTTTCCACCCCCGTGCTGCGGCGTTCGGCGATAAAACCGCTGATCAGGCGCTCGAGCAATTGCTGCAACGGTAGATTGAGGGTGCTGTTGATTTCATTGCCGGGTTGCGACGCCAGCAACTGTTCGCTCAAGTGCGGTGCCAGAAACGCGATCTGCTGGCGGTTGCGCGCTTCCAGCGGCAGGTCCAGCAAACTGTCGTTGCGCGGGTCCTGTGGATAAGTCTCGCGCCAGTCGGTCATCAGGCGCAGCCGCGCGTTTTGCAGTGACGGCCCGAAGCGCGCACGCCGCCCCGGTTGCTGCGGGATCACCGCCAGCGCCAGGGCTTCGGACAACGAAAGCTGCGCCGCCGACTTGCCAAAGTAAATCCGGCTGGCAGCCTCGGCACCCTCGATATTGCCACCCATGGGCGCCAGGTTCAGGTAGGCCTCGAGGATATCGTGCTTGCTGTAGCGCGCTTCGAGCCACAGCGCCAACGCCATCTGCTGCAACTTGCCGGGTACCTGCCGGGTGTTCAGGTCCCATAGGCGTCGCGCCAGTTGCATGCTCAAGGTCGAGCCGCCCTGGCGCTGGCCACCGCTGTAGGTGGCCATGGCCGCGCGCAGCAATGCCGGAGGATTGACCCCCGGGTGCCAGTAGAAATTGCGGTCTTCCTTGAGCAGCAGGGCTTCGACCAGTGAAGGCGATATCCGCTCCAGCGGCAGCCAAAGGCGATATTGCCCGTCATCCGCCAGGGTCATGCGCAACAGCGAGCCGTCATCGGCCAACACCACCCGCGATGACGTCACCGCCTGTTCCAGCGAGGCATGGGGCCAAAGCCGCAACCCCGCCAGAACGGCCACCGCTGCCAGCAGCGGTGTCAGGCGTTTAAGGCTTGGTAATTTCAAGCTGGCCTACTTTGCCGCGCCCTTGCAGGGTGGTTTCGTACATGCCCTCGGCGTAGGCCGGTGGCGTGTTGAAGGTCCCGGCGTTGGTGGCGCGCACACGGTAGACGAAGGTACCGACATCGCGCAGGGCCGTGCCGTACAGCACCACCCGGTCATCGCGCACATCCACGTACTCCGGTTGCCAGTTGCTCAGCTCGGTTTCGCCGATGGGGGCTTGCCAGGTGTCGGCCTCTTCGCTGTCCTCGGCGGTTTCCACGTACTCGGTTTCTTCGCCTTCGCCTTCCTCGGTGCTGGCGGCTTCCGGTTCCGGCGGCACGTTATACACAGGCTCGACGCCACCGGGCAGCAGGTCGACCACGGCCACTTGCTGCACCTGATCACGGTCGGTGGCGCGCAGCCGCAGGCGCACCAGGAATTCATCGCCCACCGCTACTTTGCTCACGGGCTCGCCCTTGAGGTCGAGGTACTCGTGGATGATCTCCAGGCCATTGTTGATCGGCTTGAGCGTGGTGCCCTTGTCGAACCCGGCTTCGCTGAGCATGTAGAACGCCGCTGGCCCGTCGGATTTTTCCAGCACCAGCTTTTGCGTAGCGTCCGGTACCGCGGCGCGGGGTGGCTGACCGGCCATCTCCAGCAATTGCTGTTGCTTGTCGCCCAGCCAGGCGGTGGCCTTGAGGGTCATGTCGCTTTGCGCGCGCTGGCCGTAGTTGTCCAGGGCGCGCAGCAGCAGGGCCGCCGACAGCGAGTTATAGCGCTGCTCGTTGAGGCGCTTGCCGAGTTTATCCAGCAGCGCTGTCGGCACATCGTCCATCAACTCAGGGAAATGTCGCGCCAACAGGTGCAAGTGTTCGGCGTCATGCACCAGCGGGTCGTAGTACAAACCGTCGCTGTCCCACTTATCCACAAGCGAACGCCAGGGGATTTTGCGGAACAGCGTGTCGGCCTGGCGATCCTGCTTGAGCAGCTTGTAGCTGGCGGCCAGGTAGGCGGCGCCAATATCGTTCTGCCAGGTGTCTTTGAAGTAGTTTTCGTAGCGCTCGCGGATATCGCTCAAGGCACCGCTCACCAGAATCCCCTGACGGCTCAGCAGGTAACTGGCGTAGGCCCGGTTGCGCAATTCCGACAGCCCTTCGCTCGGGCCGTTGGCCAGGTCGGTCAGATAAGCATTGGAGCGCGCCAGCAGGTCTTCCGGCACCGGCAACCCACGTTCCCGGGCTTCGATCAGGAAGTCGGTGGCGTACAGGCTGGCGTACGGCGCTACATCCGGGTTGGCGGCCCACAAACCAAAGCCACCGGCCTGGTTCTGGCGCTGGCGCAGCATGCGCACGGCACTGCCAAAGGCTTGTTCGGCCTCCGCTGCGTTGCCGCCCCAGATCAACGCCGGCATGGCCTTGGACACCAATTGCTCGGTGCAGGCATAACCGTAGTCATCCAGGTAATGCTTGAGGCCGTTGGCCCACACCAGCGGCGAGGCCGCTACGCCCAGTTGCACGTTGCGCAGTTGGCCGAACAGCTCGCGGGTGGGTTTGAGCTCTTTGCTGGCGCTGTCGAAGCGGCCCAGGCTCAGGGCCACGCGATGCTCGCTCAGTGGACGAATCGAGGTGGTTTCCGCCACCTGGATGCGTTTGCCATCGGGCAGCACCGCGACGAACCGCAGGTCCGCCGAGCCCAGGGTCTCGCCGACTTTGACCTTGAACTCGGCGGTGCCTTCCTTGCGCGGTTGCAGCGACAAGGTAATGCCCTTGTCGCCCTGTAGATTCAGGCCCGCGCTGGTCTGCACTTCAAACTTCACATCGGCGGCGGCATCGAGGTTGCTGAACACCCCGGCGCTGACGTTGAACACGTCTCCCGGTGCCACAAAGGCCGGCACATTGGGCGTGATCACGATCGGCCCGCGCACTTCGGTGTTGGCGTCGCTGACGCCCACGCTGTCGGCATCCACGGCCACCGCAAACAGGTGCAGCTTGCCGTTGAAGCTGTCGGGCACCTGGTAGTGCAGCACGGTTTCACCGGCCGGCAAGTCCACCAGCCCGGACCACCAGGCCACCGGCGGCTGATGTTTGCGCTTGAACGGGTTGAGGTGGTTGGCCAGGGCACCTTCCGTATCGCCACCAGGCGCTGCCCCACTGAGCAGACGGCTGAATTCCGGCAGGATCAGGTCCAGAATCTGACTGGTCCCGACTTCCAGGGCGCGCTTCTGGAAGAAGAAGCCCAGCGGGTCCGGCGTCTGGTAGCGCGCCACTTGCAGGATGCCTTCGTCCACCGCGTAGATCACTGCGCGGCCCGGACGGTCCGCCGTGACCTTGATGTCCAGCGTCTGCCCCGGTTCGATCTTCGCCGGGCCCTCCACTTTCAGGCCCATGCGCCGCGCATCCAGGTTGATGCTAAAGGGCACCACGCCATAGGACAGCGGGCTCATGTACACCTCGGACGAGCCGATATCGCGCACGAACTGCACGTTCACGTAGGCATTGCCCTCAAGCCCTGCGGGCACGCGGATATGTTGCACGCTGTTGGTGCTGTCGGCCTTGAACCACTGTTGGGTGTAGACCTTGTCGCGCTCGATGGTGATCAAGCCCGCGCCGGTGTAAGGCGCACGAATGCTGATGGCGATTTCGTCACCGGTGGCATAGCTGCGTTTATCCAGGCGCAATTGCAGTTCGGCGTTGCGTTCCAGGGAGCGCGAGGTGTTGCCACGCCCGGCCACGCTGTAGTCGATCTGGTTCAGCAAGTTGCCGTTGGCGTCTTTCACTTGCAGGGTGAAATCCCCCGGCGTGCCGGTGTTCAGGGTCTGTTTGGCGCCGTCCTGGGTCATCACCAGCGGTGACGCCGGCTGGCTGATGTTCTTGATGCGCGACTCGTACTTGTAGGTGCCATTGGACTGCTTCACCAGCACCGACACGTAACGGTGTTCGACCACTTCGCTGGTCAGGCCGTCCACCGCGATAGGCGTCAGGTCTGGCGCGACCGCCAGCCATTGCACCTGGCGCGGCGCATCCTTGGCGACGTACGACAGCGAATCCTGACTTTTCACACCGACCAGGTAAGGTGCGGACGACACCAGCAAGGCACTTTGCGCCGCCACGTTGCGACCGCCTTCGGCTTCGAACACCTGGGTCATCACTTGCAGGCGATAGGTGCTGTTGGCAAAGCGTTGCAGGTTGAGGTCGAGCAGCGCCTGGCCGTTGTCGTCGACAGTGGTTTCGGCCAGGTCTTCGGTGCTGGCCTCTTCCAGGGCGTCATTGAGACGGAAGCGGTAATCGGGATAACGCTCGAATGCCGCAAGCGTCGGGCTCAGGGACATTTTCGCGGTGACACGACGGCCTGCCGCCGGGGCGCCGAACAAGTGCATCGCGGTGACCTTGGCCACCACCTGATCCGGTGGGATCCAGCCCGATACGGGCGTGTCGTGCAGGCTCAGGCTGACTTTCATGCGGTCCGGTTCGAAGTCGCGGACCTTGAAGCTGACGCTGCCCAGGTCGGTGCGGGTCTGTTTCTGTCCGATCAACTGCAAGGTGGCGGTGTACTCGCCGGCGGGGGCGACTTCGCTGCTGGGGAAATCGAAGGTTTCAAAACCGCTGGAAGACAGTTTCAGCGGCTGTCGAATCACTTCCAGGCCCCGTGGGTCGGTGATTTGCAGCTCTACCGGCAGGCCTTGCAACGCACCTTTCCAGTTGCCGCTGCGCACGATCATGCCCAGGTGGGCGGTTTCACCGGGCCGGTACAGGCCACGGTCGGTAAACAGGTAAGCGCTGAGGCGATCGATCGCACCGTCCTCTTCCAGACCGCCTACGTCGAAGCGCGACAAATCCAGCTGTTGGGACTGACGGGCAATAGGCAGGAAGGATTGGTCATTGCCTCGGGTGACCACATACATCAGCGGCGTTTTCTCACGGCGCAATTCATCCAGCTTGGCGAAATGCGCGTGGCCTTCTGCATCGGTACGACCACTGCTGACCGGCAAACCGTTGCGGCCAATGATATCGACCTGTGCCTCGGAGACCGGCGAGCCATTGCCGATGGACTGTACGTAAATATCATGGCTGCCGTCGCTGGAGCGCTTGGCGATGATGCCCAGGTCCGTCACCACGATGAAGCGCAGGTCGCTGGTGCCGCTGCGGTCGTAGTCGAAGGTGCGCAGGGCCGGGTCATCCTGCGGGCTCAGCTTGAGCACGAAAATGCCGCGCCGGCCACCATTGGCGGTGAGGTAGTGACTGAGGTCGACATTGTCGTAGACGGTTTTCGCCGGGTCGCTCGACGACAGCGGAATGTCCAGGGACTGGCGCTCGACCATGCGGTCGAAGTACTCGTTGCCGAAGCTGGGCCGGGCGAAGCTGCCGCTGCTCTGGTCCACCAGGTGTTGCAACTGGTTGGGTAACAGGCGGGCGATTTCCACATGGGCGCCGGGCACGCCGCGGGCCATGAAGCCCAGGCGTTTTTCGCCGTTGAGGCTGAGCAACGCGCCGTCGGACAGGAACTGCAAGGTGCGCGGATAGGCCGGCATGCTGATCAGCGATGCCGTAGGATTTTTGGCCAGGTAGCCGCCGATGGCTTCCAGGTTGGCGGGAACGCGCACATACACGGCGCGCCCGGCCGGAGCCTTGAACTTGAAGGCATGCAGGGTATTGAGCGGTTCGACGCTGGGCACGTGGGTCAGGGTGAGCTTGGTGCTGCGGGCCAGCAGGGCGTCATCGATGTCGTTGCTGTTGTAGGGGCGGGTGTCGTCTTCGGCTTTTTCCGGCAGCAGCCAGGCCTGGACCTTATGGGCGATGGTTTCATCGGCCACGGCGCTGGAACTGCTGAACATCAGCACCGGCTCGGGCTCGCCGCGCTCGTTGTCGACAAAGCTCACTTCGGCGCCGGTGAACGTCAGGCGATAACGGCCGGGCACGGTGACTTCCGCCACCAGCGGCGCGGTACTGGCATTGCCGCCGTCACGGGCTTTGATGCCTTCGTCGAGCCGGGCGCTGACCGGTGTGCTTTCCAGCGGCGTGGCCAGGGCGGCGGAACGCACGTAGGCGTTGAGCTTTTTCTCGTCGAAGGTGACTTCGGGGCGGTTGGGCAACTGCGCGTCACGGTAGCTCAGGCCCTTGGCGAGGGTGACCGAGACACGCTTGCGCAGGCCGTCTTCATCCACCGGGTGGGAAAAATGGAAGGTCGCCACCAGCTGTTTCAGCGTGGGGTTGGACGGGTCCTGATACAGCTCGTTGTGCGCCAGGGTGGCGCGAAACGGCTGGGTGGAGAATTGAGCGCTGTATTGATCCAGCAGCACGCCATCGGCCAGCAGGTTTTTCTTCGCCAGGTCGAGGGTGTAATGGGCGTCGACGGGCCAATCCTTTTCCGGCACGAACAACAGCGTACGGTCATCGGCCCAGCGCCAGGCACCGGCCACGGCGGGTTTGAGGGTAATGCCCTCGGTGACGGGCTTGCCAATGGCGGCCAGTGGCGCCACGGACTCGGCAAAGCGCACCTGAACGTTATCCAGCACCGGCGTTGCCTGGGTGTAGTCGGTCAGGTTGGGCTTGTGCAGGGAATAACCCACGGTGTGCGGTTGCGGCAGGTTGGAATACCAGTGCCAGCCGTAGAGGCCGGCGCCGGCCAGCAGCACCAGGCCCAGCAGCCCGAAACCGGCTTGGCGTGGATAAGCCCGCGCCTTGCGGCCCAGCTTCGCCAGGCTATGGCCGATGGCCCGCAGCCAGAACGGCGGTTGCCACTGGCCGAAAACGGCGCTCACCATAGTCAATAATCCATTGGCAATACGGCGACTGATCGCTTTCAACGCGTCGAACATGGTGAGCATCCCTGGCTGATTGCGGCGTATCTTACACGCGTCTTTGATACAAAAGATGACGTGGATACGCCGACCGGCTCAGGCGTGTTGCACAAAAGTGAGGCGTACCGCAAAACCGATCAAAAGACTGCCGAATAACCATTGTTGCAGGCGCTGAGCCGAGCGATTGCGTGCCAGCCATTGGCCGATCCGGGCGCCGGTCAGGGCGTAGCAGCAATCGAATGCGAACCCCACGGCCACCAGAATCACCCCGAGCAACGCGAACTGCATCGCCACCGATCCGGCCTGCGGATCGATGAACTGCGGCAGCAGCACCGAGCAGAACAACAGCGCCTTGGGGTTGAGCAGGTTGGTCAGCAGGCCGCGTTGAAACGCGCCGCGCCAAGCCCGGGTTGGCGGGGTGCCGTGTGCTCCGTCGAGTGAGGGCAGCCCATTGGCCCGCAGGCATTGCACGCCCAGCCACAACAGATAGGCCGCGCCGCCCAGGCGCACCACATCGAAGGTCCAGGGCGCCACTTTGAACAAGGTCGCCAGGCCCATGCCGGCCAACGCCACATGGCACGCCCGGGCCAACCCCAGGCCAATCGCCGTGGTCAGCGCCAGGGCCTTGCCTTGGCGTGCGCCGGTTTGCAGCAGCAGGATCATGTCCGGCCCGGGCAACAGATATGCCACCGAAAGGGCCACCAGAAATAACCAGAGTTCCGCCATGTTCCACCCCGTCAGTTGCGTGATTGATGGGCAGATTCTAGGGCTGAAGGGCAGGGCAGGTGCTTGCGTAGTTGGCTGTAAAAGCGTCTAGTCTTGGCACTATCTGCCACTGATACAGCGAATGGCCATTCACTTATGCCAAATCTGAAACTCGATGCCTTTGACCGAAAAATCCTCGAGGCCCTGCAGCGGTACGGTCGCCTGACCAATGTGCAATTGGCTGACGAAATCGGCCTGTCTGCCTCACCTTGCCTGCGGCGCGTGCGCCTGCTGGAGGAAGCCGGCGTGATTCGTGGCTATCAGGCCACGCTGGATCGCGACGAAGTGGGCCTGGGCATGATGGTATTCGTGGGGGTGAAAGTGGAGCGGCACAACGACACCGAGGCCAATGCTTTTCGCGAGGCAGTGATGGCCTTGCCGGAAGTGATTTCGGCGTTCCTGGTGTCGGGGGAGTCGGACTTTCTCTTGCAGGTGGTGGTGCCGGATTTGCGTGGGTACGAGCGCTTCGTCACCGGCAGCCTGTTGAAGCTGCCGGGGGTGCGGGACATCCGCAGCAATTTTGCGATCCAGACCGTGAAGACCCCAGGCGCGTTGCCCTTGGGCCATTTACCAATCTAGTGATGTTCTTGGAGCCACCATTGATTGTTCCCACGCTCCGCGTGGGAACACCGCTCTGGACGCTCCGCGTCCGCCCTTTAAGTCCTGACGCGGAGCGTCACAGGATGCGTTTCCACGCAGAGCGTGGGAACGATCGGTGGTAGGGGGTCAGGTCCACCAGTAGCGCACGAGATGGAAGAAGATGGGCGCGGCGAAGCATACCGAGTCCAGCCGATCCAGCATCCCGCCGTGACCTTCGATCATGTGCCCCCAGTCCTTCACGCCCCGGTCACGCTTGATCGCCGACATCACGATGCCGCCGGCAAAGCCCAGCAGGTTGATCAACAGCGCGATCAGGAATGACTGCCACGGGTTGAACGGCGTGGTCCACCACAGCGCCGCGCCGATCAGCGACGAAAGCAGAATGCCGCCGACAAAACCTTCCACGGTCTTGGACGGTGACAGGTTGGGCGCGATCTTGTGTTTGCCGAACAGCTTGCCGCACACGTACTGCAATACGTCGGACAGTTGCACCACGATCACCAGGTAGGCGATCAGCAGCAGGTTGCGGCCTTCGTAGCCGGGGATGTCGAGGGTGAGCAGGGCGGGCACGAACGACACGCAGAACACCGCGATCATCAAGCCCCATTGCACTTTCGAAGCGCGCTCCAGGAAGTGCGTGCTGTCGCCGCCCAGTGACGCGAGGATCGGCAGCAGCAGGAACACGTACACCGGGATGAAAATCGAGAACAGCCCGTACCAGTCGGAGTAGATCAACAGGTATTGCAGCGGCAAAGCCAGGTAGAACGCGGCCACCAACGCCGGGTAGTCGCTGCGACGGGTGGGGGTGAGGGTGAGGAATTCGCGCAGGGCGTAGAACGACACCGCATAGAACAGCAGGATCACCGCGCCGGTGCCGAGCCAGAAGGCGACGCCGATCACCACCACCATCACCCACCAGGCGTTGATGCGCGCGTTGAGGTTGTCGATCACCGCGTTTGGTGTGCCACGGGTGCGCAGTTTGAGGATCAGGCCGATCAGCGAAGCGACCACCAGAATCACGCCGATCCCGCCGAACAGCATCAGGGTTTGGCTATCCATGTCAGACATGCTCCGGGGCAAGGGCGAGCAGAGCATCGCGGGTGCGGGCGAGGAATGCGACCTTGTCTTCACCCTCTTCCAGGTGCAGCGGTGCGCCGAAGCTGGTGGTGCACAGTAAAGGCAGCGGCAGTACGCGGCCCTTGGGCATGACCCGGTTGAGGTTGGCGATCCACACCGGGATCAGCTCAGCCTGTGGGTAACTTTTTGCCAGGTGATATAACCCGCTCTTGAAGGGCAGCAGGCCTTCTTCCAGATTGCGCGTGCCCTCCGGAAAGATGATCAGCGAGTCGCCGCCTTCCAGCGCGGCCAGCATGGGCTGCAAGGGGTTATCCACAGGGTCCTTGCGCTCACGGTCGATCAGCACGCCATTGAAGACACGGCTGATGATGTAGCGGCGCAACGCGCTTTTGTTCCAGTAGTCACTGCCGGCCACCGGGCGCGTGAATTTGCGCAGGTTCTGCGGCAACGACGCCCACAGCAGCACAAAGTCGCCGTGGCTGCTGTGGTTGGCGAAGTAAATGCGCTGCACCGGCACCGGCGCACAGCCGAGCCAAAGGCTGCGGGCGCCGGTGACGGTGCGGGCCATGGAGGTAATCAGCGTGGCGACCACGGGTTCGAGCATGGGGATTCCTTATCCGGCGAACGGCAGCCAAGGGCTGGCGAGGATCACGCCCAGAGTCAGCAGCGCTTGTGCGCCCAGCAGCCAGGCTTGTTTACGCAACAGTTTGAGAGCACCACGACGGCGCTCGGTCCAGGGTCGACCGGCGCGCTTGGCCGATTGCAAGCCGAGGCTCTGCAAGGCTTGGTCGAGGTCGGCGGTGCGCTCGATGTCGCGGGCCAGCAGGGCGAACAGGTCGGCGTCGAAGGCCACGCGCAGCGCCCAGTACTTTTGCAGCAACCCGAGAATAATCATCCACAGGCTGAACAGCAGACAGATCGGCGCAATGCTGGCCATCAGCAGCTGCGCCAGGCCGAACAGTACGCCGAGCAGCGTCAGGCCTGTGGATAACTGATCCAGCGAACGGCCACGGCGCAGCAGGCTGGCGACGACCTGGAGTTCCATATCAGCTGGCATGGGGCACGCCCTCCAACGCTTGACGGTGAGCAGGATGCAGGACCACATCGGCCCGCGCTGTACGAATGATAGTCAGCGCCTCTTCAACCGTCGCGGCGCGCCCGGTGTGCAGCAGCCAGGCCGCGACGGCGGTGGCGCTGCGCGAGTAGCCGAGGGCGCAGCACACCAGCAGCGGGCCGCTTGCGCGCAGGCGTTCGATGGCGTGGGCAGCTTGCAGGCACGCTTCGGGCGTGGGCGCGATCAGGTCCAGCACGGGAATGGAGTGATAGGCACGGCCCTGTGGGTCCATCGGCAATTCAGCGCAGAGATCGACGATGGCCTTGAAGGGGGCCTGCTCGCTCGCGGCAGGAATGCGCCCCAGCCAAACGTTATCCACAATCAGGTCGGGCTGGGGATGTTTGCGTGTCCACAGGCGCGAGTTGATCCAGGCGGCGGCCAGATAAGGGGCATACAGCCAGCGCGCGGCGGGCGTCAGTCGGCCATCGGCACGCTTCTGAAAGCCTGAAGCGCCCAATACGAAGTAATTCGCCTTGATCAATGCCAGAGAAACCGTCGGCCACACTAGCCACAACCATGCTCCGCGCAACGCAAAGGCGAGTATCACCAACGCCAGCGCACCCAGCCCGTAGCGCACACCGAGCCGCCAGCGTGCGGGATCGCGCGTCAGCCGGGCATTCAACAACGGGCTCGGGTGTTCCACGGGCCACAACCACACACAGATCCACCCAGCCAGGGCGCCTGTGGGTAAGTCGATAAAGTGATGTTGATAAGTGGTCAGCACCGAAAGGCCGATCAGCGCGAACCAGCCATGCACCAGCCAACGCCAGATGCCCTGGCTGTGGCGCTGGTACATGACCCACAGGATCACCAGCAACGCGATATGCAGCGACGGCGCCTGGTTGAACGGCTTGTCGAACCCCGCCAGTACCGCAAACAACCAGCCGAACACGCCATCCAGCTCCGGCCGCTCGAAGGTGAAGCGCAGCGGCCAGATCAGAAAGCAGCTCACGGCGATGATTTGCGCGCTCAACAGCCGCAGTGCGTGCTGTTTCAACTCATGACGGGTGTTGGGCAGCAGCAGCGAGAACCCGTAGAGCAGGTCGATGGACCAGTAGGGCACGATGGTCCATGCCCAGAACGGCATGTGGCTTTCCCAGCCGAATACCAGCGTGCCGACGTCGTTGCGCTGGCTGGTGACCCAGGTGGCGAAGCCGTAGGTGCTGAAAAACAGCGGCGCCAGCAGCAACAACCAGAGGACTGCGGGCTTTAACAGGCCGGGTTCGCGCATGGTCAGATCTTCTGGGCCAGGGACACGGTAAAGATGCCCCACTCGTCCACGCGCTGGGTGATCTTGCGAAAGCCCGCCGCTTCGACCAGCTGATCCATTTCTGCCTGGCTGCGTCGGCGCATCACCCAGGCCTGGCCCTGGCGATGGCTGGTCAATGCGCGGGCGATCAGCTCCAGTTGCGGGTGCCACGGCTGGCCGGTGTAGACCAGATAGCCACCCGGTTCCACCGCCTCGGCCAGACCCGCCAGCGAGCCGCCGACCAGGGTGTTATCGGCAAACAGTTCATACAGGCCGGACACCACCGCCAATGTTGGCTTGGGTTCCAGCGCAGCGAGGTCGGCGCGATCGAATGCATCGCCTTTGACGAACTGCGCGATATCCCCCAAGCCTTTTTCGCGGATCAGTGCACTGCCGTCGCGCACGTTGATATCGCTGTAGTCGCGCAGCAGGATGGATTCCGGCAACGGCGACACGCCCTGCAAGGCTTCGAGAATGTAGCGGCCATGCCCGGCAGCGATGTCGACGATGCGCACTTCGCGCTGTTCTTCGCGCAGCCTGGCCATGGCCAGGCGCAGCAGTTCCTCAACGTTCAGCTTGCGCTGGCGAATGCCGCGCCAGCCGATGGAGTTGAGGTAGTTAGTGTCGATCATCCGCCCCAACCCACCTTTGCCGGTGGGCGTGTTGCGGTATACGTAGTCCAGGGTGCTGCCGGAATCGAAACCGGTGTCGAAGCCCAGCTTTACGCCCTCCGACAGGTGCTTGCCCAGGCCCATGCTGGCACGGGTCAGGCGCCAGTACAGGTCGCGCAGGGAATTGCGCGGCAGCGGCGCGGCGAGGGCTTCGGATTCGGCGCAGGTGGCGCCGATTTTGTCGGCGTCCAGCAACGCGGCGCGGTCCAGCGGGTGTTCGAAGTTCTGCAGGATGAACCGCCTGGCACTGTTTACCGCGCTGGCCCGGTCGCGTTCGCCCAGGGTGTCATGGAAGAAGCCGGGCAGGATGTGCAGCTCTTTTTTCAGGCTGCCCAAACGGTCGAAGAACTGCTGTTGGGGTTTGCGGTGTACCACAAAGTCCGAACCCGAGATCAGCAACTGCGTCGGCACCTGGATCGCCTGGGCATCGGCTACAACGCGGTCGGCGGCCTCGTACAAGCCCAGCAGCACATTCACCGAGATGGCCTTGGTGATCAGCGGGTCGCTGTCGTAGGACGCCACGCGCTGCGGGTCATGGCTGAGGAACTTGGCCTTGACGTAGCTGTTGACGAAAAAATTGCCGCGAAACTTGCGCATCAGCGCCAGGCCTGGCCGTGCAAAAGGTACGTAGAGCTTGACCTTGAAGGCCGGGGAGGCGAGTACCAGCGCGCGGATCTTCGGCGCGTAATCGTGTACCCAGGTGGCGGCGATCACCGCGCCGACGCTCTGTGCAACCACGGCGAGGTTTTCTTCGGCGATGGCGTAGGTGGCGCCAATGTGGTCGCAAAAGGTCTGCACATCGCGGGCGCTGGTGGCGAAGCTGGGGCTGTCACCGCGCTCGCCGGGCGATTGGCCGTGGCCACGGGCGTCCCAGGCGAAGAAGTCGAAGTGCGGCAGGTCGAGTTCATCGACCAGGTGAGCAATGCGCCCCGAGTGCTCGTGGCCGCGATGGAACAGCAGGATCGCCTGGCGCGGCCCGGTGGTGTCCGTGGCCGGCCAGTGGCGGTAGAAAAGCTCGACGCCATCATGGGTACTGAAGCTGTGCTCTTGCTGTTCGCGCATCGCAAAAATCCTTATGCAATCGGAGAGTGTTGTTCTTCTTTGAGGCCTTGGCGCACCCGGTTGACCAGGGTGTAGGCGAGCAGGGCGGCCACCAGCCACATCACCGTGTTTACCCAGCCGGCACCCAGCCAGCCCAGGGCCACGCCGGTTGCCAGCACGCCCAGTACGAACGCCCGGTCACTCTTACCCATCGGCCCGTCGTAGCGGCGGGATGCACCGACCATCGGCCCGAGTACGCCGGCGTATTCGCTGAATACGGCCAGCAGCGCCACCAGCAGCACGGGAATGAGGCTGACACCGGGGATCAGCGCAAACGGCAGGATCAGCGCGCTGTCGGCGATCACATCGCACAGCTCATTGAGGTAGGCACCCAGTCGCGACTGCTGGCCGAATTCCCGGGCGAGCATCCCGTCGATGGCATTGAGGGCCATGCGCAGGATCATCCACAACGGGATCAGCGCAAACAGCCAGAGGTATTGGGCGAAGCTGGCGATCAGCAGGCCCACCAGCAGCGAGACCACGCCGGCCAGCACGGTGATCTGATTGGCGGTGGTGCCGTTGTCGTAGAGGCGCTGCACGAGAGGGCGCAGCAGGTTTTGAAAGCGCGGCTTGAGCTGATAGATCGAAATCATGGGGGTGACGCTTCCTTGTCCGTGGGCCCGCGAAAAACTGTTTCGGAGTGTGCCGATTATTCGTGGGCTGCACCAGTGATGGCGTGTGTTTCTGGGGGGTTAGTCACGGTCTTGAACGCAACGATGTTCCTTTGTGGGAGCTGGCTTGCCTGCGATGCAGGCATCTCGGAATTTCAGTTGCACCGAGTCGAGGCTATCGCAGGCAAGCCAGCTCCCACAGGGATTAGCATTGGTTTCGAACAAAAATTTCACGCTCCGTGTTATATCGTAACGAATTATGTACAAACGGGCGCTGAGTGGATGCAAGTGGATCTGGAAGCTGAGGGCGCTTCGGTGGAAGGCCTTGCGCGGTTTCAACAGGGGCTGTTCCATGCCCGTCGATTGCGCCAGGCCGGCATCGGCCTGATGACCCTGGCGGTCACCGGCTGGGTGCTGGCGTTGTTTGTCGCGCTGTTTGCGCCGCTGTCGGTCTGGCCGGTGGTACTGATCAACTGCGCGTCCGCACTCTTGCTGTTGGTGGCCGGTTTGCAGTCGGCCTGGTGGGTGGCGGACTGGCGCGCCCAGGCGCTGGAAGAACCCGCGGTTGAAGTGCCGGTTGAACACACGAGCCGCTACGCGCGCCTGGTGGAGCGTGTTGGCCAGCAGATCGGCGCGCCGGTGTTGTGGCTGGCGGGCTGGTCGTTGCTGGCACTGGTCAGCGTTATCGAGTTCTGGAACCTGACCTTGCCGGCGGCAGCCGTGGGGCAAGCCGCCAGCGTCGGTGCCGCGCTGGCGTTGGCGTTGGCCTTCGGTTTGCTGGTGTTTGAACGTCGCCTCGCCCAGGAAACCACCGCGCAGTGGCCAGAAGCCGCGCAACTGGCGCAGTTGAGCCGGGTGGCGATCCTGGTGCTGGTGGTCAGTGCGGTGTGTCTGCTATTTGCCGGGGTGGACTCGGTCTGGCCGCTGCGTCTGGCCGTATTGGTCGGCGTGTTGCCGGCGCTGGTGGCGGTGGAGTTTCTGTTCAGGGCGGTGCTGTCGTTGTTCAGCCCGCGTCAGCCAAGTCTCGAACCGCGCCTGATGGCGCAAAGCTTTATCGCCGACCTGCTGCGTTGGCCGCCGCAACCCTTGCTGGCCTTGCAGCATGAATTGCACAACCGGTTTGGTATCGACCTGCGCCAGATTTGGGCGTTTACCTACATGCGCCGGGCATTCCTGCCGGTGTTGCTGGTGGTGCTGGCGGTCGGCTGGGCGCTGACCGGTGTGCACGAAGTACCGCTGCAAGGTCGTGGGATTTATGAGCGCTTCGGCAAGCCGGTGCAGGTCTTCGGCCCGGGTCTGCATGCAGGCTTGCCGTGGCCGTTGGGACGGGTGATCCGTGTGGAAAACGGCGTGGTGCACGAACTGGCCACCAGTGTCACTGACGCTGCCGCGCCGGAACTGGCTGCGGCGGAAGGGCCCGCGCCGCTGATCGCCAACCGGCTGTGGGACGCCAGCCATGTAAATGACAAATCCCAGGTGATCGCCAGCAGCAGCGGCGACAAGCAGGGCTTCCAGATCGTCAACATGGATGTGCGCTTCGTCTACCGTATCGGCCTGACCGATCAGGCTGCGCTGGCCGCCACTTATCACAGTGCGGATGTGCCGACCCTGATTCGCAGCACCGCGAGCCGCATCCTCGTGCACGATTTTGCCTCGCGCACCCTCGACGAATTGCTCGGTGAGCAACGCACCCGCCTGGCCGATGAGATTGGTCGCGCCGTGCAGGCCGACCTGCAAGCCCTCGACAGTGGCGTGGAAATTCTCGCCACGGTGGTGGAAGCCATCCACCCACCTGCCGGTGCCGCCAATGCCTACCACGGCGTGCAAGCGGCGCAGATCGGCGCGCAAGCGTTGATTGCCCGGGAGCGCGGCGCAGCCAGCGAACAGACCAACCAGGCCTTGCTGCAAGCCAGCACCGCCCGCGATCAGGCTCAGGCCACCGCGCGTGAAGTGAATGCCGGTGCCCGCGCCGTCGACCTGCGGTTTGCCGCCGAACAAAAAGCCTATGCCAGCGCAGGCCAGGCGTTTGTGCTGGAGCAGTACTTCACTCAACTCAGCCAGGGCCTGGCCCGCGCCAAGCTGCTCATTCTGGATCATCGCCTGGGCGCCGACAGTGCACCCACCCTCGATCTGCGTTCTTTTACCTTGCCGGCTGACCCTTCGGTGCCGCGTAAAGCCGTTCAATAAGGAGTCTGTCTGTTGAGCGCTCATTCTCACGATCACGGTCATCATCATGGCCATCACCACCACCATCATCACCATCATGGCGATGAACAGGCCGCGGGGCCGTTCCCTTGGCGGCGCATGGCGTGGGCGTTGTTGCTGGTGCTGTTCGCGGTCGCGGCCGCCAGCCTGGTGCAGGTACGTTCCGGCGAGGCGACGGTGATCACCCGTTTCGGCAACCCTTCCCGGGTGCTGCTGGAGCCCGGCCTGGGCTGGCGCTGGCCGGCGCCGTTCGAAGCGGCGATTCCGGTGGACCTGCGTCTGCGCACCACCTCCAGCGGTTTGCAGGATGTGGGCACCCGTGATGGCCTGCGGATCATCGTGCAGGCTTACGTGGCCTGGCAGGTGCAGGGCGATGCCGACAATGTGCAGCGCTTCATGCGGGCGGTGCAGAATCAGCCGGATGAAGCCGCGCGGCAGATTCGCACCTTCGTCGGTTCGGCGCTGGAAACCACGGCGGCCAGTTTCGACCTGTCGAGCCTGATCAACACCGACGCCAGCCAGGTGCGCATCGCCGATTTCGAGGCGCAGTTGCGCCAGCAGATCGACCAGCAATTGCTCACTACCTATGGCGTGCGCGTGGCGCAGGTGGGCATCGAGCGGCTGACGCTGCCGTCGGTGACGCTCACCGCGACGGTCGATCGCATGCGTGCCGAGCGTGAAACCATCGCCACCGAGCGCACCGCCGTGGGCAAGCGTGAGGCGGCGCAGATCCGCTCCGCCGCCGAGCGTGATGCGCGCATTGTGCAGGCCGATGCCACCGTGAAGGCCGCCGATATCGAAGCGCAATCGCGGGTCGAAGCCGCGCAGATTTACGGGCGTGCCTACGCGGGCAACCCGCAGTTGTACAACCTGCTGCGCTCCCTCGACACCCTGGGCACCGTGGTGACACCCGGCACCAAAATCATCCTGCGCACCGACGCCGCGCCGTTTCGCGCGCTGGTGGACGGGCCGAAGGATGTTCAGCCATGACGACGCGTGACAGCCCGGACAGCCCGTGGGTCCAGGCCGGGCGCCTGACGTTCATGGCGTTGTATGCGGTGACGGTATTGGCCGCGCTGGCCTGGGCGTTTTCCAATGTACGGCAGATCGACCCACAGAACCGTGCGGTGGTGCTGCACTTCGGTGCCCTCGACCGTATTCAGAATGCCGGGCTGCTGTTGGCGTGGCCGCAGCCGTTCGAACAAGTTGTGCTGCTGCCGGCGGCCGACCGGGTGATCGAGCGTCGGGTGGACAACCTGCTGCGTTCCGACGCGGCGATCCAGGCCGACCGTGTGGCGAGCTTTGCCACGCCGCTGAGCGATGCACTGGCCGGGTCCGGTTACCTGCTGACCGGCGATGCCGGGGTGGTTCAGCTGGATGTGCGGGTGTTCTACAAGGTCACTGAGCCTTACGCCTATGTGTTGCAGAGCGATCACGTCTTGCCGGCCCTGGATCGATTGGTGACCCGCAGCGCGGTGGCGCTGACGGCCGCACGCGACCTGGACACGATCCTGGTGGCGCGTCCCGAACTGATCGGCAGCGACAACGGCGCCGCCGAGCGCCGTGAGCGGTTGCGTGGCGATCTGGTGCAGGGCATCAATCAACGCTTGGTGGCGTTGGCCTCCACGGGGTTGGGGCTGGGTATCCAAGTGACTCGCGTGGACGTGCAATCGAGCCTGCCGGGCCCGGCGGTGAATGCGTTCAACGCCGTGCTTACTGCCAGCCAGCAGGCGGACAAGGCGGTGGCCAATGCCCGCACCGATGCGGAAAAACTCACGCAAACCGCTACCCAGCAGGCCGACCGCGTGGTGCAGGTCGCCCACGCCCAGGCCAGCGAGCGCCTGGCCAATGCCCAGGCGCAAACTGCGACGGTCGCGAGCCTGGCCCAGGTGAAAGACCCGGGTCTGTTGCTGCGTCTGTACCGCGAGCGCTTGCCGAAGATCCTCGGCCAGGCCGGTTCGGTGACCACGGTCGATCCCAAGGACGACTCCCGCTTGATCATCCAGGGAGCCGAACAATGAGCGCACCTATGTTGACGTCCGCCGAGCAGCGCAGTGCCGCGCGGCAATTGACCCTGGCCATGCTCGCCCTGGGGTTGCTCGCGCTGGGCCTGGTGTGGCGCTGGCTGGCACCGGACCAGAGCGGCGTGAGCCAACTGCTGCTGGGCGTTGCCTCGTTGCTGGTAGCGGTGCCGGTGATGCGTTCGGCCTGGTACAGCCTGCGGTTTCCCAGCCTGCACGGCATCACCGACCAACTCATCGCCTTGGCCATGCTCGGTGCCTGGGCCACGGGGGACCTGCTGACCGCTGCCTTGTTGCCGATCATCATGATCTTCGGCCATGTCCTGGAAGAGCGCAGCGTGATCGGCTCCCAGGAGGCGATCCATGCGCTGGGCAAGTTGACCCGCAGCCATGCGCGTCGGGTGCAGGCCGACGGCAGCATCCAGGAGGTGGATAACGGCACGCTCCAGACCGGCGATATCGTCGAGGTGCGCGCCGGTGACCGCGTGCCGGCCGATGGCGTGGTGCTGTCGGGCCAGGCGAGCCTGGACACGGCGCCGATCACCGGTGAGTCGGTGCCGCTGGAGGCCAGTGTGGGGGCGCAGGTGTATGGCGGGGCGATCAACCTCGACGGCTTGCTGCGCCTGCAAGTGACCCGCACGGGGGGCGAATCCACCTTGGGCAAAGTCATCGCATTGATGCAGAACGCCGAGCGCGCCAAGCCGCCGATCACCCGGCTGCTGGAGCGTTACGCGGGCAGCTATATGGTGTTGGTGCTGCTGCTGGCGGCGGTCACCTGGTTTGTGACCAACGACGCTCAGGCGATGCTTGCCGTGTTGGTCGCGGCGTGCCCGTGCGCGTTGGTGCTGTCGGCGCCGGCCACGGCGATTGCCGGGATTGCCGTGGCGGCGCGCCATGGGATTCTGATTCGCAGCTCGGCGTTCCTGGAGGAGTTGGCGGACCTGACGTCGCTGGTGGTCGACAAAACCGGCACCCTGACCTTTGGCACCCTGCGCCTGCAATCGGTGGAAACCACCGCGCCGGATCGGCAGCGCTTGCTCAACCTGGCCGCCAGCCTGGGGTCGGCCAGCAGCCACCCGGTCAGCCGGGCGCTGGCGGGGTTGGCGACCCCGGAGCATTTGCTGGCGTTGACGCAGATTCGTGAGCGCCAGGGCTTGGGGGTGGTGGCGCAGACCGCTGAGGGCGAAGCGGCATTGGGCCGGCCCGAGTTGTTCGAGCAATTGGGGATCCTTACCAGCGCTGTGCCGAACCACGACGGCCCGATTGCCGGGCTGGCGCTGAACGGGCAGTTTCTGGCCTGGCTGTTGTTGGCGGACAGCGTCAAACCCGAAGCGCGTCAGGCGTTGCAGGAGCTGCGCGACTTGGGCCTGGGGCGTCAATTGCTGCTCACCGGCGACCGTCAGAGCGTGGCCGACAGCCTGGCGTTGGACGTGGGTATCAGCGACGTCGAAGCCCAGGCCTTGCCCGAAGACAAACTCAACCGGGTGCTGGGCGAAATCGACAGCGGTTTTCGTCCGATGGTGGTGGGCGACGGCATCAACGATTCGTTGGCGCTCAAGGCCGGGGTGGTGGGCGTGGCCATGGGCGCGGGCGGGGCGGATATCGCCCTGGCGTCGGCGGACGTGGTGCTGATCGGCAGTGACCTGCGTCGCCTGGGCACTTGCGTGCGCCTGAGCCGTCAGTGTCGGCAGACATTGCAGGTGAATGTGATCATCGGCCTGGGCTGGACGCTGGCCATCGTGGTGTTCGCTGCGTTCGGCTGGCTGGGGGCGGCGGGGGCGATGATCGCGGCGGTGCTGCACAACCTCAGCACTTTGCTGGTACTGGGCAACGCCGGGCGTTTGCTGCGCTTTCAGGAGCCGCTGTTGAAGCTGAAGGAATAATTTTCAGAAATATTTTGCGCGGGCTGTAACGCCGATAGGGCACCTCACTCTAGTGGGGTGTCGAGACTGAACAATCCGTTCAGACCGACATCCCAACGATCATGAGGAATACAACAATGAACATCAAATCCGCTGCTGCTGGTGCCGCCCTCGCAATGGCCGCCGCCACTCTGTTCGCCGGTGTCGTCACTCAGGCCCAGGCCGCTGACACCTCCGTGCACTGCTACGGCATCAACGCGTGCAAAGGCCAGAACGACTGCAAAACCAAGGACCATGCCTGCAAGGGCCAAGGCTCCTGCAAAGGTCAGGGCTTCAAGGTCCAGGCCAGTGCCGATGCTTGCACCAAGGCTGGCGGCACCGTCGGCGAATAACCGGCAACCGAGTGCTCCCGCAGCGGCTGCCCCCCCACCGCTGCGGACACTTTGCCCTGGAGTGTCTGATGTCCACTTCCCTTTCGAGCCTGGGTTACGGCCTGGGTTTACGCAGCGAGTACTACCCGCAGATCCTTGAACAATCGCCGGCGGTGGATTGGTTCGAAGTGATCTCCGAGAATTATCTGGTCCCGGGCGGCAAAGCCCTGTACTACCTGGATGCGATTGCCGAGCGCTACCCGCTGGTGATGCATGGCGTGTCCTTGTCCATCGGCGGGCCCCATGCCCTCGATACCGACTACCTCAAGCGAATCCAGCAGCTCGCCGAGCGTATTCAGCCAGCGTGGATTTCCGATCACCTGTGCTGGAGCCGTGGCAGCGCTCACCAATTGCATGACTTGCTGCCCCTGCCTTACACCGAAGAAAGCCTGTACCACGTGGCCGCCCGCGTGCGCCAGGTGCAGGATGTGTTGCAGCGCCCGTTGGTGCTGGAAAACGTCTCCAGCTATGTGCGCGCCAGGGCGGACGAGTTCACCGAATGGGAATTTCTCAACGCCCTGACCCATTTGTCGGGGTGTCAGCTGTTGCTGGACGTCAACAATGTGTATGTCAGCTCCCGCAACCATGGGTTCGACGCCTGGACGTTTATCCGCAACCTGCCGCCGCAGAGCATCCGCCAGCTGCATCTGGCCGGGCATATGGATTACGGCGACTACGTGGTCGATACCCATGACCACCCGGTGTGCGATCCGGTGTGGGCGCTGTATCAACAGACCCTTGAACACGTGGGGCCGGTTTCGACGCTGCTGGAGCGCGATGACCATTTTCCGCCGTTCGAAGAACTGCTCACCGAGTTGGGCAAGGCCCGTGAGCTGGGCGCTTCGGCGTTGGCCAGGAGGTCGTTATGCGCCTGACCGATTGGCAGTTGGCTTTCGAGCAGCATCTGTTAGCCGAGACGTCGGTGGCCAACAGCGGTTTTGCCGCGACGTTAATGGGCGGGCCGACGCTGGACGTGCAGACGGGCCTGGCGATTTACCACAACGCCTACGTGTCGCGGTTGCAGGAGGTGTTGCGCCATGACTTTGGCGCGATCGTGTACTGGCTGGGCGACGATGAGTTCGTGCAGTTGAGCGAAGCCTACGTACGCCGCTACCCTTCGGCCCATTACAGCCTGCGCTGGTTGGGTGAGCGCTTTCCGGCATTTATCGTGGAACACCTGGTGGCGGAACAGAGCGCGCCACTGGCCGAGCTGGCGCGTCTGGAGTGGGCGTTTACCCTGGCGTTCGATGCGCCGGAGGGCGAGCCGCTGACCCTCCCTGCTATGGCGCAACTGGCGCCCGAAGCATGGCCGGGCCTGCAGGTGGCGCTGGCGCCGTCGGTGCAGCAGATGCTGTGCCATTTTAATAGCGTGGCGATCTGGCGTGCCAGCAGGGATGAGTCGGATTTTCCCGGCAGCCATGCTTTGGAATTGGCGCAGATTTGCCTGGTGTGGCGGCACCAGAATGTGTGCCACTACCGCAGCCTGGAGCCCGCCGAGGCCTGCGCGCTGGCAGGGATGGTGACTACCGGTTGGAGTTTTTCAGAACTGTGCGCCGAGTTGGCAGTCACTTATGGAGAGGGTGCCCCCCTGCAAGCCGTCACATGGCTGAAGCAGTGGATCCAGGACGGTTTGCTCGAGCGCCGAGCCCCATAGAAACGAGCTATCAAATCGATAGCGTCCTACTTTGTCTCCGGATGGTCTACCCTCACACCCAGACGTCTGAAACAAGGGGGGACTACTCATGCTCGCGCAACTTCCACCGGCCTTACAGAATCTTCAGCTACCGCTGCGTCTTCGACTCTGGGACGGCCATGAATTCAACTTGGGCCCCGAGCCCAGTGTGACCATCGTGGTGAAGGACCCCACGGTGGTGACCCAACTGACCCATCCCACGCTCGATTCACTGGGCGAAGCCTTTGTCGAGGGCAAAGTGGAGCTGGAAGGCTCCATCTCCGAGGTCATTCGGGTTTGTGACGAATTGAGTCACGCCCTGATCGAAGACGGCGAGGGGAGCCGTCCGGTGCGCTCGATCCACGACAAGGCCACTGACGCAGCGGCTATTTCCTATCATTACGACCTGTCCAACGAGTTCTACCAGCTGTGGCTGGACCAGGACATGGCGTACTCCTGCGGTTATTTCGAGACCGGCAGCGAGTCCATCGACCAGGCCCAACAAGACAAATTTCGCCACCTGTGCCGCAAGCTGCGGCTGCAGCCGGGGGAATATTTGCTCGACGTGGGCTGTGGCTGGGGCGGCCTGGCGCGCTATGCCGCGCGGGAGTTCGGGGTCAAAGTGTTTGGCATCACCCTGAGCAAGGAACAGTTGGTCCTGGCTCGGGAGCGGGTCAAAGCCGAAGGCCTGGAGGACCAGGTCGAGCTGCAACTGCTTGACTACCGTGACCTTCCCCAGGATGGCCGCTTCGACAAAGTGGTCAGCGTGGGTATGTTCGAGCACGTCGGCCACGCCAACCTGGCGGAATATTGCCAGACCCTGTTCGGTGCGGTGCGTGAAGGCGGCCTGGTAATGAACCACGGCATTACCGCCAAGCACACCGACGGCCGCCCGGTCGGTCGTGGCGCCGGGGACTTTATCGAACGCTACGTGTTCCCCAACGGCGAGCTGCCGCACTTGGCGATGATGACCGCCGAGATCAGTGAAGTCGGGCTGGAAGTGGTCGATGTCGAAAGTCTGCGCCTGCATTACGCGCGCACCCTGGATCACTGGAGCGAACGCCTGGAAGACAACTTGGAAGCGGCGGCGAAGATGGTGCCGGAGCAAGCGTTGCGTATCTGGCGGTTGTACCTGGCGGGATGCGCCTATGCGTTTGCGCGGGGCTGGATCAACCTGCATCAGATCCTGGCGACCAAACCTCACGCCGATGGCAGCCATGAACTGCCGTGGACGCGGGAGGATATCTACCGCTGATTTTCCAGACACTGGAGATCAAAACTGTGGGAGCTGGCAAGCCAGCTCCCACATTGTTTTGGTGTTGCCAGCTAGAGGATGGGTGAAATAAGCCGCGCCACCCGCATGCCCAGCTGTTGCAGGCGGTGGGTTTGGCGGCTTTCTTCCTGGCTGACCTCATGGGCCTGGTCGAAGTCGTCCAACAGCATCTGCTCCACTTGGCTGGCGAAGGCTTCATCCACCGTCAGCAGCATCACTTCGAAATTCAGCCGGAACGAGCGGTTGTCCATGTTGGCACTGCCGATGGCGCTGATTTCGCTGTCCACCAACACCACCTTCTGATGCAGAAACCCCGGGGTATAGCGAAACACCCGCACGCCGGCGCGCAGGGCTTCGTTGGCATAAAGGCTCGAAGCGGCGTACACCACGCGGTGGTCGGGGCGCGAGGGCAACAGCAGGCGCACGTCGACGCCGCGCAGCACCGCCAGGCGCAGGGCAGCGAACACCGCTTCATCGGGGATGAAATAAGGGCTGGTGATCCACACCCGTTCAGTCGCCGCGTGGATGGCCTCGACAAAAAACAGCGAGCAGGTTTCATAGGGGTCGGCGGGGCCGCTGGCGAGCAGTTGGCATAGTACGCCGTCCTCGGGATAGGCGTCCGGCAGGATCAGCGGCGGCAGTTCCCGCGCCGCCCAGAACCAGTCTTCGGCAAACGATTCCTGCAGGCACGCCACGACGGGTCCGGTGACGTGCACGTGGGTATCGCGCCACGGCGCCAAAGGCGGTTTTTTGCCCAGGTATTCGTCGCCCACGTTGTGCCCGCCGACAAACCCGGTGAGGCCGTCCACCACCACGATCTTTCGATGGTTGCGGAAGTTGACCTGGAAGCGATTGAGCCAGCCGCTGCGTGTGGCGAACGCATGCACCTGCACGCCGGCATCGCGCAGGGATTGCACATAGCGATGGGGCAGGGCGTGGCTGCCTATGCGGTCATACAGCACGTAAATGGCCACACCTTCGGCGGCCTTTTCCGTCAGCAGGGTGTGCAGTTGGCGGCCGAGTTCGTCGTCATGGATGATGAAAAACTGAAACAGCACGGCAGTCCTGGCGTTGCGAATGGCCTCGAAGATCGCGCTGAAGGTGGCATTGCCGTTGATCAGCAAACGCACTTCATTGTTGGCCAGGCACGGCATGCGCCCCAGTTTGGGCATGGCGCGCAGGGAGGTATAGGCGCTGGAGTTGCGCGCGGCCAGGGCTTCCTCGACCCATGGGCGCCAGTTCAATTCGGTGATGGCGGTGTGCATTTCCTGGTTGGCCTGGCGACGTGCCTGGATGTAGGCATCGAAGGTGCTGCGGCCGAAGATCAGGTAGGGGATGAGCGTCAGGTAAGGCATGAACATCAGCGACAGGGCCCAGGCGATCGAGCCTTGGGCGGTCCTGACGGTCAGCACCGCGTGGATCGCGGCGAGGGTGCCGAAAAAGTGCAGGGTGGCAATGAAATAGGCGAGCAGGTGCGGGCCAAAAAAATCCATGAACGACATGACTCCTGACGGTCCAGTGCCTAACAGACCATGTTCGGTCAGGAATGTCGCTATTTTATTTGCCATGCAACACTGGCGCCTTCGCAGCGTCTAACGCCAACAATCGCCCAGGAGTTACCCGATGAATGCTCGTCTGTTTGGTTTAGCCATGGTTATGGGTGTGTCGCTGCCGATGGCGGCGCAGGCGCAGATGCTGGCGCCGGGCTTGTGGGAGTTGACCACCAGCAACATGAAAGTCGATAACCAGGACCTGCCGGACCTGTCGCTGATCCTCGGTCAGCTCAAGCAACAAATGACCCCCGAACAACGCGCCATGCTGGAAAAGCAGGGCATCACCATGGCCGGTAAAGGCGTGCAGGTGTGTCTCACGCCTGCCCAGGTCGCCTCCGATTCGATCCCGCTCACCGACCCGCAGTCGGGGTGCAAGCAGGAAGTGACCGACAAGACCGGTAACCAGTGGAAATTCCGTTTCAGTTGCCCGAAAGCCCAGGGTACCGGCGTGGCGACGTTCCAGAGCCAGAAAGAATTCACCACCACCGTCAACGGTACCTTCAATGCCACCGGCATTCAGCAGAAGGGCAGCCTGGACAGCCATGCCCAGTGGCTGGGCAACGATTGCGGTACGGTCAAGCCTCGCGCCTAACGCAGAAAGTGCAGGGGCAGGCCCTGACAACTGTCGATCACCTGACCGTTGTGCCAGGCCAGGTGACCGGACACCAACGTGGTACTGACGCTGTGGCGAAAGCTGCGCTCGGCGAAGGGTGTCCAGCCACAGCGCGCCAGGATCGGCTGGCTGCTGACGGGTTTACCCTCGGGCTCAGGTTTGATCAACACCAGGTCGGCCCAATACCCTTCGCGTAGATAACCCCGATCCGGGATGGCGAACAGGTCGGCCACTCGGTGACTGGTCTTCTCTACCAGGGTGGTCAGCGGCAGCACCCCATCCGTCACCAACTCCATCAACGCCGGCAGGGCGTGTTGAACCAGCGGCAAGCCGGACGGCGCTTCGCGGTAGGCCAGCTGTTTTTGTGCCCAGGTGTGGGGCGCATGGTCGCTGCCGATCACGTCCAGCCGATCGCTCAGCAGTGCCTGGCGCAAGGCGTCGCGGTCGGTGCGGGTCTTGATCGCCGGGTTGCATTTGATCTGGTGGCCCAGCCGCACATAGTCGCGGTCGTCAAACAGCAGGTGGTGCAGGCAGACCTCGGCGGTGATGCGTTTTTCGGCCAGGGGCTTGTCTTCGAACAGGGCCAGCTCGCGGGCGCTGGTCAGGTGCAAGACGTGCAGGCGGGTGCCGTGGCGCTTGGCCAGTTCCACCGCCAGGGACGATGAGCGATAGCAGGCTTCGGCATCGCGGATCAGTGGGTGAGCGACGGCGGGGATTTGCTCGCCGAAACGTTCACGCAGGCGCTGTTCGTTGGCCTGGATGCTTGGCGTGTGCTCGCAGTGGGCGAGCAGGATGGTCGGCACTTCAGCGAACAGGCGCTCCAGGATGCGCGGGTCGTCCACCAACATATTGCCGGTGGAGGCGCCCATGAACACTTTGACCCCGGCCACTTCGCGCGGGTCGAGGGCGGCGACGGTGTCGAGGTTGTCATTGCTCACACCGAAGTGAAAGCCGTAGTTGGCCACCGAGTGCAGCGCGGCACGGCGTTTTTTATCGGCCAGGGCGTCCAGGTTCAGCGTGGCCGGGTTGGTGTTGGGCATGTCCATGAAGCTGGTGATGCCGCCGGCCACGGCCGCGCGGGACTCGCTGTAGAAGCTGCCTTTGTCCGGTGCGCCGGGTTCGCGGAAATGCACCTGGTCGTCGATCATGCCCGGCAGCAACCATTGGCCCTGGGCGTCGATGGCGACCGCCGTGTCCACGCCCTCTATGCTGCTGGCGATTTTTTCGATGCGGCCATTGGCGACGAGTACATCGGCGTCGAATATCCGGCCTTCGTTCACCAGGCGGGCGTTGCGGATCAGCAGGCGGCTCATGGTTCAGAACTCGTTTTGCAGGGCTTTGTAACCGCGCACCAGGTCGACATTGGTGCGCGCCACGTCTTCGGAAAACTCCGAGGCGCTGACGCTCACCGGCGGGAACTGCGACAGGTCGGTGTTGGGCCCGATGCGGGTGGTGGAGGGCACGTAGAAGGCAGCAGGCAAGTCGCGGCCATCGACCACCGAGTTGTGGCGCACCACGCAGCCGTTGCCCAGGGCGCAGTTGAACAGCACGCTGTTGAAGCCGATGAACACGCGGTCGCCAACGGTGCAGGGGCCATGGACGATGGAGCGGTGGGCGACGGAGGTGAACTCGCCGATGGTCACTGCCGCGCCGGACTTGGAGTGGATGACCACGCCGTCCTGGATATTGGAGTTGGCGCCGATGATGATCGGGTCCATGCCACCGTTGGCATCGACTTCGTCGGCGCGGATCACGGCGTAGGGGCCGACGAACACGTTTTCGCCGATGACCACTTTGCCGCAGATGATGGCGGTCTTGTCGACGTAGGCCGATTCGGCAATGACTGGCAGGTCGCCGGAGGGGTTTTTGCGGATCATGCTGCGGGTTCCTTCAGGGGCGCGGTAATGATGTGGACCTGGTCGCCGTCGATGGCGTTGTAGAAACAGGTGGCTCGACCGGTATGGCAGGCCGGGCCTTGCTGGTTCACGATCAGCAGCACGGCGTCGCCGTCACAGTCCAGGCGCGCTTCGACCAACTGTTGCCAATGACCGGAGCTTTCGCCCTTGCGCCACAGTTGCTGGCGCGAGCGTGACCAGTAGCAGACCTGGCCGGTGGCAAGGGTTTCGTTGAGGGCCTGGCGGTTCATCCAGGCCAGCATCAACACCTCGCCAGTGCCATGTTGCTGGGCGATCGCGGCAATCAGGCCATCGCTGTTCCACGGCAGGGCGTCGAGTACCTGTTCGAGTGGAAAGCGGCTGCCAAGGGCAGCCCCTTCCAGATCGAGCATGCTCAGGGTCATGGCTTGCTCAGCGCGGCGCACAGGGTGTTGAGGTTGTATTCGAACAGCCCGGTGAAGGTGCTGGCCGGCCCTTCGGCGGCGAGGGCGTCGGAGTACAGCGTGCCGCCGATCTGTGCGCCGCTTTCGTCGGCGATTTGCTTGAGCAGGCGGGCGTCCTTGATGTTTTCCATGAACACGGCTTTGACTTTGTCCTTACGGATCTGGGTGATCAGCGCAGCGACCTCGGCAGCGGACGGTTCACGCTCGGTGGACAGGCCCTGTGGCGCCAGGAATTGAATGCCATAGGCCTGGCCCAGGTAACCGAAGGCATCGTGGGACGTAACGATGCGGCGGTTGCCCGCTGGCAGCGCGCCGAACTTGGTTTTGGCTTCGGCCAGCAGGCGGTAGATTTCCTTCAGGTAGGCCTGGCTGTTGCGCAGGTAATCCGTCTTGTTGGTCGGGTCGGCCGCCACCAGTGCCTTGGTGATGTTATTCACATAGATTTCGGCGTTGGCCAGGTTGTGCCAGGCGTGCGGGTCCGGGATGGTCTCGCCGTCTTCTTCCATGGTGTGGGAGATCACACCTTTGCTGGCCGTGACTACCGTAGCCTTGGTTTCGGTGCTGGTGACCAGACGGTCCAGCCACGGCTCGAAGCCGAGGCCGTTCTTGATGATCAGCTTGGCTTTCAGTAGCGCCTTGGCGTCATCCGGCGTCGGCTCATAGGTATGGGCGTCGGCGTCGGGGCCGACCATGTTGCTGATCTGGATGTGATCGCCACCGATCTGGTGGGTGATGTCACCGAGAATGCTGAAACTGGTGACCACTTGGAGTTTGTCGGCAGCCTGCGCCATCGACAGCGGTAGCAGAAGACTGAACAGCACGAGTAAAGCGCGCATCGTGAAACACCTCATTGGGATGTAAGAGAGGGCGGGCGGCGCAGCAAGCCGTGCACCGGGCCGAAAACCACGGACAGCAGATACCCGGCGCCAGCCACCAGCACGATCGCCGGGCCGCTGGGCAACGAGTAGTAGAACGACAGCAATAAACCCAACCACACCGACAGGCATCCCAGCACCGCCGATACCGCGATCAACACCGGCAGGCGCCGGCTCCAGAAGCGTGAAGCAATGGCCGGCAACATCATCAAACCCACCACCATCAAGGCGCCGATGGCCTGGAAGCCGATCACCAGGTTCAGCACCACCAGGGTCAGGAACAGGCCGTGGGCCAGTGGCCCGAGGCGACTGACGGTTTGCAGGAACAGCGGGTCGAGGGTGTCCAGCAGCAGCGGTCTGTAGATCACGGCCATGGCGATCAGGCTGAACGCCGACACCCAGAGCATGCCGGTGAGGGTGTTTTCATCCACCGCCAGCGCCGAGCCGAAGAGTAGGTGCAGCAGGTCCAGGCGCTTACCGGCGATGCCGAGGATGAGCACGCCGGCAGCCAGGGAAATGGGGTAGATGGCGGCGAGGCTGGCGTCTTCGCGCAGGCCGGTGCGGCGGGTGATCCAGGCCGATAACCCGGCCATGCCGAGGCCGGCGCCGAGGCCGCCGATGGTCAGGGCGGGCAGGCTGATGCCGGCGAACCAGAAACCCAGCGCTGCGCCGGGCAGAATGCCGTGGGCCACGGCGTCGCCGATCAGGCTCATGCGCCGCAAAATCAGGAACACGCCCAGCGGCGCGGTGCTGCACGCGAGCACGAGGCCGCCGATCAATGCGCGGCGCATGAAGACGAAGTCGTGGAACGGCATCCACAGATGGGCAGTGAAATGCATCAGGCTACCGCCATCTGCGGCAGGGGGCGGATCAGTTCTTTGCTGGGCCCGAACATACAGCCGGTATTTTTGATCTGCACCACTTGCTGGGTGTGATGGCGAACGGAGGCGAGGTCATGGCAAACGATGACCACCGTGCGCCCTTGATTATGCCAGGCATGCACGTGTTTCCAGCACAGTGCCTGGCCTTCTTCGTCGAGGGCCGCGTGGGGTTCGTCGAGCAGCAGCACCGGCGCTTCGGCCAGGCTCATGCGCGCGAGCAGGGCGCGTTGCAGTTCGCCGCCGGACAAGGCCATCAACGGGCGGTGCTCCAGGCCGCTGAGGCGCCAGTCTTCCAGTACGGCTTGCAGACGTTCAGTGCGTTGCGGCGGCGTGAGTTGTGTACCCCAGAACCCGGCAGCCACCAGCTCTTGCAGGCTGATGGGAAATTGGCGGTCGAGGTGCTGCTGCTGGGGCAGGAACGACAGGCCGCCCCGACGTGGAACCTCCACGTGGACTTTTCCCGCCAGTGGCTTTTGCAGCCCGGCAATGACTTTGAGCAGGCTGCTCTTGCCCGTGCCATTGGCGCCGATGATGCCGGTGAGGCTGCCTTTTTCCAGGGTGAGGTCAAGGGCGGGCGTCAGCGGTTGGCCCGGGGCGCCCCAACGTAAAGCGGTGCACGTGATCATGCAGAAGGTCTCGTCCAGCGGCTTTCAGCCACGGCATCGTGCGCGTGCAGGCTTTCGGCGTGGATCACTTTCAGGTGGAAGGCTTTGACGGCATCCAGGCGCTTCAAGGCGAGGTTCAGGCGGCGGGCGGCGTCTTCGCAGAACATCAGGTTCTGCCCGTTGGCCAGGGCGAAGGCTTGTTCATCCGCACGTTTCACCGCGGTTTGCACGGCGGTGCCGAGGGCGGCTTCGACCTCATCGATCAATTCAAGGATGGGCAGGTCGGGTTGGTCGCCGTCCAGTTCGATCAGCAACTGTGCGGTGCTGCGCTGGCTGTGGGGCGTGGCGACGATGCCATTGGCGGTGCCGAGCCAGGTCAAAACGTCTTCGTGCTGCAGCGGCGTGTTGGCGAAGTCTTCTAGAAATTGCTGCTGAATCAACTGCCTGGAAAGGGCGGCCGAGCACGGGCACGTTGAGGAATAAGTAACGTCAATTTTTAGTTCCACGTGGAACATCTGATCTTTGAGACGCGCCTCGATGCTTACCGGATAGGCTTTCCAGCCGGCCAGAGGGCTGACCAGGGCGGAGCGTTTGAGCAGCAGATCGGTGTGAATCCGCAGGTAGGCGTTATTAGATAAACCTTCATGACTGTCGAGAAAACGCTGCAGTACATTACGCAGAAGTGCAGGCGTCAGGGGCTGTTGGTCGAGCATCTCCAGCGCCAGGTACAGGCGTGACATATGAATGCCACGGGCGGTGCCGTCGTCCAGGCTTACGCCGGCATCGGCGGTGGCGGTGAGGCGCTGGCCGTCGAGCAGAATGGGCAGGGCGATGCCGCACATGCCCACCCAGTCGAGTGGCAAGGCTTGGCGTGAAGCCTGCGCGGCGATATCCGGCAGAGTCAGCGCATTCATGAGCAGGTCCATCGTTGGAAATAAAAAGACATGTTATATTATAACTATTAAGTCGACGATTATTTTTCTGCTTCTGTCTTTTTTCAGTCATGTCGAGCAGGGACGCTCCTCTATTCGCGGTATATGTCATGCACAGACGTCAGCTTCTCAACCTGCTTCTGGCCAGCCCTTTCTTTACGTTGCCCTTTGCGGCCCATGCCACGCAGATCCGCAATGCACGCCTGTGGCGTTCGGATGACAAACTGCGGCTGGTGTTCGATCTCAGCGGCCCGGTGCAGTACAAGACGTTTACCCTGGCCGCGCCCGAGCGCCTGATCATCGACCTGAGCGGCGCCGGCCTCAGCGGTGATTTCAGCCAGCTGAACCTCGCACACAGCGGAATCACCTCGATTCGCTCCGGGCATTTCGGCAAGGGTGACACGCGCATCGTGCTGGACCTGGCAGCACCGATGCAGCTCAACAGTTTCTTGCTGCCGCCCCAGGAGGGCCAGGGTCACCGCCTGGTACTGGACCTGACCAGCGCCACTCAGGCGCCCCGGCAAATCGCCGCTGAACCCAAGCCGTTGGTGGCGCCGGTGGATAAGGCGCATCCGAAGCGCGACATCATTGTGGTGGTCGACCCCGGGCACGGCGGCAAAGACCCGGGTGCCGTGGGCTCCAAGGGCCAGCGCGAAAAAGATGTGGTGTTGTCAATCGCCCAATTGCTGGCCAAGCGCTTGAAGCGCGAGAAGGGTTTTGACGTGAAGCTGGTGCGCAATGACGACTTCTTCGTACCGCTGCGCAAGCGTGTGGACATCGCCCGTCAGCACAAGGCCGATATGTTCATTTCGGTGCATGCCGACGCCGCGCCACGGCTGACGGCCTCGGGAGCTTCCGTGTTTGCGCTGTCCGAGGGCGGGGCCACCTCGGCCACTGCACGTTTCATGGCGCAGCGTGAAAACGGCGCGGACCTGCTGGGCGCCACCACCTTGCTCAACCTCAAGGACAAGGATCCGATGCTGGCGGGGGTGATTCTCGACATGTCGATGAACGCCACCATCGCCTCCAGCCTGCAATTGGGCAGTTCGGTGCTGGGCAGCCTGCAAAGCATCACCAGCTTGCATCAGAAGCGTGTGGAGCAGGCGGGCTTCGCGGTGCTCAAGTCACCGGATGTGCCGTCAATCCTGGTGGAGACCGGATTTATCTCCAACACTCGGGACGCCCAGCGGTTGGTGACGGCGCGTCATCAGCAGGCTGTAGCGGATGGTCTGTTCGAAGGCCTGAAAAGCTACTTCCAGAAGAATCCGCCGGTCAACAGCTACATGGCGTGGGTGCAGGAACAGAAGAGCGGTCAGGCTTAACAGCCGGTGATACGGCTACAAGTGAACCTGGCGCTGGTGCCACCAGAGCTGGAAAACCGGTTGAGGGTGGTCCAGCCCACACGCCGCGTGTAGCCGACCCACGCTTCGCCATCGGACGCCAGCCCGGTAAAGAACGTCAGTTGCCCATAGCGGCTGCTGGTCTGTGCCCAATAGCGTTTGCCGATCACCTCGAAACCCCGCAGATACGTGGTGTTGCCCACGGTCGCCACGCTGTAGGCATTGCCCAGCGGATCCACACAAGCCAGCAGATTGGCGCTGCGCGTGCAATCAGCCAACAGGCTCGGCGCCTGGGCACTGGCTTGCTCTGCCGCTGCCAGTAACAGGGCACACAACAGATATCTCATAGGACTTCTCGGGGCCGGAAGAGGGTCAAGCATTGCGCCCTTCGTCGTGTGGAGCAAGGGGGGATTGGCTTATTTGTATTGTTATACTATAACATTAAAAGCACAGCCTGACCCGTGAACCGTTCCCATGACTGAACAAGACCTACTGTCCCAACCGCCAGCCGATTACATGAATGACGCTCAGCAGGGTTTTTTCCGCGCGCTGTTGCTCACCGAGCGCAATGAGCTGCAAGACCGCATCGACGCCGAGTTCCTGGGGCTGCGCGAGCAGGAAACCAACAGCGACCCGGCGGACATCGGCAGTGCCGAAGAACAGCGTCAGTGGCAACTGCGCCTGCTGGAGCGCGAAAAGAAGCTGCTGGACAAGATCGACGATGCCCTGGAACGGCTGGCCCGTGGCGAATACGGCTGGTGCCGCGAAACCGGCGAGCCCATCGGCCTGCAGCGTTTGTTGCTGCGCCCTACCGCCACGCTGTGCATCGAAGCCAAAGAACGTGAAGAGCTGCGCGAACGCCATAAACGGGCGATTTGACCGGCCACCCCTGTGAGGAATATCTGATGCCCCATCGTCTCCCCGTTACCGTGCTGTCCGGCTTTCTCGGCGCCGGCAAAAGCACACTGCTCAACTACGTTTTGCGCAACCGCGACAACCTGCGCGTGGCCGTGATCGTCAATGACATGAGTGAAATCAACATCGACGGCAGCGAAGTCCAGCGCGATGTCACCCTCAACCGCTCCGAAGAAAAACTGGTGGAGATGAGCAACGGCTGCATCTGCTGCACCTTGCGTGAAGACTTGCTCGAAGAAGTCGGAAAACTCGCCAAAGAAGGACGCTTCGATTACCTGCTGATCGAATCCACCGGTATTTCCGAGCCCTTGCCCGTGGCGGAAACCTTCACCTTTCGCGATGAAAACGAGCAAAGCCTGGCCGACATCGCCCGTCTGGACACCATGGTCACCGTGGTCGACGGCATGAATTTCCTGCTCGACTACCAGGCCGCCGAAAGCCTGGCGTCACGGGGTGAAACCCTTGGCGAAGACGACGAGCGTTCCATCACCGACCTGCTGATCGAGCAGATCGAATTCGCCGATGTGATCCTGATCAGCAAAATCGACCTGATCAGCAGCCGCGAACGCGAAGAGCTGATGGCCATCCTCGAGCGCCTGAACGCCCAGGCGGAAATCATCCCGATGGTCATGGGTGAGGTGGCGCTGAACAAGATCCTCAACACCGGCCGCTTCGATTTCGAGCGTGCCGCCCAGGCACCGGGCTGGTTGCAGGAATTGCGCGGCGAACATGTGCCGGAGACCGAAGAGTACGGCATCGCCTCCACCGCTTACCGAGCGCGCCGCCCGTTTCACCCACAGCGCTTCTTCGACTTTATCGACCGGCCGTGGGTCAACGGCAAACTGCTGCGCTCCAAAGGCTTTTTCTGGTTGGCCAGCAAACACCGCGACGCGGGCAGTTGGTCCCAGGCCGGCGGCTTGATGCGCCACGGGTTTGCCGGGCGCTGGTGGCGCTTCGTGCCGAAAAGCCAATGGCCTCAGGACGAAGAAAGCGTCGCGGCCATCATGGGCAACTGGCAACTGAGCACCGGTGACTGCCGTCAGGAACTGGTGTTTATCGGGCAAAACATCGACTTCGCCCAACTGCGTGCGGAGCTGGACGCGTGCTTGCTCAACGATGAAGAAATGGCCCAGGGCGTCGAAGGCTGGCGCTTACTGGCCGATCCTTTTGGCCCTTGGTATGAGGAGGCAGCCGCCTGATGCTGGCCCCGGTCATTCCCCTGCGTCCCGTGATTCGCCAGACCCGCGGTGAAACCCCACTGGCCTTGTCCGATATCCTCGAGGACGGTGTGAACCTGGCACTGTGGCAGCGCCAATTGCCTCTGCATATCGCCGAATTTGGCGCCTTGCTGGTGGCGCTCAACGAGCCCTTGGCGGACGCCATGGTCATTGAACTCGACACTGAAGATGCGGTGCCCAACTTGCAGGGATTGGCGTCCAGTTGCCGCGATCTTGAGGGCTATGAAGGGTTTATCGCCGATGTATCGTGGCTGGTCAGCGCTTTTGCCTGCCTGTTGGGTGCCAAGCGCATCGGTGTGCGCCTGCGGCTGCTGGACAAAGCCATGTGCCCGCGTTTTCACGTCGACCACGTGCCGGTGCGGCTGATCACCACTTACGCCGGCATCGGTAGCCAATGGTTGCGAGAGGGCGTGATGGATCGTCGCACGCTGGGCCAGCCGGATGCCGAGCCCATCGACCGTATCGAACAGATTCACTGCGGTGAAGTGGCGTTGCTCAAGGGGACAAAATGGCAGGGCAATGAGAGCCATGGCCTGATCCACCGTTCGCCGGCCCTGAAGCCAGATGAACGACGGCTGATTCTCACGCTGGATTGGTTGGCATAACCGCGTAGGATCTAGCTCTCTACACGGTCCGAATGACGCCCCTCATGCTGCAGAACATTCCCACCCATGTGATTGCCGGCCCTCTGGGCGCCGGCAAGACCAGCCTCATCAAGCACCTGCTTGCCCAGCGTCCGGCCAACGAGCGCTGGGCGGTGTTGATCAACGAGTTCGGGCAGATCGGCCTGGACGCGGCCCTGCTGACCCAGGATGACGATGGCATTGCCCTGGGCGAAGTGGCGGGTGGCTGTCTGTGCTGTGTGAATGGTGCACCGTTCCAGGTCGGCCTTGGCCGTTTGCTGCGTAAGACCAAACCGGATCGGCTGTTTATCGAGCCCTCGGGTCTGGGCCACCCGGCACAGTTGCTCAGGCAGTTGCGCGAGGCTCCCTGGCAGACCGTCCTGGCGGTTCAACCTTGTGTGCTGGTGCTGGACGCCCAGGCCCTGGCGGCCGGCAAGCCCTTGCCTGAAACACAGCGTGAAGCCCTGCCCAGTGCTGGTCTGCTGGTGCTGAACAAAGACGAAACATTGGCTGCCACACAGCGGCTGGCCATCGAGCGGCAACTGCCCGATTGTCCGTTGTACTGGACCCGCCAGGCGCAATTGCCGCTGGCGCAACTACCGGGCCTGGATGCCAAGGCGGGCGGCGCTGTGGATAACCTTGAGGTGCCCAAGGCTCTCGGGCAACTACCCGCCATCTGGGGCGATCCCACGTTGCCAATCTGCCTGAGCCAGGCGCAAGAGGAGGGGTGGAGCATCGGCTGGCGCTGGCATCCGAGCCAGCAATTCGACACTGCCCGCGTGCATCAATGGTTGACCAGTCTTGAATGGCATCGCGCCAAACTGGTTATCCACAGCCCGGAGGGGTGGGTGTCGGCCAACGCTGTGGATAATTGCTCGCTGGTCTGGCAGCCCAGCGAATGGCGCCGCGATTCACGTATCGAATTGATTTTCAGCGGGCCTCAGGACATGGCCGCCTTGCAGGGCGCATTGGCGGCTTGCCGTTACTGACGGTGCTTGGTGCCGTGGTCCTGGCGCCATTGGCTCAGCTCGATCACCTCGGCGCTGGGCAACGGTGTCTTGATCTCGAACGGGTAGGGCGCCAGCTCGATCTGCGCGCTATGGGCGCCGAATTGGGTGATGGTCCCGGGGTGGCGGGTTTCCCCGGTTACCGTGAATTCAAAGTTGTAGATGCGTGCCAGACGCCGCCGACCATTGGCATCGCGCACGAAACCGATGCGTTTGAGCGCCACGGCGCCATCCAGCAGTTCGATATCCAGCTTGGCGCAATGCTGCTTGACCCGCTCCAGCGCGCGCTCGCGCAGGCCGTGGTTGTGCCACACCCAGGCAGCGCCGGTCGCCAGCAGCATCAACACGAAGATGTTTCCCAGGGTCAGCATGCGATGAACTCCAACAAAGTGAGAGCAGCTTAACTGTGTCGCCGGTCTGTCGTACAGGCTGCGTTTAGTCGCATACTGCGCGGCCAGAATTTCAATGGCTTTACGGAAATCTCCCGCATGAAACGCACACCTCATCTGCTTGCGATCCAGTCTCATGTGGTCTTCGGCCACGCCGGAAACAGCGCCGCCGTGTTCCCCATGCAGCGGGTCGGGGTGAACGTCTGGCCGCTGAACACGGTGCAGTTTTCCAACCATACCCAATATGGCCAGTGGGCCGGAGAAGTCCTCGCGCCGCAGCAGATTCCGGCGTTGGTTGAAGGCATTGCCGCGATAGGCGAATTGGGCAACTGCGACGCGGTGCTGTCCGGCTACCTGGGCAGTGCGCAGCAGGGCCGCGCGATTCTGGCCGGCGTGGCACGCATCAAGACGATCAACCCCAAGGCGCTGTACCTGTGTGATCCGGTGATGGGGCATCCTGAAAAAGGCTGCATCGTGCCCCAGGACGTCAGCGACTTTTTGCTGGATGAGGCCGCGGCAGTGGCCGACTTCCTGTGCCCTAACCAGCTGGAGCTGGACAGCTTCGCCGGACGCAAGCCGCAATCACTGTTCGACTGCCTAGCCATGGCCAAGGCGTTGCTGGCACGCGGGCCGAAAGCGGTGTTGGTGAAGCATCTGGATTACCCGGGCAAGCTGCCCGAGGGTTTCGAGATGCTGCTGGTGACGGCGGAGGGCAGCTGGCACCTGCGTCGGCCGCTGCTGGCGTTCCCTCGCCAGCCGGTGGGGGTGGGCGATTTGACGTCAGGTCTGTTTCTGGCAAGGGTGCTTTTGGGTGACAGCCTGCTGGCCGCGTTTGAATTTACCGCCGCAGCCGTGCATGAGGTGCTGCTGGAAACCCAGGCCTGCGCCAGTTACGAGCTGGAACTGGTGCGTGCCCAGGACCGTATCGCGCATCCGCGCGTACGGTTCGAAGCCACGCCAATAGGCCTGTAAGCACACACAAACCCATGTGGGAGCGGCGGTTCGCCGCTCCCACATTTGCTCCGATTTACAGTTCGAAACTTACAGCGTGTCGGATTTGATTTCCTGGTAGCGCTTCTCCAGCTCCTGGCGAATCTGCCGGCGTTGCTGGGCCTGTACGAAGCGGCGTTTGTCTTCACTGTTCTGCGGTTGCAGGGGCGGCACGGCGGCGGGTTTGCGCTGGTCGTCCACGGCCACCATGGTAAAGAAGCAGCTGTTGGTATGGCGCACCGAGCGTTCGCGGATGTTCTCGGTCACCACCTTGATGCCCACCTCCATCGACGTGTTGCCGGTGTAGTTGACCGATGCAAGGAAGGTCACCAACTCGCCGACATGGATCGGCTCGCGAAAAATGACCTGGTCTACGGACAAGGTCACGACATAGCGACCGGCATAACGGCTCGCGCAGGCGTAGGCCACTTCATCGAGGTACTTGAGCAAGGTGCCGCCGTGTACGTTGCCTGAAAAATTGGCCATATCAGGGGTCATCAGTACCGTCATCGACAGCTGGGCGTTTCCGGGTTCCATAGCACACTCACGGGTTGTAGGCATTGGTTGGGGAGGCACCTCTGCGGGTGCTGGAATCTTTGCAGCGCCATCCCTAACGGGACGCCGGCAGGCGGCTTGTCGTCACGCCCGGACCGTTCTGTTTCCATATATTGCACCGGCTTTCTGTCGGAAGTCGCGGTGTTAACCTTCAAAAGCCCGTCTCAGGGTATTTCTTACGATCAAGGCCGACTTTTCCTTCCGTTAATTGCGATTATTCAACGGCGCGGGCGGAAGTGGGAAAAGCGCCAGTACCCTCAAGGAGCCCCTCGCCATGCACGCCATCAGCTTTATCCAGGACTTGGCCGTGATCATGCTGGTGGCAGGGGTGGTCACCATTCTGTTCCACCGCCTCAAGCAGCCGGTGGTGCTGGGTTACATCGTCGCCGGCTTTATCATCGGCCCGCATACGCCGCCCTTCGGCCTGATCCACGACGAAGACACCATCAAGACCCTCGCCGAGCTGGGGGTGATTTTCCTGATGTTCTGCCTGGGCCTGGAGTTCAGCCTGCGCAAGTTGTTCAAGGTGGGCGCCACGGCGTTCATCGCAGCGTTCCTGGAAATCATCCTGATGATCTGGATCGGCTACGAGATCGGCCGCTGGTTCGACTGGAACACCATGGACTCGCTGTTCCTCGGCGCGATCCTGGCGATTTCCTCCACCACCATCATCGTCAAGGCGCTCAATGACCTGAAGATGAAGAACCAGCGCTTCGCCCAGTTGATCTTCGGCGTATTGATCGTCGAGGACATCCTCGGCATCGGGATCATCGCCTTGCTGTCGAGCATCGCGGTCAGCGGCACGGTCAGTTCCGGTGAGGTGTTCTCCACGGTCGGCAAGCTCTCGCTGTTCATGATCGTCGCGCTGGTCATTGGTATCCTGCTGGTGCCCCGTCTGCTGGCCTATGTGGCCAAGTTCGAAAGCAACGAGATGCTGTTGGTCACTGTACTGGGCCTGTGTTTCGGTTTCTGTCTGCTGGTGGTCAAGCTCGAATACAGCATGGTGCTGGGCGCGTTCCTGATCGGTGCGATCATGGCCGAGTCGCGCCAGTTGATTAAGATCGAACGCCTGATCGAGCCTGTTCGCGACATGTTCAGCGCGATCTTCTTTGTCGCCATCGGCTTGATGATCGACCCGCAGATCCTCGTGCAATACGCCTGGCCGATTGCGGTGATCACCGTGGCCGTGGTGTTGGGCAAGATGCTGTCCTGTGGCCTGGGGGCATTCATTGCCGGCAATGATGGCCGCACGTCGCTGCGGGTTGGGATGGGGCTGTCACAGATAGGCGAGTTTTCCTTCATTATCGCGGCGTTGGGGATGACGCTTCAGGTGACCAGCGACTTCCTGTACCCGGTGGCGGTGGCGGTTTCGGCGATCACCACGCTGCTTACGCCGTACCTGATTCGTGGTGCCGATCCGCTGTCGTTGAAGATTGCAGCGGTGATGCCCAAGCGCATGAGCCGAGTGTTCGGCCTGTATGGCGAATGGCTGCGTAGCATACAGCCCCAGGGCGAGGGCGCGATGCTGGCGTCGATGATCCGCAAGATCATCCTGCAAGTGGGCGTGAACCTGGCGCTGGTAGTGGCGATCTTCCTGGCCGGCAGCTTTTTCGCGGTGCGTATCGGTGAGTATCTGGAAGGCTGGATCAGCGATCCCAGCTGGCAGAAAGCGTTGATCTGGGGCGGGGCGTTGCTGGTGTCGTTGCCATTCCTGATTGCGGCGTACCGCAAGCTCAAAGCGCTGTCGATGTTGCTGGCGGAAATGAGCGTGAAACCGGAAATGGCCGGCCGACATACTCAGCGCGTACGAAGGGTGATCGCCGAGCTGATCCCGTTGTTGTCGCTGCTGGTGATTTTCCTGCTCCTGGCGGCCTTGTCGGCGAGTATTCTGCCGACCAACAAACTGCTGGTGCTGATCGCTATGGTGACTGCGGCGGTGGCGGCCGTACTCTGGCGGTGGTTCATCCGCGTGCATACGCGGATGCAGGTCGCCTTGCTGGAGACGCTGGATAACCATAAGGACACCCCAGAGCACTAAGGCGTTTTCACTGTAGTGAGCGAGCTTGCTCGCGCTGGGCTGCGAAGCAGCCCCTCAAACAACGAGCCCGCACCCTCAGGCATGGATCACAACATTGAGGCTCTGCCCCAGGGATCAGCTTTCCAGCCAAACATCCCGCGCCCAGTGCCACACCGATTCCCATGACTCTTCGGTGACGATTTCTTCTTCGGCAGACCACAGCACCACGGTGCCGTCCTCTTCCACGCAGTAATAGTCATCACCGTCCTGGCACAGCGGGATCAGTTCGCGAGGTACACCCAGGTCCCATGCCGTCGCAGCCACTTCCGGCAGGTAGGTATGGGAGCCTGGGTCGGTGACGGTCACCGGTTCGAGGCTGCCATAGACCACATCACTGACGGTCAGCAGAAATTCCTTGAAGACGAAGGGGATATTGATGAAGAGCTCTTCTTCAATTTCAACCAGTTGATCTTCGTCGGGCAACTCCAGAGGAACCGGGACCGGTTCGTTGGCTTCACGCAATTGTTCGATGATTTCTTCCACGGCCGGGATCCTCTTGCTAGATGGCGCGGTTTATAGGGGCGTTTTATACAGTAGCTCGCTATAAGTGCAACCGTGAAATAGAAAACCCCGGAACATGTCCGGGGTTTTGGTTACTGCTTGTTCACACGTGCGGGTTTCAGCCGTTCTGGCGGATACCGGCGACCAGCCAAGGCTGGTTTTCGCCTTGTGGGCGTTCCATGTTCCAGCTTTCGCTGAACACTTCGCCCTGGTCGAAACGCGAGGTCTTCGACACACCGCTGAAAGTCAGGGTGGCGATGGTCTTGTCGGCGCGATCATCCACACCGTCCAGCTGTACGCGCAGGTCGTCGATGTAGGTCGACTGGAAGCCGTCGCCCAGGTCAGCGCGTTCGCGCTTGAGGAACTCCAGCAATTGCGGAGTCACGAACTCGGCGATCTTGTCCATTTCGTTGGCGTCCCAGTGTTGCTGCAGGGACTGGAAGTGGCCGCGGGCCGCTTCGACGAAGCGCTCTTCATTGAACCAGGCCGGCGCGTTGATCACCGGACGGGCGGCAGGTGCAGCCGAACCGCCGAAGATCGAACCCATGGCAGGCTTTTGCTCGAACACTTCACGCTGCATCGGCGCGCCGGCTGGAGCCAGGTGCTCCTGCTGCTTGCGGCGACGGGCGGCGATGAAACGGAAGATCACGAAGGCGATGACCGCCATGATCAGGATGTCGAAGATTTGCATGCCCTGGAAGCCGCCGCCCATGAACATGGAAGCGAGCAGGCCACCGGCCGCGATACCGGCCAGAGGGCCCAACCAGCGCGAAGCACCGCCGGCCTTGGCAGCAGCGCCAGCGGCACCGGCCGCGCCAGCGGTTGCGGCTGCGCCGCCCATGCCACCGGCGGATGGCGCCATTTGGCTGGTCTGGTGAGTGGGTGCTGCGCCCGAACTTTTGCCGCCACCGAAGCGTTTGGCGTTGGCGTCGAGGCTCATCGTCAGGCCGATGCACAACGCCATGGCGATGCTAAGAAAACGTTTCATAAAGGGAATTCCCATTTGTGGATTGCACGCGCGCCATGTTGCACAGGTGCAGTGACAGTAGCTAGCGACATAATGTTTCGGGCTTTTGCGTAAGACCGATTCAGGATGGTCTGTAGGACTAATTACAGATATTGGCCCGCGTGCCTGAAATACAAGGGCAGCTCCAGTGATCGTTCCCTGGCTGCGCCCGGGAACGATCAACGATCAAACGGCTTCGAGCTTCGCGTAGCCCATCATCAGCCATTTGCTGCCTTCGGCGAAGTTCACCTGGACCCGCGCCTGGGCACCGGTGCCTTCGAAGTTGAGGATCACGCCCTCGCCGAAGATCGCATGCTTGACCTGCTGTCCCAGGCTGAAGGGCGTCTGCGGAATCTCGGAGCCCGCGAACAGGCTGCTGGAATTCTGCTGCTGGCCGCCGCCAAACGGACGGCTGACGCTGTTGGACAGGCGCACTTCCTGGATCAGCCCCTTCGGTACTTCACGCACGAAGCGCGACACCTTGTTGTAGGTCTCGCTGCCGTACAGGCGTCGGGTTTCGGCATAGGTCATCACCAGGTTCTGCATGGCGCGGGTGATGCCCACGTAGGCCAGGCGACGTTCTTCTTCAAGGCGGCCGGGCTCTTCCAGGCTCATCTTGTGGGGGAACAGACCTTCTTCCATGCCCACCAGGAACACATAGGGAAATTCCAGGCCCTTGGCGCTGTGCAAAGTCATCAGCTGGATGCTGTCTTCATGCTCATCGGCCTGGGTATCGCCGGCTTCCAGCGACGCATGCCCGAGGAATGCGGCGAGCGGGGTCAGCTCTTCGTCTTCTTCGGTGTTTTCGAAGGCGCGGGCGGCGCTTACCAGTTCCTCGAGGTTTTCTACCCGGGCCTGGCCTTTCTCGCCTTTTTCCGCTTCGTGATAGGCAATCAGCCCGGATTGTTCGATCACCGTCTGCGTCATCAAATGCAGCGGCATTTCTGCGCATTTGGCTGCCAGGTTCTCGATCAGCTCGACAAACGCCCCCAGCGCGCCGGCAGCACGGCCGGTGAGGCCCTTGTTGGCGATCAGCAGGCGCATGGCCTCCCACATCGACACATCGGCGTGGCGCGCGTGATCGCGGATGGCCTCGACGGTTTTTTCACCGATGCCGCGGGCCGGGATATTGATCACCCGCTCCAGCGCCGCATCGTTGCCGCGACCTTCCAGCAAGCGCAGGTAGGCCATGGCGTTCTTGATTTCGGCACGCTCGAAGAAGCGCTGTCCGCCGTAAATGCGATACGGGATGCGTTCGCGCAGCAGGGCCTCTTCCAGTACCCGCGACTGGGCGTTGGAGCGATACAAAATCGCGATATCGCTGCGCGCCAGGCCGGTTTTCAGCGCGCTTTCAATGGTTTCCACCACGTAGCGCGCTTCATCGTGCTCGTTGAACGCCGCATACAGGTTGATGGCTTCGCCTTCGCCGCCGTCGGTCCACAGTTCCTTGCCCAGGCGCCCGGCATTGTTGGCAATCAAGGCGTTGGCGGCCTTGAGAATCCCGGCGGTAGAGCGGTAATTCTGCTCCAGGCGGATGGTGACAGCGTCCGGGAAGTCTTCGGAATACTGGTAGATGTTCTCGATTTTCGCGCCGCGCCAACCGTAGATCGACTGGTCATCGTCACCCACCACCATCAGGCTGTCGCCGCCCTTGGCCAGCAAGCGCAACCAGGCGTATTGCACGGCGTTGGTGTCCTGGAACTCGTCCACCAGGATGTGTCGGAAGCGCTTCTGATAATGGGCCAGCAGGCCCGGGTGGTCGCGCCACAGGTCGAGGGCGCGCAGCAGCAGCTCGGAGAAGTCGATCACCCCGGCGCGTGCGCAGGCCGCCTCATACGCCTCATAAATGCTGCGCATGGTAGCCAGGAACAAATCACCGCTGGCCTGGATGTGCTGCGGGCGCAGGCCTTCGTCTTTCTGGCCGTTGATGAACCACTGCGCCTGGCGCGCGGGCCAGCGTTGTTCATCGAGGCCCAGCTCGCGGATCACGCGTTTGACCAGGCGTTGCTGGTCATCACTGTCCAGAATCTGGAACGTCTGGCTCAGGCCGGCTTCCTGCCAGTGGGCCCGCAACAAGCGGTGCGCCAGGCCGTGGAAGGTGCCCACCCACATGCCGGCCGGGTTGATGCCCATCAATTGTTCGATGCGGTGGCGCATCTCGGCGGCGGCCTTGTTGGTAAAGGTTACCGACAGGACGGAATGCGGGGACGCGTTCTCGACCTGGATCAACCAGGCGATACGGTGCACCAGCACGCGGGTTTTACCGGAGCCGGCACCGGCCAGGACCAACTGACGGCCAACGGGGGCTGCTACGGCCTGGCGTTGGGCATCGTTGAGGGAGTTCAGCAGAAGGGAGAGGTCATCATTGCGCATCGGCGCATTCTATGGCCCCGGGAGAAGTGGGGCAAATCCCGATGCCGGGTGGTCGATGCAAAACATTCCCGGCGGTCCGAGGTCGACAAACAATCCTGCGTGGGTGATGACCGGTCGGTCAGGGGCCGCAGGCCGCGCAGTGTCTCACTCAGGCTGTCTGGCACCGTAGTTTGCGCTCGGTCATGGCAGGCTTTTTATGACGTTGGGCAGTTTGGCCTGCGCGTTCGCTTGTGTATGCTCCGTCGACGTTTCGGGCTCACCATTATAAGAACACTGCCTATGACCCACAGCTCCGACCTGTTCGGCCCCTCGACGGCGCCTGCGCAGGTCATCCGCAAACACTACGCCACCGAGATGGCGGTTGAACGTACACGCTTGCTGTATCAGGGCTCGCTGCTGCCCACCTTGCTGATGCTGATCAACGGCCTGGTTTGCGCCTGGCTGTTGTGGAACCCCCGGCAATATCTGCTGGACAGTGTCTGGCTGGTCTGGCTGCTCGCCCTCGTGGCCATGCGCGTGATCCAGGTGGCGGCGTTCGACTCGGCCATGCCCAGCCGTCAGGCGCAGCCGGTCTGGCGGCGCATGTTCATGCTGGGCTCGGCGGCCAGCGGCCTGACCCTGTCCGTTGCCGCCATCGCCCTGGTGCCGACGGACAGCTTCATGCAGCAGGCCTGGGTGTTCGGACTGATCGGCGCAGCGACGCTGTCGGCCAGCGTGGCCTATGCCGTCAGCCTGCCGGCGTTCCTGTCATTTACCTTGCCCTGCCTGGTGCCGGCCATCCTCTACCTGTTCTGGAGCGGCGAGCCGCAGCAGCGGGGCTGGGGCGTGCTCGGCCTGATCCTGCTGGCGTCCCTGAGCCTGGTGGCGTGGCAAGTCAACCGCCTGATCCAGCGCGGTTTGCTGCGCCGCTTCCAGAACCAGGCCTTGATCGAGCACCTGCAACTGGCGCAGCAGCGCAGCGAACAGCTGAATCAGGAACTGGTGCGTGAAGTCGAGCAACGCCGCCAGGTCGAGCAGGAGCTGCGCGACGCCCAAGCCGGCCTGCAGGATCGTGTGGCGCAACGCAGCCAGGAACTGGACGCCGCCAGCCTTGCACTGAACAAAAGCGAAGCACGCCTGGCCATGGCCTTGCAGGCCAGCGAGTTGGGGCTGTGGGACTGGAACCTGCAAACCGACGAGGTCCATCACACCCAACTCAAGGAGCTGTTCGGCCTGGAACCCGAATACGTGACGGCGATGCTCAGCCACCTCAAGCCGCGTCTGCACCCCGAAGATCTGCCGCTGCTCAAGCGCGCGCTGGTGGAACACCTCAAGGGCCGCAGCGAGGACTATCAGGTGGAGTACCGCGTGCGCCACGGCGACGGGCATTGGGTATGGATCGAAGACCGTGGCCGCGCGGTGGAACGGGCGCCCGGCGGACGGGTCACACGGATGCTCGGCACGCGCCGCGACATCAGCGCCGGCAAGGCCCTGGAAGAACAGCAGCGGCTGGCCTCGACGGTGTTCGAAGCTGCCAGCGAGGGCATCGTGATCCTTGATCCGGACTACGTGCTGATCGCGGTCAACCAGGCCTTCAGTCGCGTCACCGGCTTCGAGATCGACGACATGCTGGGGCGCAATGTCGTGGAGTTGCCTTGCAGTCGCGATGCACGGCGTCATTTCCCGGTGATCCGCCAGGCGTTGCTCAGCCACGGCACCTGGCAGGGTGAACTGGTGGAAACGCGCAAAAATGGCGAACTCTATCCACAATGGCTGCAACTGAATGTGGTGCGTGATGTTCGAGGGAAAATTAGCCATATCGTGGGCTTTTTCGCCGATCTGTCGGCACGGCGCGAGTCCGAGGAGCGCATGCGCTACCTCACCCACTACGACGAACTGACTGGCCTGGCCAATCGCTCGCTGTTCCGCGAACGGCTGCGCGAAGCCCATCAACGCGTACGCCAGGGCGGTCGCAGCCTGGCATTGCTGCATATCAACCTCGATCGTTTCAAGCTGCTCAACGACAGTCTTGGCCATGAAGTGGCCGACCAGTTGCTGCAAAAAATGGCCCGTCGATTGATCAACGCGTTACCCGAAGCGGACACCATTGCGCGGCTGTCCGGCGACGAGTTCGCGGTGCTGTTCGATGCCTACGGCAACCTGTCGAGCCTGGCACGGGTGGCGACACGCTTGCTGGCCAAGCTGCACGTGCCGGTGGCGGTGGAGGGGCATGAGCTGGTAGTCAGTGCGTCGATGGGGGTCAGTCTGCTGCCGGATAACGCACGGGAAATTTCTGCGTTGGTCAGCCAATCCAATATCGCCATGCAGCACGCCAAGCACTTGGGCGGCAATAACTTCCAGTTCTACACCGACAGCCTGCAAGCCAGCACCCTGGAGCGTTTGCAGCTGGAGAACCACCTGCGCAAAGCCCTCGAAGAACGCCAACTCAGTGTGTTCTACCAACCCAAGCTGTGCCTGGCCACCGGCAAGCTCAATGCCGCTGAGGCGCTGATCCGCTGGGAGCACCCCCAGTGGGGCATGGTGCCGCCAGGCGACTTTATCGGGTTGGCCGAAGAAACCGGTCTGATCGTGCCGCTGGGCGAATTCGTGCTGCGCCAGGCCTGCTGGCAGGCGTGTGAATGGCAGCGTCAGGGGCTGGCGCCCATTCGTGTGTCGGTAAACCTCTCGGTGCATCAGTTGCGCCAAGGCAAGCTGGTCAGTCTGGTGCGTCAGGTGCTGGAAGAAACCGGCCTGGACCCACAATATCTGGAGCTTGAGCTGACCGAAAGCCAGTTGCTCGACAGCGTCGAACACATCATCACCACTTTCCAGCAACTGCGGGAATTGGGTGTGAAACTGGCGATCGATGATTTCGGCACGGGCTACTCGTCCCTCAGCTACCTCAAACGCATTCCCGTGGATTACGTGAAGGTCGACCAGACCTTCATCCGCGGCCTGGGCCAGGGCCGTGAAGACGCCGCGATCACCCGGGCAATCATCGCCATGGCGCACGGGTTGGCACTCAAGGTGGTAGCCGAAGGCGTGGAGGACCAGCAGCAACTGGATTTCCTGCGAGCAGAGCGCTGCGATGAGGTTCAGGGCTACCTGATCAGCCGGCCGATGCCGCCCGAAGGGCTGGCGCAATTGTTACGGCAAAATGCAGATTTTCCTTAGAGACACCCGCGCCGCCCGTGTGGCTACAAACTGGCTGCCCTTTGATTCAGTGGCGGGCAGCGCGATTTAGTGATGCATTGGACGGGCAAAACGGCAATTCTTGTAGTATAACTACAAGCTTGCTACATCCCTGGCACCTGCCAATAACAAGAGTCCTGCCCTTTGAACCTGTTGCAACATATCGCCCAGTCGCGCCACCTGTTACGCAAATCGGAACTCAAGGTTGCCGATCACGTGCTGCTTGACCCTGCGGCTGTGATGCACAGTTCCATGGCCGACCTGGCCCACAGCGTCGGGATCAGCGAGCCGACCATCGTGCGCTTCTGCCGCGCCATCGGCTGCTCCGGGTTCCAGGACTTGAAACTCAAGCTGGCCCAGAGCCTCGCCGCCGGCGCGAGCTTCGGGCAGTTTGCGATTCATGAAGACGACTCCGTCGCCGACTACAGCCTGAAAATTTTCGATACCACCCTGCACACCCTCATGGAAGTGCGCGAGAAACTCGACCCGGTGGAGCTGCAAAAGGCCGTGACGGCCATGTCCCAGGCCCAGCGCGTCGAATTCTACGGTTTCGGCGCTTCCGGCGCGGTGGCCGCCGATGCCCAGCACAAGTTCTTCCGCCTGCTGCTGACCGCAGCGGCCTATAGCGATCCGCACATGCAGGCGATGTCGGCGGTGACCCTGAAACCGACGGACGTGGCGATCTGCATTTCCCAGTCCGGGCGTTCCAAAGACCTGCTGATCACCGCCAACCTGGTGCGTGAAAGCGGCGCTTCGTTGATCACCCTGTGCCCAAGCCAGACCCCTCTGGCGGAGTTGTCGACGGTCAACCTGGCAATCGACGTGCATGAAGACACCGAGATCTATACGCCGCTGACCTCGCGTATCGCCCATCTGGTAGTGATCGATGTGCTGGCCATGGGCGTGGCCATGGCGCGCGGGCCGAGCCTCGTCAACCACCTCAAGAGCGTCAAGCGCAGCCTGCGCAGCCTTCGCTTGTCGCCCAAGGCCGTCAAGGCCCTCGACGACTGATCCAAGGCCATACTCGGTCAAAATGTGGGAGCTGGCTTGCCTGCGAAAGCGGTCTGTCAGTTGCCACTGCAGTGACTGATCCGCCGCTATCGCAGGCAAGCCAGCTCCCACACGGGATTTGCGCCAACCCCGGAATATTCATCGTCCTGTCATCCCCGCGCCGCCAAACCGTAACCCCCCAAAGCCATCCTGAACTCCCGTACTCGCATTGGGAGACTCCAAATGGCCCGGCACTACGAAGACAGCAACAGCTCCGTCAAAACCCGTCGTCAGCAGGAAGACCAGCGCCGCATGGCGTTCCGTCGCGCAATCGAAGACCGTTGCGAGGAGCGCCAGTTGCTCCAGAGCATCACCGACTACCCGGAACTCCATTGGCAGGCACCCTTGGCTGCCCAGCGAAACGCTCAGCCAGCGCGCTGATCTGCACCCGTTCGCTGCGAATAAAGCCCAGGAACGCATGGGCCACCGGTGACAGGCGTTTGGCCTTGGCCTGCACCAGGCACCAGCTGCGGTACAGCGGCAGCTCTTCCACCGGCAGCTCCTTGAGCCCGCCGGTGGCCAGTTCCATGTTGACCGCGTGGCGGGTCAGCAGGGCCACGCCCAGTCCCGCACACACACATTCACGCTGCGCCTCGGCCGAGGCCACTTCCACCGTCTGGGTGAAGTGCACGCGTTTCTCCTTGAAGTATTCCTCGCACGCCAACCGCGTACCGGAACCGGGCTCGCGCAGCAGCAGCGTGTAAGGCTCCAGGTCCTGCAGGCGCAGTGGGCCTTGCAGGCTCAGCGGGTGGTCGGGCGGCGCCACGGCGACGATTGGGTTGTTGAGAAACGGCAGGAATTCCAGGCCCATGTCCTGGGGCACCATGGACATGATCACCATATCGTCTCGGTTGTCCGACAGCCGACGGATCACCTGGGCGCGATTGACCACCGTCAGGTGCAGTTGCACTTCCGGGTGTTGGCGCTTGAACGCGGCGAACAGGTGCGGCACGAAATATTTGGCGCTGGATTCTACGGCGAGTTTCAACTGGCCTTGCAACGAACCCTGCATGTCAGAGAGCTGCATATCGAGGTTTTCCAGGCGCCCGAAAATATCCCGACTGGCCCGTTGCAAAGCCTCGGCCGCCTCGGTCATGTAGAGCTTTTTGCCTACGTAATCGAATAGCGGCTGGCCAATCAGCTCTTCCAGCTGGCGAATTTGTAGGCTAACCGCCGGTTGTGTGAGAGACATTTCCTCGGCTGCACGGCTATATGAGCGCAAATCGCACACTTCGTTGAAAATCTGCAATTGACGCAATGTCATACGCATCAATGACTTACGCATTTCTATAACCCTATCGAGCCAAGCCGTTCGGCGAACTATAAGTCTTTACTTATGCATGACCCAATAATTATTGATTTTTGTTAATCCCATGCGCGGCTTAGTGTGTGTCTCGCGACTGTCATGAAACATTTAGTCACGCGCCGACCCGGCTCCATCGGGTCGAAAAACGCAGCAATCGGCTCAAGGGAATTTCCAAGTGATAAAAAAGATCCTGATCGCCAACCGTGGTGAAATTGCCGTACGAATCGTGCGTGCCTGCGCCGAGATGGGCATTCGCTCGGTCGCGGTCTTTTCCGATGCCGACCGCCACGCGTTGCACGTCAAACGTGCCGACGAAGCCCACAGCATTGGCGCCGAGCCGCTGGCGGGTTACCTCAACCCGCGCAAGCTGGTGAACCTGGCCGTGGAAACCGGTTGCGACGCCTTGCACCCGGGCTATGGTTTCCTGTCGGAAAACGCCGAACTGGCAGACATCTGCGCCGAACGTGGGATCAAGTTCATTGGCCCGTCCGCTGAAGTGATTCGCCGCATGGGCGACAAGACCGAAGCGCGCCGCAGCATGATCAAGGCCGGTGTGCCGGTCACGCCCGGCACCGAAGGCAATGTCTCCGGCATCGAAGAAGCGCTGAGCGAGGGCGACCGCATCGGTTACCCGGTGATGCTCAAGGCCACCTCCGGTGGCGGCGGTCGCGGTATTCGTCGTTGCAACAGTCGCGAAGAACTCGAACAAGCTTTCCCCCGTGTCATTTCCGAAGCCACCAAGGCATTCGGTTCGGCGGAAGTGTTCCTGGAAAAGTGCATCGTCAATCCCAAGCACATCGAGGCGCAGATCCTCGGTGACAGTTTCGGCAATGTGGTGCACTTGTTCGAGCGTGACTGCTCGATCCAGCGTCGTAACCAGAAGCTCATCGAAATTGCCCCCAGCCCGCAGCTGACCCCCGAACAGCGCGCCTACATCGGCGACCTGTCGGTACGCGCGGCCAAGGCCGTGGGTTACGAGAACGCCGGTACCGTGGAGTTTCTGCTCGCCGAGGGCGAGGTGTACTTCATGGAGATGAACACCCGGGTGCAGGTGGAGCACACCATCACCGAGGAAATCACCGGCATCGACATCGTGCGTGAACAGATCCGCATTGCGTCGGGCCTGCCGCTGTCGGTCAAGCAGGAAGACATCCAGCACCGTGGTTTCGCGTTGCAGTTCCGCATCAACGCCGAAGACCCGAAGAACAACTTCCTGCCCAGCTTCGGCAAGATCACCCGCTACTACGCACCCGGCGGCCCCGGCGTGCGCACCGACACGGCGATCTACACCGGCTACACCATCCCGCCGTTCTACGACTCCATGTGCCTGAAACTGGTGGTGTGGGCGTTGACCTGGGAAGAAGCCATGGACCGCGGCCTGCGTGCCCTGGACGACATGCGCCTGCAAGGTGTGAAGACCACTGCGGCCTACTACCAGGAAATCCTGCGCAACCCGGAATTCCGCAGCGGCCAATTCAATACCAGCTTTGTGGAAAGCCATCCTGAGCTGACCAACTACTCGATCAAGCGCAAACCCGAAGAGCTGGCTCTGGCCATCGCCGCCGCCATCGCCGCCCACGCAGGCCTGTGAGGACTATAAGAATGAGCAAGAAGATTTTTGTCACCGACACCATCCTGCGCGACGCTCACCAATCGCTGCTGGCCACCCGCATGCGCACTGACGACATGCTGCCGATCTGCGACAAGCTCGACAAAGTCGGCTACTGGTCGCTGGAAGTCTGGGGCGGCGCGACCTTCGACGCCTGCGTACGCTTTTTGAAAGAGGACCCGTGGGAGCGCCTGCGCAAACTGCGTGCCGCGTTGCCCAACACCCGCCTGCAAATGTTGCTGCGTGGTCAGAACCTGCTGGGCTATCGCCATTACAGCGATGATGTGGTCAAGGCGTTCGTGGCCAAGGCGGCCGTGAATGGCATCGACGTGTTCCGCATCTTCGACGCCATGAACGATGTGCGTAACCTGCGTGTGGCCATCGAAGCCGTGAAAGCCGCCGGCAAGCATGCCCAGGGCACCATCGCCTACACCACCAGCCCGGTGCACACCATCGAAGCGTTCGTGGCTCAGGCCAAGCAAATGGAAGCCATGGGCTGCGACTCGGTCGCGATCAAGGACATGGCCGGTTTGCTGACCCCGTTCGCCACTGGCGAGCTGGTCAAGGCGCTGAAAGCCGAGCAGAGCCTGCCGGTGTTCATCCACTCCCACGACACCGCCGGCCTGGCTGCGATGTGCCAGCTCAAGGCTGTGGAAAACGGTGCCGACCATATCGATACGGCCATCTCCAGCTTCGCCTGGGGCACCAGCCATCCGGGCACCGAGTCGATGGTTGCAGCGCTCAAAGGCAGCGAATTCGATACCGGTCTGGACCTGGAGTTGTTGCAGGAAATCGGCCTGTACTTCTACGCGGTGCGCAAGAAATACCACCAGTTCGAAAGCGAGTTCACCGCCGTCGACACCCGTGTGCAGGTCAACCAGGTGCCGGGCGGGATGATTTCCAACCTGGCCAACCAGCTCAAGGAACAGGGCGCGCTGAACCGCATGGGCGAAGTGCTGGCCGAAATCCCGCGGGTGCGTGAAGACCTGGGCTTCCCGCCACTGGTCACCCCGACCTCGCAGATCGTCGGTACCCAGGCGTTCTTCAACGTGCTGGCCGGCGAGCGCTACAAGACCATCACCAACGAAGTGAAGCTGTACCTGCAAGGCGGCTACGGCAAGGCGCCGGGCACCGTGAACGAGAAACTGCGTCGCCAGGCCATCGGCAGCGAAGAGGTGATCGACGTACGCCCAGCCGACTTGCTCAAGCCGGAAATGACCAAGCTGCGCGGCGAGATCGGCGCCTTGGCCAAGTCTGAAGAAGACGTGCTGACCTACGCCATGTTCCCGGACATCGGGCGCAAGTTCCTCGAAGAGCGTGACGCCGGCACCCTGGCACCGGAAGTGCTGCTGCCGATTCCTGAAGCCGGCGGCGTGGCCCGTGCCGGTGGCGAAGGCGTACCGACCGAGTTCGTCATTGACGTGCACGGCGAAAGCTACCGCGTGGATATCACCGGTGTGGGCGTCAAGGCCGAAGGCAAGCGTCACTTCTATCTGTCCATCGACGGCATGCCGGAAGAAGTGGTGTTCGAACCGCTCAACGAGTTTGTCAGCGGCGGCAGCAGCAACCGCAAGCACGCCACCGCACCGGGCCATGTCAGCACGGCGATGCCGGGCAACATCGTCGATGTACTGGTCAAGGAAGGCGACGTGGTCAAGGCCGGCCAGGCGGTGTTGATCACCGAAGCCATGAAGATGGAAACCGAAGTGCAGGCCGCCATCGCCGGCAAGGTCACCGCTGTTCACGTGGTCAAGGGCGACCGAGTGAACCCGGGTGAAATCCTGATTGAAATCGAAGGCTGATCCAGCCTTCGACACTACCGCTTAATCCTCGGGGGGGCAGGTGCCCCCTTTTTTTTCGCCTGTGATTTATGGGTCCGGTCAGTTGAAGCGCCGGGTCAGAACGCCATCCGCCATTGCCCGCTCACGCCCTGGCCGCTGCTGTGGGTACCGACGCTGGCGGTATAGGCCAGGCCCACGCTGTGTTGGCGCGAGAGCGTAAGGTCGAGCCCGGCCTGCAGGTTGAGGCTGTTGCGGTCCAGGGACGCGCCCTGGACGGTGAAGTCGTCGATCTGTCCGGCGCCGTACCGGAAAGATTGGCGGACCTGGCTGTCCACATCGCCATACAGGTGCTTCCAGCCCGTGCTCAGGTAGGGTGTGAGGCTCATGTGGTTGTCGAACCGGAACTGGTTGGCCACACGCAAGCCCAGGGTGCTGCTCAGGTTCTGCTGGGTTTGGGCGCGAACGTCCAGCGCCGCCGGCCCGCCGTTCTCCCGGTAGGCGTCGCGCTGATAGCGCTGGTAGCCCACGCCGACAAAGGGTTCGAGGCTGAAATCACCACCGCCCAGCTGATAGCCCGCTTCGCTGAAGACAGTCTGGCTGTTGGCGTCGTAGCGACCGTTGAGCGACTCCTTGTGGTTCAGGAATTCGACCGTGCGCTTGTTCTCTCCGGCATGGCTGCTGTAGATCGCCCCGAGGCGCAGGGCCAGCGGGCCGTCCTGGCGTACGGCATATGCGCCCAGGTGCCAGCTGTCCAGCGCGGCGTCAAAGCGTCGTGCATCCAGCTTGCTGCTGGATTTTGCCCCCAGCACGCCGACGCGCCAGGCGGAGTCCAGCGCCCAGTCGGCCCCCAGTAACAGGCCCTGGGTATCCAGGTTCAGGCCTGCGGAACCGCGTTGGCTGTCGAGCCCGCCTTCATGGCTCAGGCCCTTGAACCAGAAGTGTCCGTCGTCGTCGGTCGGCAGATCGCGCAGCACCGCCATGACCTGGTTGCTCAGATGCTGGGTGGTGTTGTGGGTAGCGGCCGCGAGGTTGGCATTCTGGCTGCCGGCCAGTTGTTCCAGGGCTGCTCCGTAAGCGCCCGGTTGTTGCTTGAGCGCATCGTCGATTTTTTGCAGTGCTTTGATCTGTTCGGAGGTCAGCTTGCCGGACTCCAGCAAGCGGGTCAGCGCCGGTTCGAGCACCTGGGCGACCTGCAAACCGTTGTAGCTCGTGGCTTGTCGAGTGAGGTAGCCGTCCAGCGGGCTGGCCTCCATGAGGGGCGCGGAGCGCCACTCATCGGCAGGCGCCTCATAATCGAGGTCCCAATAAGGCAGGTACGAGATATCGCCTCGTGCCTGTGCGTATTGAATGCTCACGGCTAATGCAAAGCCTATGACGGGTATGAGTTTGCGGGGCGTAATGGGCATGAATTCCCAACCTCTTGTGGATGAGGTCGGGAATTTAGCGAGGTGCCAGGGGGATAACTGTCAGGTCATCGGCCCCTGACTTGCAGGAGTTGTCGTTAGTTGGGCGCGATTAAAAACTCATCTGCCATTGCCCTATCAAAGCATGGTTGCGGCTGTTGCTGCCGATCTCGCCACTGTAGCCCAGGCCCAGGGTATGGCGGGCCGAGACGCCCACATCCAGGCCGGCTTCCAGCAGCAGGCTGTCGCGGTCAAGGGCGCTGCCTTCGACGTTGAACGCGCTGCCGCCCGCCAGGAAAGCCTGGCGGGTGCTGCTGTCGACATCGCCATAGGTGTGCTTCCAGCCCGCGCTCACCCGAGGGGTGAGGCTGATGCCATTGTCCAACTGGCTCAGATGCGCCAGGCGCAGGCCCAGGGTGCTGTTGATGTTGTCCTGGGTCTGGCCGTCGACATGCAGCGCGGCAGCGCCGCCTTTTTCGTTGTAACTGTCACGCTGGTAGCGCTGGTAACCGAGATTGACGAACGGCTCGGCGCTCAAGCGACCGCTGCCCATGGCGTAACCGAGTTCGGCGAAAGCCTGTTGGCTGTTGGCGTTGTAGTCGCCCTTGGGGCGGTCGCTGAAGCCGTTGAAAGCCACCGTCCGTTTGCTGTCGCCCTGGTGCCCGCTGTAGGCGGCGCCGAGCCGCAAGGCCAGCGGCCCGCTTTGACGCAAGGCGTAGACGCCGGCATGCCAGCTGTCGACGCTGCCGTCGACGCCGGTGGTGTCCAGGTCGGTTTTCGAATAGCCACCCAGCACGCCGAGGCGCCACTCGCCATCCAGCGCCCAGTCTGCACCGAGCACACTGCCTTTGGTGCGTTGGGTCAGGCCGCTGTTGCCGTGGTCGCCGTCGAGCTTGCCGTAGCTGCCGATACCTTGCAGCCACAGACGGCCACGGGCGTTCGGGTCATTGAGGTTGCGCGCTTCGGCGGGTACGCCGGTGGCGGCCAGTACGGGGGTGTCGCGGCTGTCGAGCCCCACCATCAGGCCGGCACCGCCGCCCAATTGATGCATGGCTGCGAGCATGCTGCTGCCTACTTGGGCGCTGGCACCGAGGGTGGCGTTAGTGAGGTTGGCGGTGCTGCTGCCGGCCAGTTGCTCGATGGCGGCACCAGCTGTGGCGTTCGTGGTGCTGACCAGCGCGTTGTAAAGCGCCGTGTCTTTGCCCAGGCTGGCCAGGCCATTGGCCGCGCTGCTGGCGTTGCCGCTGCTGGTGAAGTGGTTGAAGTTCACGTCGTTGCGCGTGTAGTTCAGGTCGACCTGGGTTGCGCTGTAGGTCAGGGTCGGCGTCACGAAGGCGTAGTCGCTGGTGACCGTGCCGAACCGGCCATTGATGCTGCCCGCTTGCAGCAGGGTGTAGTGGCCCGGCCCGGGAACGCCGCCGCTGATCGCCAGGGTCGAGCCGTTGCCCAGGGTCAGGTCGCGGGTGATGGTGGCGGGGCCCTGGTCGAGGTTGGCTTGCAATGTTCCGTTGACCACCAGGCTGCCCACGCTGCCGTTGCCGGCGTACACGCCGCCGCTGTCAACGGTCACGGTGCCGGCAATGCCGCCCTGGTTGATCAGTTTTGCGCCGCTGAAAATCTCACCGCCGTCGCTGAAGTCGCCGCTGCCGGTGAGGGTCCAGGTGCCTTGTTTCACGTCCAGCCATTCGAAGTTACGGCTGTCGCCAAAACTGCCGCCGGCCGCGTCATCCATGGTGAGCCGGTCATTCCCGGCGCCGCCGTCCACCACGCCGACAAAGCGGCTGCCCGCCAGCAACACCAGCTTGTCGTCACCGCCGCCCAGGTCAAGGGCCAGGCCGTTGCTGCCACTGATGGTGCCGCCGTTGACCACGGTGTCGACGAAGTTACCCACGAACTTTACGCCAAACCCGTTCAGGCCCTGGATCACCCCGTGGTTTTCCAGGGTGGTGGCGGCAAGCCCCGGGCCATCGCTGCCGTCGTCCACCAGGATCGCGTTGTTGGCGCCGCTGACCAAGGCGCCCTTGGCGTTGTACACCGTGCCGCCGCCCAGGGCGATGCCTTCGCTGCCGTTGGCGAAACCGTTTTTGTCGACGCCACCGGCGCCGACGCCCTGGATGATTCCGTAGTTTTCGATATGGGCGATCTTGTCGATGTCCACGCCGTCGCCATCGCCGTCCGGTTGCAGGCCGGAGAAGGCGCCGGTGATGGTGCCGTGGTTGATCACCGTGCCGTCGCCGTCGGAACCGAAGCCCGAGCCGTTGCGGCCAATCACGGTGCCGTAGTTGGTCAGCGTGGCGCCAAGGTCAGTGGTGATGCCGTGGCGACCGCCGGAAATCAGCCCGTAGTTGGTCACCGTCACGCCGGTGGCGGAGTCGATATCGACACCGTCGAACTTGTCGTCGCGGGAGAAGGTGTTGCCGGTGGAGATTTCGCCATAGTTGGTGATGGTGGCATTGGCGCCGGTCTTCATGCCGTCGCTGGCATCGCCGCGAATCAGGCCGCCTGCGCGGTTGATGATGGTCGTGGTCACGTTGTTGCTGCGGAGCGCATCCAGGTCCAGCCCTTGCCCGGTGGCGGAGCGGATGGTGCCGCTGTTGTCGATCAACAGGCTGCCGCTGGCGAAGTTGCTGTTGATGCGCAACGCATCGTTGGCGCCCTGGATCAAGCCGCCGGCCAGGTTGTAGATGCTGTAGTTACGCGCGCCGGTGAGCGTGCCGGAGCTGTCGATGCCACGTCCGCCGCTGGACACCAGCTTGCCCGCGTTGGTGATCACCACGCCGCTGCCGCTGGTACCGTCCTTTAACGTCACCGCTACTCCCGAGGTGGTAATGCTGCCCGGCGCCGAGGTGGTCAATGAATCGTTACCGCCCAGGGTTTGCCCGGTGGTGGTCGGTGTATCTATCTGCAGCCGTTTGGGCGGCGCGGGGTCTGCTTCAACGAAGCCGCTGGCGGCCAATAACGTGATGGCAAGCGCGAGACGCTGGGGCGACGGGGGCATGGCGGACGACCTTGTTATGGGAAACGAGGCGACCTGTATAGCGAAGGGTGTTTACAGGAATATGTCGGAGAGGTGACGGGTTGAATCTGCAGTTTATTGCTTACCTTCATGGCGCAAGTTCTGTGTATCTGCATTAAATTGCGCTCTTAATCCGGCATCGCTTGTATTTATGCACTATATTGCAAACCAATCGCTCCTAAAGTTATTAATGGTGCATTAAATTGCAGATCGAAACCCCGTTCAAACTGACACTCCAGGTTTTCGAAGCCAATGTGTGGCAGGACGCGATGATTCTGGAGTTTACCGAGCCGCAAAGCGGCTTTACCGGTGCCTGTCGTTACGCCTACGAAACCTCTTACCTTGAGAAGCATCTTGACCGCATTGAAACCCTGTTCGCCGCAGCGGTCAGCGTGCGGGTGCCGCCGACCTGGGGACGGGAGTCGTTAAAAAAAGCCCCCGCGTTCCTGTACGACATTGTTCCGGCAGGCGCTGCAAAGCGCTTTCTGCTGAACCGCGTAGGTGCCTTGCCCGACATCCTCGTCGCCAGCGGCTTGCCGGAGGTTACCCTGAACCATCCCCGAATCGCATTGCGTGAACTGGACCGGCGCTTGGCTGAGTGGGGGTTGATATGAGTATTTCCATTGATCAGCGTGCACAGGTTATCGAAGACGTAGAGCAAGGCCTGGCGCAGGGCACACTTGAACTGGGCGAAGCCGTACGCCGCCTTCGCACCGAGGTCACGGGGTTGCACCAAAGTCAGTTCGCGAAAATGTGCAAAATCTCCGTGCGTACCTTGGTGCATATCGAGCATGGTGAAGGCAATCAGACGCTGAAGTCGCTGAATGCGGTGTTCAGGCCATTCGGGTTGAGAATGGGCGTGGTGAAGGTTCGGCGGGATCTGTGACAGAACGGATCCCACATTTGGTTTGTGTCGTTGGTGAAATTCAGCCCCGGCACTCTGCCAGGGTTTTCAGTTGGCCTGAGCCGTTCTGATTCCCCTCTGACAACCACTCTTCGAACCCCGCCCCAACCTTCGGCCATTCCGAGTCGATAATCGAATACCACGCCGTATCGCGGTTCTGGCCCTTGACCACCATATGCTGGCGGAACACGCCCTCGAAGCTGAAGCCCAGGCGTTCGGCCGCATATTTGGAGCGGGCGTTGCCGTTGTTGCACTTCCATTCCAGGCGGCGGTAGCCCTGTTCGAAAGCGTGTTTGGCCAGCAGATACACGGCCTCGGTGCTTTTCGGCGAGCGTTGCATCGGCGCGCCGAAAGTGACGTGGCCGATCTCGATGCGGCCCTGGGCCGGGACGATGGACATCAGGCTGAGGATGCCCTGCACCTGGCCGGTCGTGCGGTCGATCACGCTGAAGAAATACGGGTCGCTGTGCTGGGCATGGTTGTTCAGCCAGTCATTGAAGGCACTGCGCTCGGGAAACGGCCCGTAAGGCAAGTAGTCCCACAGTTTGGGGTCGGCGCCGGGGCCTTGCAGGGCCTGGAACAGGTCGTCGCCGTGGCGGGCAGGGTCGAGTTTTTCCAGGCGGATGAAGCGCCCTTCGAGCAGTTGGACTGTGGGCGCCGGGACGCCTTTCCAGTCGGCGAGGGAAGTGGACATGCTGTGCTCCTTAGAGGCCTTTGCGAAATTGAATGAAACCCGGGCGTTCGGCGATGCGCTCGTACAACTGGATCGCCGTGGCGTTGGTCTCGTGGGTCAGCCAGTGCACCTTGGCGCAACCGTCGGCTTTGGCGGTGGCGTAGACGAACTCGATCAGCTTGCGACCCACACCCGTACCCCGTTGCGCCGGAACCACCAGCAGGTCCTGCAGGTAGCAGGAGTTTTCGATGCTCCAGTTGGAGCGGTGGTAGATGAAGTTGACCATGCCCACCGCCTTGCCGTCCTGCCAGGCCAGTGCCGAATGGGTCGGCTCGCTGGCATCGATCAGGCGCTGCCAGGTGCTCTGGCTGACCGCGTCCGGCAGGGTAGTTTCGTAGAACTTCAAATAGGCCTGCCACAGTGGCAGCCACGCGGCGTGGTCGGCGGCGGTGACCGGGCGAATGTCGATCTGGCTCATTCTGGAACTCCTTGGGGAATAAAGCGCGCGAGGGTCTGGTCGCGCACGTCGTGGCTGGCGGCCAGGCCCTCGCGCACGCCGGCGATATCCGCCGCGCTGCGGTTCTGGCTGAGTTTGCGTTTGCCGATCAGCCGCTCGATGGGCAGGGCGAAGCCGACGATGGCCTTGAGCATGCCCTCAATGTAGTCCGCCGGCGCGTCGCTGACTTTCCACGGCTGGGCGCGTTCGCTTTCGTGGCGATCGGTCAAGGCACTGACAACCGCCAGCAGGCGCTCGGCGTCGTTGAACACCTCGGCCTTGCCGTAGGCATGCACGGCGATGTAGTTCCAGGTGGGCACGACTTTGCCGTGCTCGGCCTTGGCCGGGTAGAACGCCGGACTGACGTAGGCTTCGGCACCGGCAAAGATCACCAGCGCTTCGCTGCCGTTCTGCAGGTCTTTCCACTGCGGGTTGGCCTTGGCCAGGTGCCCGTAGAGTGTGCCGTTCGGGCCCTCATCGGGGTTGAGCAGCAGCGGCAAGTGGCTGGCTTGCAGGCCTTGCTCGCCAAAGGTCACCAGCTGTGCCAGACGTGTGTGCTGGATCAATTGGTGCAGTTCAGGCAAGTCGTCGAGGGCAAAGGCGCGGGGTGTGTACATGAATATTTTCCTTGGCGAATGCCTGCATCCTAGGCAGGCTAATGGTTCGTTGTAAGAGCCATCAGTGGCCAATTTCATAGGTCCAATATGCCGCCGATCACACCACCACTGTCCTTCAACCCCGCCGGAATCGAGCTGGATCGTCGCCAAGGGCTCACGCGCCAACTCTACGAAGCCTTGCGCCAACGGGTGTTGGATGGTCGGTTGGTCAGCGGTACGCGCTTGCCCGCCACCCGCGACCTGGCGGCGGCCTTGTCGATTTCGCGCAACAGCGTGGTGCGGGCCTACGACCAGTTGTATGCGGAAGGGTTTATCGAAAGCCGGGTCGGGGATGGCACTTATGTCGCCCAACTGCCCACGCACAAAAAACTATCCACAAAACTGTCCACAGGGTTTTCAACAGGCTTATCCCCAGCTTTATCCACAAAATGGGGAAAATTACCGGAAGACTTGGACAGTGAAGTTATCCACAGCGGGAACCTGGCCCGGATAAAAAACAACCACCTGCCACAGCCGCCGGCAGGGCCGCCGCGCGCTTTTCGTGTGGGCGTTCCGGCATTCGATCTGTTTCCGTTTGACGTGTGGGCCAAGCTCAACGGGGCGTTCTGGCGCAAGCCGGACCTGGAACAGCTGTGCTATGGCGACCCCGCAGGTGACAGCCGTTTGCGCGGGTTGATCGCGGCTTACCTGCGCAGTTCGCGGGGCATGCAGTGCACCGCTGAACAAATTGTGATCACCAGTGGTGCACAACAGGCGATCAGTCTTTGTGCACAGTTGCTGGTCGAGCCGGGCGATGGCGTGGCGGTGGAAAACCCGGGCTATCGCGCTGCCGGTCACGCCTTTGCCCTGGCAGGTGCGCGGCTGCATGGCGTGCCGGTGGATCACGACGGCATCGACTGCCAGGTGTTGAACAGTCTGCAAGATTGCCGTGTGGCCTACGTCACGCCGTCCCATCAGTATCCGCTGGGGGTGGTGATGAGCCTGGCACGACGCCTGGAATTGCTGGCGTGGGCCGAGCGGACTGGCGGCTGGATCATCGAAGACGACTACGATGGCGAATACCGCTACAGCGGCGCGCCGCTGGCGCCGTTGGCAGCCCTGGATCGTGGTGGACGGGTGCTCTACGTCGGGACGTTCGGCAAGGTGGCGTTCCCGGCCTTGCGTCTGGGTTACCTGGTATTGCCGCCGGGCCTGGTGGATGCGTTCTCCCTGCGTCGCGCCGTGGACATGCGCCACTCCGAGGTCAGCACCCAGGCGGTGATGGCCGAGTTCATGGCTGCCGGGCATTTTCAGCGGCACATCCGGCGTATGCGCCGCGCGGCATTGAGCCGGCGCAATGCCTTGCTGGCCGGCTGGCCCGAGGGGCTACCGGGCGTGGGGCCACTGCCCAGCGTCGCCGCGGGATTGCACCTGACGGTACGCGTCGACAGCCTGGCCCGCGAGCAGCAGTTGCTCGCACAAGCGCATGCGGTGGACGTCGAGGTCAACGGCTTGAGCACCTACTGGTTGGCGCAATCCACCACTCCCGAGGACCAGCGCGCCGGCCTCGTAGTGGGGTTCGCCGCCGTACCCGAGGCGGGCATTGCCCTGGCGCTTGCCCGGCTGCGTCAGGCGTGGGGGCGTATCAACTAACTACCCACCTCTGCGCGGTGCGCAGCCTTACCTTGAATACCCATGGCCGGGCGCATGGTGCGACCGGCGTTCAAGGTAATCATCATGTTCGATCCGTTCAGGTTGCAGCTCGGCCAGATGTTCGCGCTGCGCCCCACCCTCCAATCGCTGGGCATCACCCAAGCCCGGCTCGACCAACACTATCAGGCGGTGCTCGAACACTATGGCGAGCGCCTGATCGATTTCTTCACCCGCCCCGATACGCGAGGGTTCAGCCGCTGGCGTTCCCTGGCGCAGCAACTGGAGCGGCGGCTGCGCACCGCCCGCAGGGCGCTGGACGACGCCACCGCGCGGGCCATGGTCACGGCCGTGCTGGATTACCCCGACAGTGGCGAACGCGAGCAACAATTGGGCGTGCGTTCGCCGCAGGTTTACCTCGCCAATCGACACGGCTGCCTGACGCTGGTCATGACGCGGGGCAGCGATACGCCATGGATGTTCACCCTGGCCCGGGGGCTGGACAGTGTGGATGACGCCACGGCGCTGCTGGGCGGTGCAGAGCGTCTGGAACATAACGTCTTCGAGGAGTGGGCTTTGGGTGCGCTGGAAACGGCCTTGCAGCGCATCGCCTGGATCGACCCCAGCGAGTTTCCCGAGCTGGCGGCTTTGGATCGGCAACTGGCCTGGGCGTCGGGTTTCACGGATTTCATTGAGCCGCACCCGGAGCAAGACAGCTTGCGGTTCGAGCTGGAGCAGCAGTTGCCCGCGTGGCTGAAAAACGCCTCACCTTCGGGCCGCTTGGCCTATAGCCAATGGCTTGAGGCGCTGGCGCGGTTTCATGAAAAGCATCGTGGCGCCAGTGTGCTGGACGCGGGCGCGGAACCGGATACCCGGCACAGCGCGTTATTCGCTCGGCAACTGGCTTTGCAATTGCGTCGGCTGACACTGGAATGCAGCCTGCGCAACGAAGCCAATGTCACCCATGAAGGCTACCGAACGGTGCGTGCGGCGGTGAACAGGTTCGCCCCGCACCGTCGCTTGAGAGGTGTGCCGGTGGCGTTCATGCCGTTGCAAGAGGGGGACGGCTATCTGCTGGGCCCCCCGGCAAACACCCAGGGTCCCTGGGTGGTGTTGCGGCCAGAGGAACCGCTGGTGATCGAGCAAGTGTCGTCGGCGCCCGCTGCCGGAGCGCCACTGGCCGAGCCGTTCAGCGTGCTGTACAGCGCCGGAGTGGCGCGCTGGTCGACGCTGCTTGAATCGCCTTTGCAGACCCTGGCCCGTCTCAAGCAAGTGGGCGGCAACCTTGAAGGCCTCTGCGAAGCCGCGCGGACCTGGCGTTGCGAAGTCAGCCTGCTGCGCAACCTGGCGATCCTGCTGGTGTGCCCTGGCACACGGCACCCTGGCGATGTTGCGCTGGCGCATCCTCGGGTCAAGCGCCTGGATACCGCCTGGGCCGGGGCGCGCAAGGCCTTGTCGGTCACCCAAGGCAAACGGTTGGTCGCGTTGCAACGTCCCCCTTCCCCCACGCCGGGTGAGCTGATCGAGGAGGGGGTGCATAAAGGGCTGTACAGGCAGGGCGGTGCGTTGATCTACAACAAGGATGAAAACCACTTCAACGTGCTTTCGAATATCCGGTTTGCGCCTGTCCTGAACGTCAATGTCGTGCAACACCAGATCGTCGACCAGCACGAACAGCCGACCGCCTACGGCCCCGGCATCAGCCCGGATACCCAGGGCCGCTGGCGCCTGCAACGCGCGCCCAGGTTGCGGCGCAACGCCGGTCAGTTGAGCCCTGCGGCACGCCGCGCGATCAGCGCAGGCACCACCTTGAGTGCCACTCTGCCCAGGTTGCTCAGTGACGCGACTCGACAGTCTCAGACCCCGGGCACCTTGGCCGTGGAAGTGGAGGAGGGCCTGCAGCGCAGTGCCGGTCGTTTTGACGAAGCCGCCAAAGCGATCCACCGCGCCAACAGCGACGCCCCCTTGATCGCCCAGTTGCAGGACCAGGCGCGGCAGTTGCGTGCCCATGGCCGTTACCTGCGCATCGAAATGGCTCGGCACACCCTCACCCCGACACTCGGCGACGTGCAGTACTTGCTGGCTCAACAGGTGATTCGCATCCGCCGGATTCAGGGCCGAGTGCCGGAAACCATCGACGGCGTAGTGGACTATCTGCAGGAATACGAAGTGCTGGACCTCACCGACGGCGAACGGCCGCTGTGGTACGCGCACTTTCACTATCCCACCCCTGAGACCGCAGACGGCCAGCCCACGGCGGCCCATCTCAAGATCGCGGCCCAGCGCAGGCTGGGCCGCGAGTACGAGCGTGAAACCGGGCACAAGGTCTACCGTGCGCCGATTACCAATGCCTCGGGGCGCCAGTTATTTCTGGCGCCTTGAGCCGGTCTCAGGTGCCAGATTTGATCTTGGTCCAGGCCCGCGTGCGGGCACGTTCAGCGTCACGGCCCAGGGGTTTGAGGGTGTAGAGCGTAGCCATGGCCGCCTCGGTCGGGTACAGGTTGGGGTTGTTGCGAATCGCCGGGTCGACCTGTTCGGTGGCGTCTTTGTTCGGGTTGGGGTAGCCGACAAAGTCGCTGATTGGCGCGATCACCTGGGGTTGCAGCAGGTAGTTGATAAAGGTGTAGGCGTCCTGCGGGTTCTGCGCGCCCTTGGGAATGGCGAGCATGTCGAACCAGATCGGTGCGCCTTCCTTGGGCAGGCGCATGTCCACGGTCACGCCATTCTTGGCTTCTTTGGCGCGGTTGGCGGCCTGGGAGAAGCTGCCCGAGTAACCCACGGCCACGCAGATGTCGCCATTGGCGATGTCGGCCATGTACTTGGAGGAATGGAAGTAGGTGATGTACGGACGGATCTTCATCAGCAACGCTTCAGCCTTGACGTAATCCTTGGGGTTGCTGCTGTTGGGGTCCAGGCCCAGGTGCTGCAAGGCCAGCGGCAGGATCTCCGAGGGCGAGTCGAGCAGGGCCACACCGCACTGTTTGAGCTTGCTGATGTTCTCTTCCTTGAAGATCAGGTCCCAGCTGTCCACCGGTGCATCGGCTCCCAGCACCGCCTTGACCTTGTCCGGGTTGAAGCCGATCAGGATAGTGCCGTACATGTAGGGCACGGCGAATTTGTTGCCCGGGTCGTTGGCCTCGATCAACTTCATCAGCTTGGGGTCGAGGTGGTTCCAGTTGGGCAGTTGGCTGCGGTCCAGGGGTTGGAACACGCCGGCTTCGATCTGCTTGGCCAGGAACACATTGGACGGCACCACCACGTCATAGCCGGAGTTGCCGGTGAGCAGCTTGGCCTCCAGGGCTTCGTTGGTGTCGAAGATGTCGTACACAAGCTTGATCTTCGGGTTCTGCGCCTTGAAATCTTCCAGTGCCTTGGGGGTGATGTAGTCGAACCAGTTATAGACCTTGAGGGGTTTTTCTTCGGCCTGTGCCGCGCCGCTCAGTACGGCGGCGCACAAGAGCAGGGAGGTGAGCATCTTCATCGGGCAGCTCCTTCTTGTTCGAAACCTTCGAGTACGTTGACGGCGTTGATGCCGATTTCTTCTACCGCGTAGCCGCCTTCCATCACGAACAGAGTGGGCTTGCCCAGCCGTGCTATGCGTGCGCCCATGGCGAGGTAATCCGGGCTGTCGAGCTTGAACTGGGAGATGGGGTCGTCCTTGAAGGTGTCCACGCCCAGGGACACTACGATGACATCGGCGTCGTAGCGTTCGGTCTCGCGGCAGGCCTCTTCCAGGGCCGCGCTCCAGGTGTCCCAGCCGGAGCCGGCCGGCAGCGGGTAGTTGAAGTTGAAGCCTTCCCCGGCCCCTTCGCCCAGTTCGTCGGCATAGCCGAGGAAAAACGGAAACTCTGCCTCCGGATGACCGTGGATCGAGGTGAACAGCACGTCATTGCGTGCGTAGAAGATCGACTGAGTGCCGTTGCCGTGGTGGTAGTCCACATCGATGATCGCGACTTTCCGATGGCCTTGGTCGAGAAACGCTTGGGCCGCGATGGCCGCGTTATTGAGGTAGCAGTAACCGCCCATCAAGTCGCTGGCGGCGTGATGCCCCGGTGGCCGGCACAAGGCGAACGCGCTGTGGGCGCCTTGCTGAATTGCCTGTTGCGCGGTGAGTGCGACCTGCGCCGCACTGTAAGCCGCCTGCCAGGTGCCGGCGGTGATCGGTGCGCCGCCATCGAAGCTGTAATACCCCAGCTGGCCGTGCAGGCTGGTGGGCAGCACGCGGCGCAGCGTGCGTGCGGGCCAGGTGTAGGGCAGCAAGTCGCCGTCCTCGCCGAACTCGGTCCAGCGTGCCCAGGCGCCTTTGAAGAAGTCGAGGTAGTCGCGGCTGTGGATGCGTTGCAGCGGCGCCAGGCCGAAATCCTGCGGGGGCTGCACCGGGCCCAGTGCGCGGTCCTTGACCCGTTGCAGCACATGGTCGGCACGGGACGGCATTTCGAAGCAGGGCATCAGTTGCCCGTCCATCAGTTCACAGCGTCCGTGGTGCAGATGGTGATCGTCCGAATAGATCGTCAGCATGGGTACTCCCCGCAGGCTCATTGTTGTGGCCTCAAGTGTTGCGGGGCGGGGCGCTCAAGAGAATGGCCGGAGCGGCCAGAAGGGGATAAATGTGGCCAAAGAACGTGACCGTAATTCGCCCGTTATTGGCGCATCACGCTGGGCGCCACCCCACTCCAGCGCACGAATGCATGGCGAAAGCTCGCGGTCTCGCTGAAGCCCAGCTGTTCGGCAATTTGATGAATGGGCATCTGGTCCTGCGCCAGCCATTGCTTGGCTTGCTCGAAGCGCAGTTCGTCGAGCAATTGCTGGTAGCTGCAACCCAGTGCGTGCAGGTGACGTCGCAGGGTACGCGCCGAGCAATTCATCTGCGCCGCCAAGCCATCCAGGCCGGGGGCGGCATGCAGCTGATCGGCCAGTAACTGGCGCACGCGATTGAGCCAGGCCTGGCGCCCGGTGAACTCGGAGTTCTGTTTGCGGCAACGTTCGACCATGGCCCGGTGGGTGATGGCATCCGCCAGGGGAAGGGGTTGCTGCAACCACTGTTTATCGAAGGAAAACCCATTGATCAGTGCGTTGAATTGCACCGGGCAGTCGAAGCGTTCGGCATAGCGTGCGTGATAATTCGGCGCGGCGTAATCGAAGCTGGCACCCCGCAACGGTAAGGGGCGTCCGAGGAGGTCGTCACAAATGACCTTCATCGACACCAGGCAAAACTCCACGTTGAAGGCTGCCAGTTCGGGGTTTTCCCGGTAGTCGCCGGCGGTCAGCCAGATGTGCTCGCCGTCTTCCACCAGGCTCAGTTCGAAAAGTGTTCCCAACAGCGCCGGGTAGCGCAGTGCCTGGTGCAAAGCGTCACCTAAGGTGGCACTGGTGAGCAGTGCATACCCGAGCAAGCCGTAACACGACACGTGCATGCGCTGGCCCAATTCCAGGCCGATGTCCTGACGCAGGGCCACGGCATTGGCGCACACGCGCATCTCCTGGCAGGTGGTGATGCGCGTGTCGGCCCGGTGCAGGTCGGCTACGCCAATGCCACTGCCGGCCAGCAATACATCGTTCGCCAGGCCCTGATCCTCGAAGGTGGCCAGGACCAGGGATACGGCGTTGAGGGTGGTCAAGTGTGAATGCAGCATGGCGCAAACCGGTGCCAGAGTGTGCTCCCTGTGCAGCAAGTTGCATGCCGCTTGCCGGGGGCGCGTCAACTGCCGGATTCGGATTTGGGCCGCTCGAAAAATAGCTCGCGTGCCTGTTCCAGGCTGATTTCGCTGCGATAAAACGCGACGGTCCGGGCGCGGTCAAGGCCCTTGGCCGTATCGGCAGCGGCGCCCAGGCGATACTCGTCCGGGGTTTTCAGGCGGGCAGACAGGTAGGCTTTGTCCGGTGTCCAGTGAGTGCTGTAATGAAAATGTGCGTACCACAGCACCTGCCCCGTAACGCGATCGCTGATGGTGTATTCATCCAGGTAGTCCGGGTTTATGGACTTGATGCGACGGCGGGCCACGCTTTTCTTGATGGATATCACATTGTGTCGCTTGAGCCATTCAACCCCCGATACGGTGGGTGGCCGCAGCTTGAGCGTGCGTTGCACCAGCTGATTGCTCTGCTGATAGAGGTCGGCCAAGGCGCCGTCGAGGGCTTTGATCACGGCGCTGGCCGGTGTTGACAAGGCGTCACTGTCGGTGATGTTGCGCTGCGTCAGGGCCTGTTCGATCGAGTGACGGGCCAACTCCAGCCTGCTGGCATGCTGGTGGTACAAGTGCTCGATGCCAAACGGTGCACGATCAGCGAGGTTGGCGTGGGTACGGGCCCGCGCGAGAAATGCGGGCAGCTCACTCAACAGGTGCTGGCCCTGGCTGATGCTCTGCTGCACATCCACGGCAATGGGCCCGGCCGACGGCGGCGGGGTGCGGTCGCGTACGACCCAGACGCCCTTGGTTTTTTCATGATAGGTGGCCAGCACCTGCTGGGTCAGGGGTGAGCGAATATCCACCAGGCCGGTTTCCAGGCCCAAGTCGGTCAAGCGCGGCTCACCGATCAGCAGGCCGTTGTAGCGGGTGTGGATAAATTTTTTCCTGGGGCGCGGCGGCGTGGACGGCGGGGTGGGGCGGTTTCTGAGCGCGGTTCTTTCCAGGCTCAGCATGCCGAGGTTGCTGGTGGCCCGGTGCTGGAACTCGCTCAGTTCCCCGCGCAATTCAAGCAATTGATCGGTGATAGCTTGTTCGGAGAACTCCACGGGAAAATCCTGCAGGCGCTCGTCCAGTAATTGAAACTGTTCGATCAGGCTGCTCAAGGTATCAATGCGTTCGTCCAGGCGTCGGTCACTGCGCTCCTCCAGGGTGTCGCGCAGGCACTGGATCGCGATGTCGGCGGTGTCGACAATCTGGTCAATCGCCAACCAGGCTTGCGGCGTGCTCTTGATGCTTGTCTCGGGCAGGCACAGGTTGCGCGTCAGTGATATGCGTATCGCCTTGAGGTCGTCGGGGGTGTAGACCGGCATCGAGCCCTTGAGGGTATTGAGTAGCAGCGCACCATCCCTGGCCAGACCCTTGAGTTCGGTGAAGCGGCCGTGCATGTATTCCAATTGCACCAGCAGCTTGCCGGCCAATTCGCGCAGTTCGCGGAAGTCCTCGATGTAGCGCTCTTGCGGCACTTCGATCTGGCGCTGTATCTGATCGTGCACAGAACGCCATTTGGGTGTGAAGCGGGCGAGAATATCGCTGAGTGCGGCCTGGGTCAGCCCGGCCTGGGCCTTGATGTAGTTGAGGGCCTTGGGCGCGTACTCTGCGCTGGGTTCATGGACATTCATTTCCTTGAGCATCTGCAGGGCCGACTCGTACTCCGTGCGCTGGGTCTCCAGGGTCTGGATATAGGCGTGCCTGAGCGCATCAGCCGAGGTGGAGGGGCCGGCGTCCAATGCCTGCCGGGCCCGTTGCAGCTCGTCCTGGGCCGCCCGTTTACCTTTTTCGAAGGCCTTCAGGCGCTCGCGCAATTGCTGCGCCTTTTGACTGGCCTGCGCGCGGGCCTTGGCGGTCAGGAGCTTGGGACCGCCTCCCCGCAGACGCAGGCGGGTATCGATAAACCACTGACCGCTGCTGTTGTGAATCAACAGCGGGCCGATACGACTGGGTTGCGCGGGGTCGACAATCTGTACATCGTCGTTTTCGTCGACCAACACTTTGAACCAGCGATGTGCCACCGGGGCGTACCAGCTTTGCCCGGCGCCATACAGAAAATGATAAGCCCCAGGTTCGTTGTGTACTTCTCCCAGCGCGTCGGGTTTGACCACCATGAAGCTGTCCAGCACGGTGGCCAGGCGGGCAGGTGCCCGGTTGATTGCGCCGCTGACGTGCAAGGGCTGGTCATGGGCGATCAGCGCGTCTGAGGCAATCGGCGTCAGTCGAGTGATGCTGACGGGCGTTGGAGGGGAGGGTTGTTTTGGCACCACCACAGTGTTGCCGGGCGTTAGTCGGCGTGGTGTGGTGCGGGTAACACTGTGCAGGGTCAGGGCCGTGCCGAGATTGAGCAGCAATTCGGCGAGTGCGGCCCAAGTGGATCGCTGCTCGGGATGCTCCTGGGTGTCGACCACGGTTTGCAGCTGATCCATGATTTGCCAGATCCAGGCCGCCGCACCGACGGTGCGCCCCAGAAACGGCAGTGCGCTATTGAAGATCAGCCAGCCGGCGCGTTTGAACGTGGCCCAGCGCGCTTCGGCGTTGGACACCGATTGCCGGTCGGCGAGAGTGATCAGGGCGTTGGCATTGGCATCGTACAGTACGCCGGGCAGGTCGCCCTCGATAGCCTCCTGACCGAGCGCCAGCGGCCCGCCCATGATCCATAGCTTGAACGGGTCTACCAGGAATTCGACCACGGCCCAGGGCGACGGCAGGTCGCCGGGAAACACGTATTGGGCATAATCATCGCGCACGTCATCCGGCAGCCACGCCAGCACCGAATCGCGCAGGCTTCTGGACTGCTGCAAGGCATAGAGCAGGTTGTTTTGCGAAGGGAACTGCGAAAGGGGTTTGTCCAGCAGCGGCCGGTACAGCAGGCAGGGGCCGGTGGTCGGGTCTTCCGGCCCGATCACGAACATATTGGTGACCTGGTCGGCAATGTTGCCCTGCCGACGGGTCGGCACGAACGCCAGCGCTCGCATCACAATGCGCTGGCCCTGTACCTGGCGTTCGGCGGTCTCGGCCTGTGTCACGGCCTTTACATACGCATAGCCTTGTTCATCGATGCCATTTTCGTGGCGCAACTTGCACTGCAAAGCCAGTAACGGCAGTTGAATGCGCAAGTGCTGGGCGTAGAGCGAGCGCCGGCGTGCGGACTCTTGAGCGTTATCCAGCAGCGTTCGGCGTATCAGCGACAGGTAGGTGCTGCCGATGTCCACGCGGCTGATCAAGCCTTCCAGGTACTCGACGGTCAGCCAGTCCGGCAGCGGGTGTGGGTTTCGCAGGCGCAGGGACTTGATGCCCAGTGGCAAGGCAATCAGGTTTTGCAGGGCCAGTTCCACCAGGCTGAACACCGTGGTGTCGATTTGCCCCGGCACCGCGAATGTGCCCCAGACCACGGGGCTGCGCACGACGATGTCGAGGTCGCTCAGCCACTGCGTGAGTGCGTCGGGGTGGTCCTTGAGCATTTCCGCGCTGAGCCGTTCGAGCGTGTATTGAGGGAGAGGGCTGATGCCTTCGTCATAAGTACGGCCCTCGTTGGCGTTATGCAGGGCTGCCAGGTCCTTGAGGTGGCGTGAGTACGCCGCCTGGTCTGCCGCAGTGGCGCTGGTGAGCCACTCGGGGAGCGCTTGGATGTAATCGAGCAGGGCCGGTGTGCTTCGTTTGGCGCGGGGGATTGGCGGTTGCGCCAGGACGTGCTGTGAAACGTTCGGCTCGCGCAGGTAGGAAAAGTCGATAGCCCCGATCGCCTTGGTCTGGATGCCGATGAAAGCACTGGCCAGGTAGTCGAAAAAATCACCATCAGGTTCGACCAGGCGCCACTCGAGTTTTTTGTACATCACCGGCAGTGACAGGTCCTTGCCCAGTTCGTCGAGGGACCGGTACTTCTTGAAACCCGACATCAGCGAATGGGTGAGGACCACCTCGGTGCCTTCCGGTTTACCGATAAGCACGCTGATCAGGTTTTCATCAAGGTGGGAAGTATTGCCCGCGTCATCAATCTGGTCGACATCCACCACATAGGCTCGAACGCCATTTGGGTTTTGTTGCTTGCGAGTGGCCGCGTCCGGGGTTTGAAACAGCTGGCGTGCCATTTGGCAATCAGCCGTGGTCCAGCCAGGCACTTGTACCAGGTTCCAGTGGTCGCGCAGCATGGTCGATAGCCCGTGCCAGCGTGGGCCGCTGTCACTTTCGATGGTGTTCCAGTACTCCAGTTGGGCCTGTTGGTAGCCGCGCAACATCACGGGTGCCAGGGTATTGAGGATACTGGCGATATCGAGGATGCGCACCGGCAGGTGGATCGCTGGCTCAATAACGGGCAGTTGGGTCAGAAAATGCTGGCCTTCGATGTAGAGCGTGGGCACTGCCAACACGGATTGCACGGCGAGCACGTCGGTAAGCACCTGGTAATGGCGGCCGGCCGGTACGACCTGGTCATCCTCGATGTCCCACAGCGGAGTACCGACGACGGCGGTATTCGGGTCGATATCGAGCGTGGGGTACAGCGCCTGCAATTGCTCACGCAGCAAGGTGGCGGCCACTTCGCGAAACGCGGGGCCAGTGGACATTTGCGCGATCAGCGCGTCAGTGAGGCTTTGATGAGGTTCGGTTGAAGGGGATGCAGTCATGACGCTTCCTTGCACGAAAGAATGGCACCGGACCCATTAAAAACCTGGGCCTTGCCATGCTAGGAAGCGTCGAACCGGGTGCGGTGGTGCTTATGTAAGGCGGGTATTCACTGCAACTCGCCGCACAGGTCCAGTTCCACCAGACGGCGCACTTGCGCGGTGTCGAGTCCGGCGCCGATCAGCGCATTGAGCTTGCCGAACGCGGCTTCGCGAGTCATGCCACCGCCGGACAACACACCGACGCCGCGCAGACGGCTGCCGGCTTCGTAGACGTCCAGCTCCACGCCGCCTTCATGGCATTGGGTGATGGCCACGACGACGATCCCTTTGGTCTGCGCCCGTTGCAGGCTGGTCAGGAACGCCGGGTTATCGCTGGGCCCGGTGCCGCTGCCGAAGCATTCGAGGATCAGTGCCTGGATGCCGCTGTCGATCAGCGCATCCAGTTGCACGGCTGCAATACCCGGCACCAGCGGTAATACGCCGACAGTGGCCAGGGCCTTGGGATGTCGGTAATCCAGGGCCGCCGGAATGGCGTCCGCCCGGGCCACACCGCCATTACGTTGCAGGGCAGCAAACGGATGGCGCCCAAAACTGCGGATCTTCGCGCAGCGGGTCGGCGCCATCAGCGCGCCGTGGAAATACAACTGCACGCCGGGCGCCAGGCCTGCGCCCAGGGCGGCCAGCGCGCCGCTGACGTTTTCCCAGGCATCGCTGTCCGGTACACCGGCCGGTAGCATGGAACCGGTGAACACCACCGGCGCCGGCAGGCCCAGCAACTGGAAGCTCATGGCCGCTGCGCTGTAGGCCAGGGTGTCGGTGCCGTGCAGGATCAGCACGCCATCGCAGCCTTGATCCACGGCCTCGATCACCGCCGCACGCAGGCGCTGCCAGTACGCAGGGGTCATGTTGGCGCTGTCGATCAGCGGCGCCATTTCGCGGAATTGCCACGCCGGCAACGGCTGGTTCGCCAGTTGTTCGCGCATGCGCGCTTCGAAACCGGAGGCCGGGGCCAGGCCGTTGGCGCTGGCCTGCATGCCGATGGTGCCGCCGGTGTAGAGCACCATGACGTTGTTGGATGCTGACATTGAGATTCTCCTGAACGAAAAACGCCGCCGGGCCCAGAGCATGCCCAAGGCCGGGCGGCGTGTCATCTATCGACCGGCGCTCAGCGTTGTGTCTGAGCGTTCAGTGCTGCCGAAGCCGCTGCGTCCGGTGTTGCCGGGTTGACCGGCCAGGCCTTGCGGTCAAGGTCCAGGTCAGGGAACTGGCTGGAATCGAACACCGGAACCTTGATGCCCGAGGCGCGTTGATCGTCGTAGTCCTTCAGGATGCGCATGGCGATCTTGAACAGGAACGCCAGGGCGAACAGGTTGACGAACGCCAGCATCGTCATGGTGATGTCGGCAAAGGCGAACACGGTGCTCAGGTTTTCGATGGAACCCCAGAAGATCAGCACCAGCACCAGCGTGCGGTAAGCCATCAGCATCTTGCGGTTGTTGCCCACCAGAAAGCGCAGGTTGCTCTCGCCCAGGTAGTAGTTGTACATGATCGAGGTGAACACGAACAACGCCAGGGCCACCGAGATGAACATGCGGCCCCAGTCGCCTACGACGGCGGCCAGGGAGTTCTGGGTCAGGGCAATGCCATCGCCTTCGAAGCCCGGGGTGTAGAAGCCCGACAGCAGGATCAGCAGCGCGGTGCAGGTGCAGATCACGAAGGTATCGAGGAACACGCTGAACGCTTGCACCACACCTTGGGCCACCGGGTGTTCGACCGCCGCCACTGCCGCCACGTTGGGCGCGCTGCCCAGGCCGGCTTCGTTGGCGAACACGCCGCGTTTCACACCCATGATGATCGCGCTGCCCACCAGGCCGCCGAAGGCCTGGTCGAGGCCAAAGGCGCTCTTGACGATGGTCGCCAGCATGGCCGGTACGTGGTCGAACTGAAGCACGATCACGTACAGGGTCACGGCGATGTAGATCAGTGTCTTGACCGGTACCAGCAGGTCGGCGATCGACGCGATGCGCTTGATCCCGCCGATGAACACCAGGCCCAGCAAGACTGCCAGGGCGAGGCCGGTGTAGGTGGTGTCAAGGCCGAAAGCGTTGTTCAGCGAGTGGGTCACGGCGTGGGCTTGCAGGCCGTTGAAGGCAAAGCCGAAAGTCACCAGCAGCAGGAAGGCCATGACCATGCCCAGCCAGCGCTTTTGCAGGCCGTGCTGGATGTAGTAAGCCGGGCCGCCACGGAACTGGCCTTCCGCATCGCTGCGTTTATAGAGCTGGCCGAGGGCGCACTCGATAAAGCTGGACGACATGCCCACCAGCGCGGTGACCCACATCCAGAACACGGCACCGGGGCCGCCCAGGGTCACGGCGATGCCGACCCCGGCGATGTTACCGGCGCCTACGCGGCCGGCGAGGCTGAGCATCAGCGCCTGGAACGAGCTGAGCTGGTCGGAGCTGTTTTTCAGGCTGTCGCGAAACACCGAAAACATGTGGAAAAAGTGACGCAGTTGGACGAAACGCGAGCGGATCGTGAAATAACCGCCGAGCCCGACAATGAGCACGATCAGTACTTTCCCTGAGAGGAAGTCGTTGATGACTTCGAGCATGGAGTGTTCCTCGCTGATTTTTCTAATGGCAAACGCAGGACGGTCCGGCATGTCGCATGGCACCAGGCAGTGCGCGACGGTTCGACCCCGTTCCTTTTGCGGGTTGTTATTCATGCGGTTTCGCGCTGTACCGGGCCTCGTTACCGACAGCCTCAGACGCGAAGAGGGGCGGCACTATACCTAGGCGAACGTGATCCGTCTGCCCGGGCTGATTAAAGGTTTCACCTAATGCGACGGGTGATCCCCGTTTTACTGTGGGAGCGGGCTTGCCCGCGATAGCGGTGTGTCAGGCAACGGTGCTGTCATCTGACCCGGCCTCATCGCGGGCAAACCCGGCCCCCACAAGGTCCTTCGGTGTTCGGTCGAGCGTATTTCAGGCAAAAAAAAGGGCCTGAAGAACGAGCCTTCAGGCCCTCAAAAGGTGAGAGGTGTCTAGTCCCTCAACCTGGTGAGCGGTGCAACAAGCGCTTAGGCCTTCAAGGGGACCAGGCGCGGGGCAATCATGTTTTCGGGGCGCAGGATGTCGTCGAGCATGGCGTCGTCGAGCAGGCCTTCTTCGCGCACCAGTTCCAGCACGCCACGGCCGCTTTCAAGGGCGATACGAGCGATTCGGGTGGCGTTTTCGTAGCCGATGTACGGGTTCAGTGCGGTGACCAGGCCGATGGAGTGTTCCACCAGTTCACGGCAGCGCGCTTCGTTGGCGGTGATACCGACAATGCAGTGTTCGCGCAGCATGTCCATGGCGCGTTGCAGCAGGCGGATCGAGTCGAAGATCTTGAAGGCGATCAGCGGTTCCATCACGTTCAGTTGCAGTTGGCCGCCTTCGGCTGCCATGGTCAGGGCCAGGTCGTTACCGATGACCTGGAACGCCACCTGGTTCACGGCTTCCGGAATGACCGGGTTGACCTTGCCGGGCATGATCGAGCTGCCTGGCTGGCGCGCCGGCAGGTTGATTTCGTTGATGCCGGTGCGTGGGCCGCTGGACAGCAGGCGCAGGTCGTTGCAGATCTTCGATAGCTTCACGGCGGTACGCTTGAGCATGCCGGAGAACAGCACGAAGGCACCCATGTCGGAGGTGGCTTCGATCAGGTCGGCCGCCGGAACCACCGGTTGGCCGCTGATCAAGGCCAGGCGCTCTACGGCCAGGGCCTGGTAGCGTGGGTCGGCGTTGATGCCGGTGCCGATGGCGGTGCCACCCAGGTTCACTTCGGTCAACAGCTCTGGCGCCAGGGTTTTCAGGCGGGCCAGGTCTTCACCCAGGGTGGTGGCAAACGCGCGGAATTCCTGGCCGAGGGTCATCGGCACGGCGTCTTGCAGTTGGGTGCGGCCCATTTTCAGGACGTGGGCGAACTCTTCGCCTTTGGCGGCGAACGACTGGATCAGGCTGTCGAGACTGGCCAGCAGCGCGTCATGGCCCAGCAGCAGACCCAGGCGGATCGCGGTCGGGTAGGCGTCGTTGGTCGACTGCGCCATGTTCACGTCGTTGTTGGGGTGCAGGTACTGGTATTCACCTTTGTTGTGGCCCATGGCCTCCAACGCGATGTTGGCGATGACTTCGTTGGCATTCATGTTGGTTGAAGTGCCGGCGCCGCCTTGAATCATGTCCACCACGAACTCTTCGTGGAAATCACCACGGATCAGACGGGCACAGGCCTCGCTGATGGCGGCGTGCTTGGCTTCGCTGAGCTGGCCCAACTCGCGGTTGGCGTCAGCGGCTGCTTGCTTGACCATTGCCAGGCCGACCACCAATTTCGGGTAATGCGAAATCGGAACGCCGGAGAGACGGAAGTTGTTCACCGCTCGCAGGGTCTGGATGCCGTAGTACGCTTGAGCCGGTACTTCGAGTACGCCAAGCAGGTCTTTTTCTGTGCGGAATGATGCAGCGGAGGACATGACGGAAATCATCTCGATATGGACCCGGGCTTTGCCGGAACGCTGTGAATGCTAGGCTTGTGGAAGATTCAGGGCCAATGCTGTTAAACACTGACCTATGCATAAACGGCATAATGTGAGTGTGACCCGGCTATCATGGCGGGCGTGTGTGCCAAAATGGTGCGTACCGTGGGAGAACGTGATGAACCTTGAGAGCAAATGGCTGGAAGACTTCAGCGCCCTGGCGGCCACCCGCAGCTTTTCCCAGGCGGCGGAGCGGCGCTTTGTCACCCAGCCGGCCTTCAGTCGACGTATCCGCAGCCTGGAAGCCGCACTGGGCCTGACGTTGGTCAACCGTTCGCGCACGCCGGTGGAGCTGACGGCGGCGGGACAGCTGTTCCTGGTGACCGCGCGCACCGTGGTCGAGCAACTCGGTGAAGTGCTGCGCCATTTGCATCACCTGGAGGGCGGCCAGGGCGAAGTCATGCAAGTGGCGGCGGCGCATTCTCTGGCACTGGGCTTCTTTCCACGCTGGATCGCGCAGTTGCGCAACGAAGGTTTGAACATCGCTACGCGACTGGTCGCCACTAACGTGGGTGACGCTGTGCACGCCTTGCGTGAAGGCGGCTGCGACTTGATGCTGGCGTTCTACGATCCGGATGCGGCGATGCAGATGGATTCCGAGATATTTCCTTCGCTGCACCTGGGTAACACCGAAATGCTCCCGGTGTGTGCTGCCGATGCCGATGGCAAGCCGTTGTTTGACCTGGAAGGTGAGAGCAGTGTGCCGTTGCTGGCGTACAGCGCCGGTGCGTTTCTTGGCCGTTCGGTGCATCTGTTGTTACGCCAGCGCGCGCTACGTTTTACCACGGTGTACGAAACCGCCATGGCCGATAGCCTCAAGAGTATGGCTTTGGAGGGCTTGGGCATTGCCTGGGTGCCGCAGTTGAGTGTGCGCGCCGAGTTGGCGCGCGGCGAGTTGGTGGTGTGCGGCGGACCGCAATGGCACGTTCCGCTGGAAATTCGCCTGTACCGCTGTGCGTTGGTGCGTAAGGCGAATGTGCGGTTGTTGTGGCGCAAGCTGGAAGGTGGAGCGGCCAGCGCAACACTGTGAATGGCGGATGAAACTCAGGGCAATTGTGGCCTGTTGACATTGACTGGGAGGATGGCTCAGTCGAACTTATCTAGGTAGTTGCGAATGTTTTTTTTGTTCGCGTCGGAGTAGTTCAAGTCATTACCGCGCAGAATGGACTCGCCGTTGTATTTCATAAACGTATCATTCCACCAACCGTTATAGGTGATATCCCCGTCCTCACGCGTTGCACCCAGCAAAAGTCCAAGTGCGTGCGCGGCGCCTCGAGGATTTTTGTACGAGGTCATTCCAAACTCATGGCCGGAGTCGGCCTTGGCAGGTTCGTTGAATCTTAAATAGTCTGGCGTTACAAATAACGTTTTCTCAAGCTCGGAGTTTTTCGATTGGTGATCGCGACTTGACTTCTCGTTTCTGTTCCAGTGTTCACGAAGACCGTATTCGACATCATTGTCCGATTTGTAATTGAAGTCCCGCATTTTCGGGTCGCGAACCACATTAATAACAACTTCTCGGCCGGAAATTTCCTCAATATGTTTCTTGGCCAGGGCTAAATGAGTTTGCTCGTATTGGTACTCGGGGGTATAGCCCAAGTCCTTGTGGAAAACCACATTCACATAGATTGGTTGTTTGGGGGGACGTTCGGATTTTTCCGTTATTGTTGGAATACCTTGTGAAACGAATCGATAGAAGTCGAAGATGGAATGAGTGTTCACGGATATAACCCTCGTGTTTCGTTTTGAAAATTGAGTTGCGAGGGACAAGCGTATCGTTTGTGCGTTTTCATCAGGTGCTAAATTGTCTGAACAGTCAGTGGGAAACTGTGCCTGGTTTTGTAAGAGACTCGGTTATCCGTGTGGCTTGTTTTATGGGTTTAAACAGAAACAGGCTGACTTTTGAGTCAATAAATCGCTTTGAGCGCTGCGTTAGACAGATGGTCATCCAAGGGGCTGTTTATCTGCATTATTACGGTATACTGCGCGGCCTTCGGCCGGTCCAACCGGCCAAATTTCGTACAACAAGCCACGCCGGATTTCCCGCGTGGCTTGTTGTTTTTTGACGCGCCTGTGGGCGCCCAGAGAGAAGAGGCACGACGATGAGTGCATTGGTTGGCGTGATCATGGGCTCCAAGTCCGATTGGTCCACCCTTAGCCACACCGCCGATATGCTGGAAAAACTCGGCATTCCGTATGAAGTGAAGGTGGTTTCCGCTCACCGTACCCCGGATTTGCTGTTCCAGTATGCCGATGAGGCTGAATCCCGTGGCATCGAGGTGATCATCGCCGGTGCGGGTGGCGCTGCCCACTTGCCGGGCATGTGTGCGGCCAAGACCCACCTGCCGGTACTCGGTGTACCTGTGCAGTCGTCGATGCTCTCGGGCGTGGACTCGCTGCTGTCCATCGTGCAGATGCCCGCCGGCATTCCGGTAGCGACCCTGGCGATCGGCAAGGCCGGTGCGATCAACGCTGCACTGTTGTCCGCCAGCATCCTGGGCGCCAAGCACCCGCAGTTCCATGCGGCGCTGAAAAAATTCCGGGCTGAACAGACAGACAGCGTGCTGGACAATCCAGATCCACGCATCGCCTGAGGGTGTAGACGATGAAAATCGGTGTAATCGGTGGCGGCCAACTGGGCCGCATGCTGGCCCTGGCGGGTACCCCGCTGGGGATGAACTTCGCTTTCCTGGACCCTGCGCCGGACGCCTGCGCGGGCGCCCTGGGTGAACATCTGCGCGCTGACTACAGCGACCCGGATCACCTGCGCCAACTGGCCGACGAAGTCGACCTGGTGACCTTCGAGTTCGAAAGCGTCCCGGCTGAAACCGTGGCTTTCCTGTCGCAGTTCGTGCCGGTGTACCCGAGCGCCGAAGCCTTGCGCATCGCCCGCGACCGCTGGTTCGAAAAGAGCATGTTCAAGGACCTGGGCATTCCGACCCCGGCCTTTGCCGATATCCAGTCCCAGGCGGACCTCGACGCCGCCGTCGCCAGCATCGGCCTGCCGGCCGTGCTGAAAACCCGCACCCTGGGTTACGACGGCAAGGGCCAGAAAGTCCTGCGCACCGCCGCTGATGTGGTTGGCACCTTTGCCGAGCTGGGCAGCGTCGCCTGCCTGCTGGAAGGCTTCGTGCCGTTCACCGGCGAAGTCTCGCTGATTGCCGTGCGTGCCCGTGATGGCGAAACCCGCTTCTACCCGTTGGTGCACAACACCCACGACAGCGGCATCCTCAAGCTGTCCGTGGCCAGCACCGATCACCCGTTGCAGGCGCTGGCCGAAGACTATTCCAGCCGCGTACTCAAGCAACTGGATTACGTCGGCGTGATGGCCTTCGAGTTCTTTGAAGTCGACGGTGGCCTCAAGGCCAACGAAATCGCCCCACGCGTGCACAACTCCGGGCACTGGACCACCGAAGGCGCCGAGTGCAGCCAGTTCGAAAACCACCTGCGGGCGGTGGCGGGCTTGCCGCTGGGCTCCACGGCCAAGGTTGGCGAGAGCGCCATGCTCAATTTCATCGGCACGGTGCCGGCGGTGGAGAAAGTCATCGCCATCGACGACTGCCATCTGCACCATTACGGCAAGGCCTTCAAGGCCGGGCGCAAGGTCGGCCACGCCAACCTGCGTTGCAAGGACCGCGCGACGCTTGAAGCGCAGATCCTCAAGGTTGAAGCGCTGATCGCCGGGCAATAAGCCAAGTCCGACGGGAACCATTGGCAACCGTCGTCTCTCTGATTGCAGGATGCCAAAGCCTGACTAGGCTTTGGCATAGCTCACCTACATTCAGAGGGAAATGCCATGGGTATCATCGGAACCATCTTTATCGGCCTGATCGTCGGCCTGCTGGCGCGTTTCCTCAAGCCCGGCGACGACAGCATGGGCTGGATCATGACCATCCTGCTGGGTATCGCAGGTTCTCTGGTCGCCACTTACGGGGGCCAGGCGCTGGGTATCTACCAGGCGGGCCAGGGCGCCGGTTTTATCGGCGCGCTGATCGGCGCCATCGTGCTGCTGGTGATCTACGGTCTGATCAAAAAGAAATGAGTTAAGCGACAAAGCCCTCTGCGCTGCGCAGGCGCAGAGGGCTAGAATGCTCGCCACCTGTATTTGTCGAGCCTCTCCATGCGCCGTCTTCTATTGACTCTCCTCCTGCTGGGCTCTGGCCTGGCACACGCCGGCGAACTGCCGGAAACCGACTGGCTCGACCTGATGCCGCTTTCGGACCAGAAAGCCCTCGAAGCCATGCCCGAGATCGACCACAACTCTCCCGAAGCCCAGGGCACGTTCACCGCAAAAGGTGGCTTGAAACAGAGTAAGGGGCTGCCGGCGGTGATGTATTCCACCAAGACCGTGGCCGCCATGAACGGCAAGAACATCCGCATCGGCGGTTATCCGGTGCCGCTGGAAACCGACGCCAAGGGCCGCAGCACCTTGTTCTTCCTCGTGCCGTACCCGGGCGCCTGCATCCATGTGCCGCCACCGCCGCCCAATCAGCTGGTGCTGGTGCGCTACCCCAAGGGGCTGAAGCTGGATGATATCTATACACCGCTGTGGGTGACCGGCACCCTCAAGGTTGAAAAGGTCAACAACGACCTGGCGGACGCGGCGTATGCGTTGGATGCCGGAAAAGTGCGGGTAGTCAAAGAGTCGGATCTCTAAACCCGGCATATAACCCATGTGGGAGCTGGCTTGCCTGCGATAGCATCATCCGGGTATCACTGATACACCGAGGTGCCTGCATCGCAGGCAAGCCAGCTCCCACATTTTTATCGGCGTTTACAGGGCAATGGCGGCAATGCTTACACCAAGGGTGTGGCTTTCGCCTGGCGCCAAGGCCACCACATCATCCAGCACATTCGCCGTCTCGATGCACAGCATGCCCTGCCAGCCGTCATCGGCCATGTCGTCGAACGCCTTGGCGCGTTCGGTCCACGGGTTCCAGATCACGGTGGAGTTCGAACTCTCGGCAGTCAGTTGGATGCGGCGCTGCCAGTCCTTGTCGATGATGTTCAACTGGGACGGCGTGTCGAGGTAGATGCGGTCGGTCTCGGCGGTGAAGTGCAGGAGGCCGGATTGGGTCTTCTCGGTCCAGCCATCGGCGGTGTCGATATACGTGCCCCCGTCCAGGCCGGCGACTTGCACATTACGCACATCGCTCACGGCGAAATAGGTGTGCAGGGCCTGGCTGAAGGTCGCGGTGTCGGTGCCGCGGTTGTGGCTGGTCAGGCGGATATGCAACTGATCATCCAACAACAGGCTCAGTTTTAGATCGACTTGATGTGGCCAGCCGGGAAAACCACCAGCAGGTACGGGCAATACCAGGTCGATGCGCAAGGCATTGCCTTCAAGCTCGGTCGCGACCAGATCCCAAAGCGCTGTGCGCGCGAAACCATGGGCGCCGGCGGGTTGATCGCTCTGGCGCATTGCTTTCACGCTTTGCGGGTTGCGGTCGAATACACCAAACCACGGCCAGCACACCGGTACGCCGGTGCGAATGCCCTTGCCCTTTTTGAACACCGCCTGAGGATTCGGCCAGATCAGCGGCTGTTCGCCCTCGCGCCCGTAACTGAAGATGTGCGCACCCTGCTGGGCCACCATCAGTTCGGCACCGTTGTGGCGAATGCGCCAGCAGTCCAGCTCGTCGATTTTCACGGTTTCAACGTGGGGCGTCGGCATAACAAAGCACTCTTCATGGCTGGCAATGGGGCAATTGACCGTCAAAACCCGGCGAGGTTTAACGCGCGCGCGACGGAACCGAACGCGTGCGGCCGCTGCCGTCGATGGCGACGAACACGAATACAGCCTCGGTGACCTTGCGCCATTCGCTGGACAGCGGGTCGTCGCTCCACACCTCGACCATCATCTGGATCGAACTGCGGCCGATTTCCAGGGCCTGGGTATAAAAGGACAACTGCGCGCCGACGGCTACCGGTACCAGGAAGGCCATGCGGTCGATGGCCACGGTAGCCACACGCCCGCCGGCGACCTTGCTGGCCATGGCGGTGCCGGCCAGGTCCATCTGTGCCACCAGCCAGCCGCCGAATATATCGCCAAAGCCATTGGTTTCACGCGGGAGCGCCGTGATTTGCAGGGCGAGATCGCCTTGCGGGATAGGATCTTCTTGTTCGAGTTCGATCATGCCGAGGGTGCCTCTGACCCGTGACGCTTCATGGGTATTTCAAGTGGATAGCCGTCTTCGAAAAAAACGTTTCAGCACCAACATACACCGCGTGATACGTTTCTCGTAAGGCGAACTGAAGGGAAACTCTGCCAAACCGGCTGGAGGGCACCCAACGGCGTTTTGGCACAGCAGCCCCTCAAGACAGCGGGTTTGACGCTTGCACGGGCCGAGTATATCGAGACCCTGACGCCGCGACGACCTCCCAAGGCTCATTTGGTCGGTAAATCGCGGCTGTAATGCGGCTTTTTCCGGAAACTGTGCTCATGGTCGGGAATATTTGCAGGTATTGAGGTGTTGTTCCGTCAGTACCGACCTTAATAGAGAAGCCCCGCCATGCCCACCGTGCCTGCAAGCACCGCGCCCGTCGTGCGTCCGCTGACCCGCAGCGACTATAAAACCCTGTCGCTGTCCGCCCTGGGCAGTGCGCTGGAGTTCTATGACTTCATCATCTTTGTGTTTTTCGCTGCCGTGGTGGGCAAGCTGTTTTTCCCGCCGGACATGCCCGAGTGGATGCGCCTGGTGCAGACTTTCGGCATTTTCGCCGCCGGCTACCTGATTCGCCCGCTGGGCGGCATCGTGATGGCGCACTTCGGTGACCTGCTGGGGCGCAAGAAAATGTTCACCCTGAGCATCTTCCTGATGGCCTTGCCCACCCTGGCCATCGGCTTGCTACCGACCTACGCCCAAGTCGGGCTGTTGGCGCCGGTGTTGTTGCTGCTGATGCGCATCATCCAGGGGGCGGCGATTGGCGGCGAGGTGCCGGGCGCCTGGATTTTTGTGGCCGAACACGTGCCGGCCAAGCGTATCGGATATGCCGTGGGGGTGCTGACCGTGGGCCTGAACCTGGGGATTTTGCTGGGTTCGCTGGTCGCAACAGGCTTGAATGGCGCTTACAGCCCGGAGCAGATCGCCGATTACGCCTGGCGTATTCCGTTCCTGCTCGGTGGCGTGTTCGGTCTGTTGTCGGTGTACCTGCGCCGCTGGCTGCACGAAACACCGGTATTCGCTGAGCTGCAACAACGCAAGGCACTGGCGGCCGAGGTGCCGTTGCGCACGGTGCTGCGCGAGCATCGCGAGTCGGTTGTCGTGTCGATGCTGCTGACCTGGCTGCTGTCCGCCGGCGTGGTGGTGGTGATCCTGATGACACCCGCCCTGTTGCAGGGCGTGTATCACTTCCCACCGAAAACCTCGTTGCAGGCCAATAGCCTGGCCATCGTCGCCCTGAGCCTGGGCGTGGTGGCGGCGGGTTGGTTGTGTGACCGCATCGGCGCAGGCCGGGTGCTGGTATTCGGCTGCGCGGGCATGGCGGTTTCGTGCTGGGTCTTGTATGCCAGCCTGGCGGGCCATCCCGAGTGGCTGTTTCCGCTGTATGCCTTGACCGGCCTGTTCGTCGGCACTGTGGCGGCGGCGCCTTTTGTGATGGTCAAGGGCTTTCCCGCAGCGGTGCGCTTCAGTGGGTTGTCGTTTTCCTACAACCTGGCGTATGCCGTGCTGGGCGGCCTGAGCCCGGTATTCGTTTCGCTGTTGCTCAAGGAAAGCCAGATGGGCCCGGCTTACTACGTGGCGCTGGTGTGCGTCGTGGGGATGGCCGTGGGTGCGTATCTGTGCAAGCGCGGGCGTTAAGCAACGCTGTGCTTTTCCGGGCGATTTGCTATCGTGCCGAACCGACCCCGGCGCTTGCCGGGGTCTCGCGTTCGCCGTCCTGACAATAAGAGAAGCCTTGCCATGTCCTCCGTGCCCGCAAGCAGTGCGCAACCTTCGCGCCCGCTGACCCGCAACGACTACAAAACCCTGTCGCTGTCTGCCTTGGGCGGGGCGCTGGAGTTCTACGACTTCATCATTTTCGTGTTTTTCGCCACCGTGGTCGGAAAACTGTTCTTCCCTGCCGAGATGCCTGAATGGCTGCGACTGATGCAGACCTTCGGCATCTTCGCCGCGGGCTATCTGGCCCGTCCGCTGGGCGGCATCATCATGGCGCACTTCGGTGACCTGCTGGGCCGCAAGAAGATGTTCACCCTGAGCATTTTCATGATGGCTGTGCCGACTTTGATCATGGGCCTGCTGCCGACCTATGCGCAGATCGGCCTCTGGGCGCCGATCCTGTTGCTGCTGATGCGCGTCATCCAGGGTGCGGCGATTGGTGGCGAAGTGCCGGGCGCGTGGGTATTCGTCTCCGAACACGTACCGCCGCGCCACATCGGCTACGCCTGCGGCACGCTGACCAGCGGCCTCACTGCCGGCATCCTGCTGGGCTCGCTGGTGGCCACCGCGATCAACACCGCTTACACCCCGGAGCAGGTGTCGGACTACGCCTGGCGGATCCCGTTCCTGCTCGGCGGTGTGTTCGGCCTGTTGTCGGTGTACCTGCGCCGCTATTTGCACGAAACCCCGATCTTCGCCGAAATGCAGCAGCGCAAGGCCCTGGCCGAAGAGCTGCCGCTGCGCGCCGTCGTGCGTGACCACCGTGGCGCCATCGTGCTGTCGATGTTGCTGACCTGGCTGCTGTCGGCTGCCATCGTGGTGGTGATCCTGATGACACCGACCGTGTTGCAGACGGTCTATCACTTCAGCCCCACGGATTCGCTCAAGGCCAATAGCCTGGCCATCGTGGCCCTGAGCTTCGGCTGCATCGGCGCCGGTGCACTGGCTGACCGTTTCGGTGCCGGACGTGTGCTGATCGTGGGCTGTGCGCTGCTGCTGGCGAGCTCGTGGACGCTGTACCACAGCCTCACCGCTCACCCGGACTGGTTGTTCCCGCTGTACACCGTGACCGGCTTGTTCGTCGGCACCATCGGCGTCGTGCCCTATGTGATGGTCAAAGCCTTCCCGGCCGTGGTGCGTTTCAGCGGGTTGTCGTTTTCCTACAACGTCGCCTACGCCATCTTCGGGGGCCTGACGCCGCTGGTGGTGTCGCTACTCATGAAGGAAAGCCCGATGGGGCCGTCGTATTACGTGGCGGCGCTGTGCGTGATGGGGATGTTGGTGGGGGCTTATCTCTGGAAGCGTGCCCGTTGATTATTCGTTGATCGTTCCCGCGCGTGTGTGGGAACGATCAACAGTTACAGAGTATTTCTGCAATACGGCAACAATCGCCCTATCCCCCGCGTACTCCCCGTCCAGCTTGATACCTGCCTTCTTTTTCCTCTCTTCGCCGCACTAGTGGCCTTTCATCTAATTGTCACATTCCAGACATAGAGTGTTCACACGGCCTACCGATACTTGGCCCCGATCCAACTATCCCTATCTGCTAGGAGCAAGGCATGAAACTGAAGCGTTTGATGGCGGCAATGACTTTTGTCGCCGCTGGCGTTGCGACTGCCCACGCGGTGGCCGCTGGTGTTGACCCGGCAATTCCGGCTTACGCCAAGACCACTGGTGTCTCGGGCAACTTGTCCAGCGTCGGTTCCGACACTCTGGCCAACCTGATGACCCTGTGGGCTGAGTCCTACAAAAAGGAATACCCGAACGTCAACATCCAGATTCAGGCTGCTGGCTCCGCCACTGCGCCACCTGCGTTGACTGAAGGTACCTCCAACCTGGGCCCGATGAGCCGCAAGATGAAGGACACCGAACTGGCTGCCTTCGAGCAGAAGTACGGCTACAAGCCAACCGCTATCCCGGTTGCCGTGGATGCCCTGGCTGTGTTCGTGCACAAGGACAACCCGATCCAGCACCTGACCATGGAACAAGTCGACGCGATCTTCTCCTCGACTCGTCTGTGCGGCGCCAAAGCCGACGTGAAAACCTGGGGCGACCTGGGCGTGACCGGCGACCTGGCCAACAAGCCAGTGCAACTGTTCGGTCGTAACTCGGTATCCGGCACCTACGGCTACTTCAAGGAAGAAGCCCTGTGCAAAGGCGACTACAAGCCAAACGTGAACGAACAACCAGGCTCGGCTTCGGTCGTGCAGTCGATCAGCTCCTCGTTGAACGGCATCGGTTACTCGGGCATCGGCTACAAGACTGCAAGCGTGAAGACCGTTGCACTGGCTAAAAAGGGCAGCACCGACTTCATCGAAGACAGCGAAGAAAACGCCCTGAACGGCAAATACCCGCTGTCGCGCTTCCTCTACGTTTACGTCAACAAAGCTCCGAACAAGCCTCTGGCCCCGCTGGAAGCCGAGTTCGTGAAGCTGGTTCTGTCCAAACAGGGCCAGGAAGTTGTAGTGAAAGACGGCTACATCCCGCTGCCAGCCAAAGTTGCCGCCAAGGCACTGGCTGACCTGGGTCTGAAAGAAGGCAACTGATTGCCTCCGCGGGGTCCGGTATCACCGGCCCCGCATCCCCAAATTTCGAGTCCGCTGCCAGCCCTGCTACGCGGCGGATTTCTTGCGTCACTGCATTGTCATCTTTCTGTCATACAGGATCGCTAGGGTGTGCGCATGAATGATCTGGCCAATTCCACCATGACGACGACTTCTCCCCCCAAGCGCATTGATTTCAATACGCCTGAGCTGCAACGCAAGCGCCGCATTCGCGCGCTCAAGGATCGCCTGACCCGCTGGTACGTGCTGGTCGGCGGCCTCGCCGTCCTCGGCGCCATCACGCTGATTTTCTTCTTCCTTGCCTATGTGGTCGCACCGTTGTTCCACGGTGCCAGCTTGACCAAGGACGAGGCCCTGACGCCCGCCTGGGTGCAGGATGCAGGCAAGCCGCTGCTGATCTCGATGGAAGAACAGAACCAGGTCGCCATGCGCGTTTCCGACAAGGGCCAGGCGCTGTTCTTCAATGTGGACAGCGGTGCGGAGCTCAAGCGCATTGACCTGCCGGTCCCGGCCGGCGCCAGCGTGGTATCCATCAGCAAAGACCAGCCCGCCAGTCCGCTGGTGATTCTCGGCTTGTCCAATGGCCAGGCGCTGGTGTTCCGTCATACCTATAAAGTGTCCTACCCGGACGGCAAGAAGACCATTACTCCGGCTGTCGAATACCCCTACGGCGAAACGCCGATCGCCCTCGACGAACAGGGCCGTGCCCTGGAGCACGTGGCGCTCAATGCCACCGACTCGTCGCTGGTGGTTGCCGGCTCCAGCGGTGCTCACCTGAACGTGCTGAGCATCAGCCGTGAAGAAAACATGATGACTGACGAAGTCACCATCGAGCAGAAGCGTGTCGAGCTGCCGCAGATGACCGAGCCGGTCAAAGCCATTTTTGTCGACCCACGCCAGCAGTGGTTGTACGTGATCAACGGTCGCGCCCAGGCCGATGTGTTCAGCCTGCGGGACAAGAGCCTCAACGGTCGCTACAAACTCACCGAAGACGCCAACGCCGAAATCACCGCCAGTGCGCAACTGGTGGGCGGTATCTCGCTGATCGTCGGTAACTCCAAAGGCGGCCTGGCCCAGTGGTTCATGGCCCGCGACCCGGACGGCGAGCAACGCTTCAAACAGGTCCGTACCTTCCAGATGGGCACTGCGCCGATTGTGGAGATCACCGCCGAAGAGCGCCGCAAAGGCTTCACCGCCCTGGATGCGTCCGGCAAGTTCGGCGTGTTCCACAGCACTGCGCACCGCACCTTGCTGGTGGAGCAGGTGGTGGATGGCCAGGGTGTGTTCGGTCTGTCGCCACGGGCCAACCGCGTGATCGTCGAAGCGGGCGGCAAGCTGCAACCGCTGGCGCTCGACAACCCGCACCCGGAGGTTTCCTGGAGCGCGCTGTGGAGCAAGGTCTGGTACGAAAACTACGACGAGCCTAAATACGTCTGGCAATCGACTGCGGCCAACACCGACTTCGAACCCAAGATGAGCCTGGCGCCGCTGACGTTCGGTACCTTGAAGGCCGCGTTCTACGCCATGCTGCTGGCCGCGCCCCTGGCCGTTGCCGCTGCGATCTACACCGCTTACTTCATGGCCCCGGGCCTGCGCCGCAAGGTCAAGCCGGTGATCGAGCTGATGGAAGCGATGCCCACGGTGATCCTCGGCTTCTTCGCCGGCCTGTTCCTGGCGCCGTATGTCGAAGGGCACCTGCCCGGGATCTTCAGCCTGTTGATGTTGCTGCCGATCGGCATTCTGATCGCCGGTTTTGTCTTCAGCCGCCTGCCCGAGTCGCTGCGCCTGCGGGTGCCGGATGGCTGGGAAAGCGCGATTCTGGTTCCGGTGATCCTGCTGGTGGGCTGGCTCTCGCTGTACATGAGCCCGTACCTGGAAACCTGGTTCTTCGGCGGCGACATGCGCATGTGGATCTCCCACGACCTGGGCATCACCTATGACCAGCGCAACGCACTGGTCGTCGGCCTGGCCATGGGCTTCGCGGTGATCCCGAACATCTACTCCATCGCTGAAGATGCGGTGTTCAGTGTGCCGCGTGGCCTGACCCTGGGCTCCCTGGCCCTGGGCGCCACACCGTGGCAGACCATGACTCGCGTCGTCATCCTGACCGCCAGCCCGGGGATCTTCTCGGCGCTGATGATCGGCATGGGCCGCGCCGTAGGCGAGACCATGATCGTGCTGATGGCCACCGGCAACACCCCGGTGATGGAGATGAACCTGTTCGAAGGCCTGCGCACCCTGGCGGCCAACGTCGCCGTGGAGATGCCTGAGTCGGAAGTGGGCGGTAGCCACTACCGCGTGCTGTTCCTCTCGGCACTGGTGCTGCTGCTGTTCACCTTCATCATGAACACCCTCGCCGAGCTGATCCGTCAGCGTCTGCGCAAGAAATACTCGTCGCTTTAAGAAAGGTAGAAGTCTGTGAAACAGAACTCCCTGAATGGATGGTTCAAGAGCGGCGCCCCGGGTGTCTGGATCAGCGGTGGCGCGGTGTCCATCGCGGTCATCATGACCATTGGCCTGCTGGCGGTGATCGCGGTACGTGGCCTCGGCCATTTCTGGCCGGCTGACCTGATCCAGGCCAATTACAACGTGCCTGGCCAGGAAAACCATGTAGTCATCGGCGAAGTGGTGCAGAAGGAAGAAGTGCCGCGCGAGCGCCTGAAAAGCGCCGGTCTGCCGGTGCCCGACCAAGGCCCGGAATTCATGACCCGTGAGCTGATCAAGGTGGGTAACCGCGACCTGAACGGCAACGACTTCACCTGGATCGTCGGCGAATGGTTGAAGGACCAGACCAAGCCGGTGGACCTGATGGCCATCGAGCGTCGTGAGTGGGGCAACTTCTACGGCACCCTGGTCAACGTCAAGCAGGATGGCAAAGTCATCGCCGAAGGCGCAGCGGCCTGGCCGGAGCTGCAAGCCCGTGTCGACCGTGTCAACAAGCTGGCGGGGCAACTCAAGAGCCTGGAGAAAACCGACATCGGTGCGATCAACGCCGGTTTGGAGCGGATTCGTCTGCACGGTCGCAAGCTGGAACTGGAAGGCAAGCTCGACGCCGCCGCCCAGGCTGACATGGACGCTGACCGTGCCGAACTGAATGCCCGTTACCAGGACGTGGAAGCGCGCCTGGCCGACCTGCACACCCAGTTCAACCGTGACTCGCTGACAGCCCGCGACGGCAATGGCAAGGAAGTGGAAATCGGCATCGGCAAAGTGGTGCACGCCTACCAGCCGAATGCCATGAGCTACTCCACCAAGGTGGGCTTCTACTTCAGCAAGGTCTGGGAGTTCCTCAGCGATGACCCACGGGAAGCCAACACTGAAGGCGGGATCTTCCCGGCCATCTTCGGCACCGTGATGATGACCCTGATCATGGCGATGATCGTGACCCCGTTCGGCGTACTGGCGGCGGTGTACCTGCGTGAATACGCCAAGCAGAACACCCTGACCCGAGTGATCCGCATCGCGGTGAACAATCTGGCGGGTGTACCGGCCATTGTCTACGGCGTGTTCGGCCTGGGCTTCTTCGTGTATGTACTGGGCGGCTCGCTTGACCGCCTGTTCTTTCCCGAAGCCCTGCCGGCGCCGACTTTCGGTACCCCGGGCCTGCTCTGGGCATCGCTGACCCTGGCGTTGCTGGCGGTGCCGGTGGTGATCGTGGCCACCGAAGAAGGCCTGGCGCGGATTCCTCGCACTGTCCGTGAGGGTTCCTTGGCCCTGGGCGCGACCAAGGCGGAAACGCTGTGGAAGATCGTGCTGCCGATGGCCAGCCCGGCGATGATGACCGGCATGATCCTCGCCGTGGCCCGCGCCGCTGGCGAAGTGGCGCCGCTGATGCTGGTGGGTGTGGTGAAACTGGCGCCGTCGCTGCCGGTGGACGGCAACTACCCGTACCTGCATCTGGACCAGAAGATCATGCACCTGGGCTTCCATATCTATGACGTCGGCTTCCAGAGCCCCAACGTCGAGGCTGCGCGGCCGCTGGTATACGCCACAGCCTTGCTGCTGGTGCTGGTGATCGCCACGCTCAACCTGTCGGCGGTATGGATTCGTAACCATCTGCGCGAAAAGTACAAGGCGCTGGACAGCTGATACTTGTAGGAGCTGGCTTGTGTGGGAGCTGGCTTGCCTGCGTAGCATCACCAAGGTGTGACTGACACACCGAGGTGCCTGCATCGCGGGCAAGTCGAGACGTCGAACCGCCGACTCCCACACAAACCAGCCCCCACAGAGGCCAGTGTCAGACACAGATTTTTGAGTAGATCGCCCCGGCGGTCCAACACAACGAATTGGTAGCACAGGGAGCATCCCATGCAACACGAAACCCATTCCCACGGCATCAACATGTCGGCCCTGGGTCGCGACAAGCAGAGCCTGAGCCTGGCCCAGGAAACCGTGGCCATCGAAGTGCCGGACCTGAGCCTGTACTACGGCGAGAAACAGGCCCTGTACAACGTCAGCATGAACATTCCCAAGCAACGCGTGACTGCGTTCATCGGTCCGTCCGGTTGCGGCAAGTCCACGCTGCTGCGGACCTTCAACCGCATGAACGACCTGGTGGACGGTTGCCGCGTGGAAGGTGCGATCAACCTTTACGGCAGCAATATCTACCGCAAGGGTGAAGACGTGGCCGAGCTGCGTCGCCGCGTGGGCATGGTGTTCCAGAAGCCCAACCCGTTTCCCAAGACCATCTACGAAAACGTGGTGTATGGCCTGCGCATCCAGGGCATCAACAAGAAGCGCATCCTCGACGAAGCCGTCGAGTGGGCCCTCAAGGGCGCCGCGCTGTGGGATGAGGTCAAGGACCGTCTGCATGATTCGGCACTCGGCTTGTCCGGCGGCCAGCAGCAGCGTCTGGTGATCGCGCGTACCATCGCCGTGGAACCGGAAGTGCTGCTGCTCGACGAACCCTGCTCGGCCCTCGACCCGATCTCGACGCTGAAAGTGGAAGAGCTGATCTACGAGCTCAAGTCCAAGTTCACCATCGTCATCGTGACCCACAACATGCAACAGGCGGCGCGGGTTTCCGACTACACCGCATTCATGTACATGGGCAAGCTGGTGGAGTTTGGTGACACCGACACCCTGTTCACCAATCCGGCGAAGAAACAGACCGAAGACTACATTACCGGTCGTTACGGCTAGGACGCTGTGGTTCTCATTGCACTGACGCTGCGGTTCTCCGCACCTTACCGGACGCTCCAAGGACGCCAACATGATTAGCAAAGAAGGCCTTACCCACCACATCTCCGCGCAGTTCAACGCCGAGCTCGAGGAAGTGCGCAGCCACCTCCTGGCGATGGGCGGGCTGGTGGAGAAGCAAGTCAACGACGCCGTGACCGCGTTGATCGAGGCTGACTCGGGCCTGGCCCAGCAAGTGCGCGAGATCGACGACCAGATCAACCAGATGGAACGCAATATCGACGAGGAATGCCTGCGCATTCTGGCCCGTCGCCAGCCGGCGGCGTCCGACCTGCGTTTGATCATCAGCATTTCCAAGTCGGTAATCGACCTGGAGCGCATTGGCGACGAAGCCACCAAGATCGCCCGTCGCGCCATCCAGCTGTGCGAAGAAGGTGAAGCGCCGCGCGGCTACGTGGAAGTGCGCCACATTGGCGACCAGGTGCGCAACATGGTGCGCGATGCCCTCGATGCATTTGCTCGCTTCGACGCCGAACTGGCCTTGTCGGTGGCCCAGTACGACAAGATCATCGACCGCGAATACAAGACGGCCCTGCGCGAGCTGGCCACCTACATGATGGAAGACCCACGCTCTATCTCGCGGGTCTTGAACATCATCTGGGTCTTGCGTTCGCTGGAGCGCATCGGCGACCACGCGCGCAATATCTCGGAGCTGGTGATTTATCTGGTTCGGGGTACCGATGTGCGGCACATGGGCCTCAAGCGCATGAAGGCCGAAGTTGAAGGCACTGCCGACCAAATCCCTAATGTTCCGGGCGAATCTGACGATAAGTAAGGTTGCCCGAGAAATTAACGCCCGGCCTCAGGCCGGGCGTTTTCGTTTGTGGCATCTGAATTTTTTGCGCGTCGGGAGCGATAAAGTCCCTCCGTGACCAACGAGTTTTGGCAAAATGCCATCAGGCAGGCGTTTTGCGTGCCGAAGTTTTTATAGGATGAAGGGTCGATGAGTAAAGTCAGTGTATTGGTGGTGGATGACGCCTCGTTTATCCGCGACCTGGTGAAGAAGTGCCTGCGCAACTACTTCCCCGGGATCAAGATCGAAGATGCGGTAAACGGCAAAAAGGCCCAGGCCATTCTGATGCGCGAGACCTTCGACCTGGTGCTGTGCGACTGGGAAATGCCGGAAATGTCCGGCCTGGAACTGCTGACCTGGTGCCGTGAGCAAGCGCACCTCAAAGCCATGCCGTTCGTGATGGTGACCAGCCGTGGCGACAAGGAAAACGTTGTGCAGGCGATCCAGGCCGGCGTTTCCGGCTACGTCAGCAAACCCTTCACCAACGAACAGCTGCTGAACAAGGTCAAGCAAGCCCTGCACAAGATCGGTCGCCTTGATGCGCTGATCGCCAGCGCGCCGACCAAGATGAACTCGGCATTCGGCAACGACTCCCTGAGCGCACTGACCGGCGGCAAGCCTGAAGCGGTCCGTGCGGCTCCGGTAGCGGCTGCCGCGCCGGCACCGAGCAAGGGCCTGCTTAACAGCCCGCCCGTGCAGGCCCCCGCAGCGGCGCCGGCCGGTGGTCGTGGCCAGGGCCAATTGCGCCTGTCCAGCGGCAACCAGCAATGCGTGATCAAGGCGCTGAGCATCAAGGAAGCGCTGCTGGTGGTGCGCCGTGGTGACGTGCTGCCTCAGGTTCTGGAAAGCGCAGTACTCGACCTTGAGCAAGGCGAAAACGCCGAAGTCGCGCGGCTCAATGGCTACCTGCATGCCATCGTCGCCTATGAGCCCAAGCCCGACAGCGACTGGCTGCAACTGACCTTCCGCTTCATCGATCAGGACGCGCAGAAGCTCGACTACATCTCTCGCCTGATCGCGCGCGGTACGGCGCAGAAGCATTTCGTGCCGGGTGCTTGATCTTCTGATTACAGGGAGTCGACCGGCTGTCTGATTCCCTGTGCTTTGCTTGATTTATATCTGTTTCGATATACCCTCTCGATAACGCCTCCGCGTTATCGAGGCTTTGCGATGCCTTGAAACAAACCTCCGTGAGCACTGGCCGAATCGTCGATTACGCTTTTTCTTTCCAGGAAAGGAGAAGCCAATGCCAAGGCACAGGGATGTGGTGTTTCTAGGAAGCTCGCTCAAGGACCTCAAAGCATTTCCTCTCGACGCCCGAAGGGCAGCAGGTTTTCAGTTGGATCTCTTGCAACAGGGTGAGCAGCCTTTTGATTGCAAGCCGATGAAAACTATCGGGAGAGGCGTCAGCGAGATTCGTATCACCGAGGAGTCGGGCGCTTTTCGAGTATTTTACGTGGTTAATCGGCCTGAGGCCGTTTATGTGCTGCACGCGCTGCGCAAGACCACACAGAAAACCGAGGGGCGAGATATCGAGCTGGCACGCGCCAGGTTGCAGGAGTTAGGTTAAGCCTATGACAAATCAGAAAGTTTATGGCGAGCGTTTCAGCTGTGTTTGGGACGCTCTGGAAGATACGCCCCAGCAAGCTGCCAATATGCGGCTGCGTTCGAAATTGCTCTTGGCGTTGTGCCAAACCATTCGCAGCTGGGAGCTTTCCCAAAAAGAGGCTGCACACAGACTAGGCGTCAGTCAGCCCCGACTTAACGACGTCCTCACCGGCAAGATCGACAAGCTTTCTCTGGACGCCTTGGTCAATCTGTCGGCGGCGGCCCAAATGAACGTGGATATTTGTTTCAACGGGCTGCCAGCCTGAAGTTGTCATCAAGCCTTGCTAACCTGCCGCTCAGTCATTCCGGCAGGTCTACGCCATGTTCATGCGCCTATTGTTGCTCTGTGGGTTGGCCACGGTGACCACGTCCACTCTGGCCATGACCCTCTACCGATCCACCGATGCCAACGGCGATGTGTTTTTCAGTGATCGGCAAACGCCGGGCGCCCAGGCTTTTGTGATCCATGAGCGCAAGTTCCTGCCCCCTTCGCCCGACAGGCCTCAACGCGTCTATCCACAGCAAGCCTATCGCTACCCCTTGCCTTGGCGTGGTGGGCCGTTTCGTCTGACCCAGGGACCCAACGGCAGCTTCAGTCACACCGACGCCAAAAGCCGTTACGCCATGGACATCGCCATGCCCGAAGGCACGCCGATCATTGCGGCACGTGCTGGCGTGGTGGTGAACATTGAAAATGCGCAGGTGGGGCGCGGCAATGATGCATCGGGGAATTTTGTGCGGGTGCGGCACGATGACGGTACCGAAGGCGTGTACCTGCACCTCAAGCAGGGCTCGGTCAGTGTCAGGGCCGGGCAGCGGGTGGCGGTGGGCAGCCCATTGGCGTTGTCGGGCAACACCGGCAACAGCAGCGGGCCGCACTTGCACTTTGTGGTTCAGCGCGCCACCGAGGCGGGGCTGGTGTCGATTCCGTATGAGTTCAACCAGCCCGTCGGTACGTTGCCCAATTTTGCATTGGGCAACTGAGGGATCAGTCCAGCAGCAGCACCTTGGCCAATACGATCTTCGGCCCTTTCATCTTCTTGATGATGATCCGCAGGCCTTCGACTTCCAGCACTTCCTCTTCTTCCGGCACCCGCTTGAGGGTTTCGTAGATCAGGCCCGCCAGGGTCTCGGCCTCGATGTGATCCAGGTCGATGCCCAGCAAGCGCTCCACCTTGAACAGCGGCGTGTCGCCACGCACCAGCAGCTTGCCCGGTTGATAGGCCAGGATGCCGCGTTCGGCCTTGCGGTGTTCGTCCTGAATGTCACCCACCAGCACTTCCAGCACGTCTTCCATGGTGAGGTAGCCGATGATCTTGCCGTCGGCCTCTTCCACCAGGGCGAAGTGCGCGCCGCCTTTGCGGAACTGCTCCAGCAACTGCGACAACGGCATATGCCGTGACACGCGCTCCAATGGGCGGGTCAGTTCGGCCAGGTTGAACGATTCGGGGATGTGGTCCAGGGCCGCCAGTTCCAACAGCAGGTCCTTGATGTGCAGCAGGCCCACGAATTCGTTGCGCACGGCGTCATACACCGGGTACCGGCTGAATTTGTGGCGTCGGAACAGCGCAAGGATTTCCTTGAGCGGGGCGTTGAAGTCCAGGGTGACCATGTCTTCCCGGGAGTTGGCCCAGTCCACCACTTCCAGCTCGCCCATTTCCACGGCGGAGGCCAGCACGCGCATGCCTTGGTCGCTGGGGTCCTGGCCACGGCTGGAGTGCAGGATCAGCTTGAGTTCTTCGCGGCTGTAATGGTGTTCGTGATGCGGGCCGGGCTCGCCTTGCCCGGCGATACGCAGGATGGTGTTGGCGCTGGCATTGAGCAGGTAGATCGCCGGGTACATCGCCCAGTAGAACAGGTACAGCGGCACGGCGGTCCACAGCGACAGCAACTCGGGCTTGCGAATGGCCCAGGACTTGGGCGCCAGCTCACCGACCACGATGTGCAGGTAGGAGATCACGAAGAACGCCGCAAAGAACGACACACCCTTGATCACTTCCGGCGATTGCACGCCCACGGCACTCAGCAGCGGTTCGAGGATGTGCGCGAAGGCCGGCTCGCCGACCCAGCCCAGGCCGAGGGAGGCGAGGGTGATACCCAGTTGGCACGCCGACAGGTAAGCATCGAGCTGGCTGTGCACGGTACGCAGGATCTGCCCGCGCCAGCCGTTCTGGTGAGCGATCGCCTCGACGCGGGTGGCGCGCAGTTTGACCATGGCAAACTCCGCCGCAACGAAGAAGCCGTTGAGCAGTACCAGGATCAGTGCAAAAAGAATCATGCCGAAGTCGGCGAAGAGTGTCGCGAGGGTAATACCAGGGGAAGGGTCCATGATGGGGTTTTGCGGGTTCCGTGTGTTCAATAAGGGGTGTCAGGAGAGCCTGAAAGGCAGGCGCAAGTCGGCCAATGTAGCGGCTGACGGGGCGCTTGCCTAGTACCCACTGCCGGGCGGGGCAAGGAATACATTCTCCAGAACAACACAATCCCGTGTGGGAGCTGGCTTGCCTGCGATTGCGTCGATACAGCAAACAGGCATGTCGCCTGACACACCGCTATCGCAGGCAAGCCAGCTCCCACACGGTTCGTTGTTACTTCAGGTCATTCATCATTCCCGACCGGCCGCGAACGCGTCATCTGTGCCGGCGGGAAATGGCAGGTAAACGTGCTGCCATGCCCCAGTACGCTGCTGATTTCCAGGCGTGCGCGGTGGCGCAGCAGCACGTGCTTGACGATCGCCAGGCCCAGCCCGGTGCCGCCGGTATTGGAGTTGCGGCTGGAGTCGACACGGTAGAAACGCTCGGTCAGGCGCGGCAGGTGCTTGGCGTCGATGCCGATGCCGGAGTCCTGCACGCTCAGGTGCGCGCCGTGTTCGTCGGCCCACCAGCGGATGCGGATATTGCCCTTGTCCTGGGTGTACTTCACGGCATTGAACACCAGGTTGGAAAACGCACTGCGCAGCTCACCTTCGCTGCCTTTGAGCAGGACGGCCGGGTCGGCTTCCAGGGTGATCTGCTGCCCGCGTTGGCCGGACAGGGCCTGGGCGTCATTCTTGATGGTCTGCAACAGGCTTTGCACCGCCACCGGGTGATTGTCCGAGGGATAATCGGTGGCTTCCAGCTTGGCCAGCAACAGCAAGTCGTTGAGCAGGGTCTGCATGCGGCTGCCTTGCTGCTGCATCTGTTGCAGGGCACGGCTCCAGCGCGGGTTGATCTCTTCGACGTTGTCCAGCAGCGTCTCCAGGTAACCGCAGATCACCGTCAGGGGCGTGCGCAATTCGTGAGACACGTTGGCGACGAAATCCTTGCGCATCTGTTCCAGCTGGTGGATGCGGGTGACATCACGCACCAGCATCAAGTGTTCGTTGTTGCCATAGCGTGTCAGGTACAGCTGGATGCGCACACGGTCATTGGTGGGCGAGGGGATTTCCAGGGCTTCTTCGTAGTTGTCCTGTTCGAAATACTCTTTGAAGCGCGGGTGACGCACCAGGTTGGTCACTGGCTGGCCACTGTCCTGCGGCGTCTTGAGGCCCAGCAGGGTCTCGGCCGCGCGGTTCCACCATTCCAGGTTGCCGTCGCTGTCGAGCATGATCACCGCGTCCTTCAGGGCGGCGGTGGACTCCTGCACGCGGTCGATCACCGCTTGCAGGCGCCCGCGAACGCGCTGGTCGCGGCGTTGCAGGTGGTAGATGCTGTCAAACACTTCGCCCCACAGACCGTAGCCGTCGGGCGGTGCTTCATCGGGTTTGTGCTGGCGCAGCCATTCATGCAGACGCAGCAGTTGCTTGAGGGTCCAGCCCAGGTAAAGGGCGATACCGACGGCCAGGCTCCAGCCGTATTGGCCGCTGATCAGGCCAATCAACAGGCAGCCGGTGATCAACAGAAGCAGGTGGCGGATCAGGGTGCCATGCCAGTTTTGATTCACGATCGGTCCTTCGGACAGTGAAAAGTTTCAAGCTGCAAGCTTCAAGTCAGAGCAGATCAGCTTCTACTTGCCACTTGTAGCTGGGAGCTTGCAGCTGCTTTCAACCTTTGGTTGAAAACCGATAACCCGTGCCGCGCACGGTTTGTACCAGATTCTCGTAGGCGTCGCCCAAGGCTTTGCGCAGGCGGCGGATATGCACGTCCACGGTACGCTCCTCCACGTACACGTTGCCGCCCCATACCTGGTCCAGCAACTGGCCACGGGTGTAGGCGCGCTCCTGGTGGGTCATGAAAAACTGCAGCAGGCGGTATTCGGTGGGGCCCATCTCGGCGGGTTTGCCGTCGATGGTCACGCGGTGGCTGATCGGGTCCAGCAACAAGCCGCCGACTTCGATAGGCGCTTCACCATCGGTAGGGCCGGCGCGACGCAGTACGGCTTTCAGACGAGCGACCAGTTCCCGTGGGGAAAACGGCTTGGTGATGTAGTCATCGGCGCCGACTTCCAGGCCCTGGATCTTGTTGTCCTCTTCGCCCTTGGCGGTGAGCATGATGATCGGGATATCCCCGGTCAGCTCGTCGCGCTTGAGGCGCCGGGCCAGCTCGATACCGGAGGTGCCTGGCAGCATCCAGTCCAGCAGGATCAGGTCGGGCTTGCGGTCGACGATAATGGCATGGGCCTGCTGGGAGTTCTCGGCCTCCAGGCAGTCATAGCCGGCCATTTCCAACGCGACGGCGATCATTTCGCGAATGGGCGCTTCGTCGTCAACGATCAGAATGCTCCTGCCAACCATGCTAAATCCTCTTGTCATTTAACTGTCTTGCGCCGCATTAGATAACGGAATTATTGCAGTCGTGTGACAGTAATTTAGTCGCTTGGGCAATTCGCGCCTCTCTGGACTACGCTTTGGGTCCGAATCCTGACAACCAAAAAAGGAAGGTTCTGATGACTAACAGCACAGTTTCATGGAAAGCCCTGCTGGTAACGGCCGCATTGACGCTGCCAACCCTGGCGTTCGCGGCGGAGCCGGCCATGACCAAAGACGGTCTGTTGGTGGACCACAAAGGGCTGACCCTCTACACCTTCGACAAGGACGCCGACGGCAAGTCAGTGTGCAAGGACCAGTGTGCGACCAACTGGCCGCCGCTCAAGGCTGAGTCCACCGACAAAACCACGGGCGACTGGACCGTCATCACCCGCGACGACCAGACCAGCCAGTGGGCCTACAAAGGCAAGCCGGTCTATACCTACAAGGATGACAAGGCTGCCGGTGACAAGACCGGTGATGGCAAGGGCGGGGTGTGGCACGTCATCAAACCGTGAGCCTGCGGCGCCACCAAGCGCTTCGCGAGCAAGCCCGCTCCCACATTTTGACTTGTGAATACATTCAAATGTG
>NZ_JBSVWB010000009.1:0-152547 GCF_054071795.1 Pseudomonas sp. SDO5271_S396
ATGGTAGTGTGGGGTTTCCCCATGTGAGAGTAGGTCATCGTCAAGATTAAATTCCAGAACCCCATTTGCGAAAGCAGATGGGGTTTTGTTTTGGGCGGGTGAAAAGTTTGAACACTCACCAGGCCCTCAGTCCTCTACGCTCCCATCAAAACCCTTGCTCTCTGATCAGTTCTATCAACGCTCTAAGCCCCGCCGGAACGTGTCGTCTTCCTGGATAGTAGAGGCGCAGCTTATCGAGCGGTGGGGTCCAATCCTCCAGCACACGCACTAGCGTCCCTGCGGCGAGGTCTGAAGCCGCGTGCCACTCCGTCAAATAAGTCAGCCCCATGCCTGCTCTGGCTGCTTGCGCCATCAGCGTAGAGTTATCAAGTGTCAACGAACCCTGCACATCCACAGATATGGCTTCGCCATGCCGTTCGAACTCCCAGCGATAAATCGCACCACTCGGCATTCTGCTACGAATGCATTCATGGCTGATCAGATCCAGGGGCGATTTTGGGACAGGCCGATTGGCAAAGTAGGCAGGGCTGCCCAGCACCGCAAAACGCTGCGCAGGACTGATGTCTACGGCGATCATGTCCTGCGCAATGCTGTCGCCCAGACGAATGCCTGCATCGAACCCTTGGGCGACGATATCGATCAGACGCCCCTCCGTGACAATATCCAGCTTCATCTGCGGATAGCGCCGCGCGTATTCCAGTAGCAGAGGCATCACCTGCTTGGCTGCGCCAGCCGAGGTGTTCAGCCGCAGTGTGCCGCTGGGTGCGGCCTGACGATTTCCTGCCTGCTCCAGTGCCACCCGGATCGTCGAAATAGCCGGAGTGATTGTGCTGACAAACTCCGCTCCCACCTCCGACAGCGACACGCTGCGCGTCGTACGATTGAACAGCCGTACACCTAGCCGAGCCTCTAGCCCGGCAATGGAGTGGCTGAGTGCGGAAGTCGAGACATTCAACTCTGTCGCCGCTGCCCGAAAGCTGCGATGACGCGCAACTGCCAGTACCGCCTCCAACTCATTCAGTCCCGAGGTGTTCATTGTCCTGTATCGCTCATCAAGTCATGCTGTTTTGTACAGATTATCAGGCCAATCATAGTGGCATACCGTAGGGCATACCAACTGAGTTCCTTGGAGGTCCCATGCATCAGATCAACCAGATCTATATCAACGGCCAATTCGTGACGCCCCATGGCGAAGAGCTATACGATCTCTTCAATCCCGCCACCGCCCAATGTATCGGTCAGGTTCGCTTGGCCGACGAGCAAGATGCGATCACCGCGATCCATGCCGCAAAGCAAGCGTTCCCCGAATACGCTCGCACCACAAAAGCGGTACGAATCGACTATCTCAAACGCATGCACGCTGCCGTTGCGTCCATAGAGTCAGAACTCACTGATGCGATCATCGAAGAGTATGGCGCCCCAGTGTCCCGGGCGGTCTGGATGGCCAAACATGCCGCGAGTGTCCTGCTGGACGCGGCAACCGTGCTGCAAGACTACGGATTCACCCAGCGTATCGGCATTGCCGAAGTGACAATGCAACCCCTGGGTGTCGCCGGCCTCATCACGCCTTGGAACAGCAACGCCGGTTTCATTTGCGGCAAACTCGCGGCCGCGCTGGCCGCCGGCTGTACGGCGGTGATCAAACCCAGTGAGATGAGCGCCCTGCAAACCGCCATCGTGACACGAGCCTTGCACGAAGCGGGTTTGCCGCCGGGTGTCTTCAATATCGTGACTGGACGCGGCGAAACCGTCGGCGCCGTACTCAGCACACATCCGGATATCGCCAAGGTTTCGTTTACCGGCTCGACAGCCGTGGGTAAGCAAATCCTGCGTGCCGGCGCTGAGACCCTGAAACGCATCACCCTCGAGTTGGGAGGAAAGTCGCCGGTGCTGGTGCTTGACGATGCGGACCTGAAAGAAGCCATCCCCATGGCGCTTCAGGCCGGCTTCATGAACAGCGGCCAAGCGTGCATTGCTGGCAGCCGAATCCTCGTACCCGCTCATCGGCTGGAAGAAGTCGAGGCGCTGATCGTCGAGGAAGTCGCTGCGATCCGTGCGGGAGAGCCCCGCGACCCAACCACCAGCGTCGGCCCCATGGTCAGTCTCAAACAATGGCAGCGGGTCCAGCGATACATCCAGCTCGGCTTGGAGGAGGGCGCTCACCTGCTGGCTGGCGGTCCAGGCCTGCCGGACGACATTGAGTCCGGCTGGTTTGTGCGACCTACCGTATTCAGTCGAGTGACTAATCAGATGACCATTGCCCGTGAAGAAATTTTTGGCCCGGTGCTGTCGATCATTACCTACAGCGATGAGGCCGAAGCCCTGAGCATCGCCAACGATACGCCCTACGGGTTACAGGCGTACATTCTGTCCTCCGACCCCCATCGAGCCCGCACATTGGGCGCTCAAATCGAGGCAGGTCGCGTGTTGATCAACACCCTGGCTCACGAACCGTTTGCGCCGTTCGGTGGTTTCAAGCAATCGGGCATTGGCCGTGAATATGGCACTTTTGGCCTGGAAGCCTTTTTGGAGCCAAAATCGGTTTTGTCTTGATGAAATAAACGTCCTCCAGCCTGCCGTTGGGGAAATCGATGCAAAGTGTTTCTGCATTTTTGGTATGGTGCAGCACATTTTCACAGGGATTGATTCTTCACCCGCAGGATGCGGCGTCGACCTTCTTCAACGAGATGCTGTAGAAATGCCTGAACCCATACCGATCAAGGACCACGAAAAAGAATACCGCCTGGTCAACAAGCGCCTGTTTGCCTGCGCATTGCTGGTGGTGGGCATTACCTGCGCCCTGGTGGGGCGCATGTACTTCCTGCAGGTCGTGCAGTTTGACTATCACTCCACGATTTCTGAAAACAATCGTGTTCACGTACTGCCCATCACGCCGACCCGCGGGCTGATCTATGACCGCAACGGCGTGGTGCTGGCCGACAACCGCCCCAGCTACAACCTGACGATCACCCGTGAGCGCACCACGGACCTCAACGGTGAACTGGATGCCATCGTCAATTTGCTGCATTTGCCTGCCGAAGACCGCGCGGTCTTCGACAAGGCGCTCAAGCAGGCACGCCACCCCTTTGTGCCGGTGACACTGTTTTACGAACTGACCGAAGAACAGATCGCGCTACTGGCCGTGAACGAGTTCCGCCTGCCTGGCGTCGACGTCGAGCCACAGTTTGTGCGGCACTATCCATTGGGGGCGCATTTCGCCCATTCCATCGGCTACGTGGGGCGGATCAACGAAAAAGAATCCAAGGCCCTCGACTCGGTTGAATACCGTGGCACCCAGTCCATTGGCAAGACCGGTATCGAGCGCTTTTACGAGTCCGAACTGCACGGCCATGTGGGTTATGAAGAGGTCGAGACCAACGCCCAGGGCCGTGTGCTGCGCGTGCTCAAGCACACCGACCCGATTCCCGGCAAAAACATTGTGTTGAGCCTTGACGTCAAACTCCAGGAAGCTGCTGAAGAAGCCTTGGGCGATCGCCGTGGCTCAGTGGTCGCACTCGACCCGCAAACTGGCGAAGTGCTGGCCATGGTCAGCAAGCCGAGCTTCGACCCGAACCTGTTCGTTACCGGTATCAGCTTCAAGGAATACGCCGCGCTGCACGACTCCATCGACCGGCCGCTGTTCAACCGCGTCCTGCGCGGGCTCTATGCGCCAGGTTCGACCATCAAGCCAGAAGTGGCCATCGCCGGCCTCGACAGCGGTGTCGTAACCGCTCAGACCCGGGTGTTCGACCCCGGTTACTACCAACTGCCCGATTTTGACCACAAATACCGCAACTGGAACCACAGCGGCGACGGTTGGGTAGATATGGACGCAGCGATCATGCGCTCCAACGACACCTACTTCTACGACCTGGCCCACAAGCTAGGCATCGACCGCCTGCACGACTACCTCGCCGAGTTCGGTCTGGGTCAGAAAGTCTCGCTGGACATGTTCGAGGAGTCCGCTGGCCTGATGCCTTCCCAGGCATGGAAACGTGCGACCCGCCGCCAACCCTGGTTCCCCGGTGAAACCGTGATCCTCGGAATCGGCCAAGGTTATATGCAGGTCACTCCGCTGCAACTGGCCCAGGCTACCGCGCTGATCGCCAACAAGGGCGTGTGGAACCGACCGCGCCTGGCCAAGACGATCAATGGCGTGCCGCCGGTGGACGAAAACCCGATGCCCAACGTGGTTCTCAAGAATCCGCGTGATTGGGAGCAGGTCAACCATGGCATGCAGTTGGTGATGCACGATCCGCGGGGTATTGCCCGTGCCGCGGCGCAAGGCGCGCAGTACCGTATCGCTGGCAAGAGTGGTACCGCGCAAGTGGTGGCGATCAAACAGGGCGAGCGCTACAACCGCGACAAAACCCTGGAACGCCATCGTGACAACGCCTTGTTCGTCGGTTTTGCCCCTGCCGAACACCCGAAGATCGTGATCTCGGTGATGATCGAAAACGGCGAGGCCGGTGGCCGCGTGGCGGGCCCGGTGGTGCGGCAAATCATGGACGCCTGGCTGCTCGACCAAGAGGGGCATCTGAAGCCGCAATACGCAACCCCAGCCAAGGCGCCCGGTGATCCGCGCGTCTGAAGCGACAACCCGAGTGTGCCGTGAAGAGTTGCGCATTGTTCGATGTCGCCTACTGTCAATGGAGGAGGTGACTTATGCACGTATTGGATCGCATAGAACGAAAAGTCCTGCTCAACGCGCCACGTAAACAGGTCTGGGAAGCACTGGTCGATGCCGAGCGGTTCGGCAACTGGTTCGGCATCGCCCTTGAGGGCAAACACTTTGTGGCGGGGGAAACACTTGAGGCACCGATCACTTATCCCGGTTACGAGCATGTGATCTGGAAGGCAAAGATCGAGCGGATCCTGCCGCAAACCCTGTTCTCTTTCCGCTGGCATCCGTTTGCAGTAGAGAAGGGTGTCGATTACGACAAAGAAACACCCACCTTGGTGGAGTTCACGATTGAAGACCGTTCACCGGGCATTTTGCTGCGGGTAGTCGAGTCCGGGTTTGACGCCGTACCCGAAGCTCGACGGCAAAAAGCGTTCAAGATGAATTCCCGAGGCTGGGATGAACAGATGGGCAACATCGAAAACTACCTGAGCCAGGCTCGTCAGGCCTGAAGAGCGGCAGCCTTGGCTGCCGCCCATCCACCCTTAGAAGTCCACCGTTGCCGAAAACTTCGCCACGCGCGGGTCGCCTTGGCTCAGGAAGCCACCCTGGGCCGATTCCCAGTACTTCTCGTTAGCGACGTTTTCGACCGTTGCACCCAGGGTGACGTCACGCTGGGCGACCTTGAAGTTGTAGCGTGCGCCCACGTCGAAACGGTTCCACGTCGGTAGGCTCAGGTTGTTGGCCGCGTCGGCATACTGGCCGCCGGTACGCAGCATGCGTCCGTTGAGCGTCACGCCTTGCAGGCCCGGCACATCCCAGTCCACCCCGGCATTGAGCTGGAAGGAGGGCACGCCGATGGCGCGGTTGCCGTCGTTGGCGCCGTTCTGGGTGTCCTTGAGTTCGGTCTTCATCACGGTCACACCGCCGAGCAAACGCAGGCCGCTGACCGGTTCGCCGAAGACGTTGAACTCCACGCCCTTGTTTATCTGCTGACCTTCACGCACATAGCGCGCGGTGTTGGCGTCGATCACTTCGGTGTAGCCGGCGCCGGGCTGTTCGATACGGTACACACCCAGCGTCGCGCCGTAGGTACCCATGTCCACTTTCACGCCGGCTTCGATCTGCTTGGAACGTGCCGGCGCATAGGCCTGGCCGCCGCCGATGACTGTGCGGGTGCCCGAGTTGATCGGCGAAGTGGGGCCCTGGGCCAGCCCTTCGATGCGGTTCGCATACAGGGACACATGTTCCCACGGCTTGAACACAAGGCCATAGACCGGCGTGGTGATCGACTCGTCATAGTTGGCTGTACGGGTGCCGCTCATGTAGTTGTAGCCCTGCACCACCATCTGCTGGCGGCGGGCGCCAACGGTGACCAGCAGGCGGTCATCGAACAAGCCCAGTGTGTCGGACACCGCCAGGCTGCGCACGAAGGTCTTGCCGGTGATGGTCGGGTCGCTGAAGTCGGTACCCGGCGTATTGCGCGGGTTGTTCAAGGCCGGTGGCGCACCGGTCACCGGGTTGTAGATATTGGTCGCGGTGCGTCCACTGGCGAACACATAAGCATTGCGCGCCTGGGTCCAGATGCCCGCCAGGCCGACATTCAGGCGATGGCTGACCTGCCCGGTCTGGAACTTGCCGTTCAGACCGCCCATCACGCTGCTGTTGTCTTCTTCGTGGGCAATGGTCGAGCCGCTGGCCTGGGCATTGCCGAAATTGTCGGTCAGGGTCACCGATGAGTAACGGCCCATTTCGCGGGTATGCTTGGCGCCGGCCGCCGCGTAAGCGGTCCAGTTGTCGTTCAGGTCGTACTCGGCGCGGAGCATGCCCAGCGTGTCTTCCAGGCTGGTACTGCTCCAGCTCGGCGCGTAATTGGTATCGGCTGATGGCGCATCCGGTACGTGGGTGGCGGTACCGAGGAAGACGGAGTTGCGTCCGCCGTTGATACGCTGCTTCTGATACACAAAATCACTGGACAGGCGCAACGCATCGCCACGGTAGTCCAGGCCGACTGCGAACAGCTTCGAACGCTGGCTCTCGTCATCGATGCCGGTATCGCCTTCGCGCTGGGAAATGTTCACCCGTGCGCCAAACCGATTGTCCTCACCGAAGCGCTGACCAAGGTCCAGATGCTCGCCTACCCGGCCATCGCTGCTGATGTCGGTGCTGAAACGACGCAATGGCACATCGTCAGCGCGTTTGGCTTGCAGGTTCACACCACCGCCAATGCCCGAGCCGGTGGGGGTGACGCCGTTGATGAAAGCGTTGGGGCCCTTGAACACCTCGACCCGCTCCAGTGCGTCAGTGGAGATGATCTGACGCGGCAGGATGCCGTACAGGCCGTTAAAGGAAATGTCGTCGCCGTTCAGTGGCAGGCCGCGAATCATGAAGGTCTGGGCCTGGTTGGCGAAGCCCGACGCCTGGCGTACGGACGAGTCGTTGAGCAGCACATCGCCGACGGTTTCGGCTTGCTGGTCGCGAATCAGCTTTTCGGTATAGGAGGACATGCTGAACGGCACATCCATGATGTCCTGATTGCCCAGCACGCCCAATTGCGCACCGCGTGCCACCTGACCGCCGGCGTATACCGGGGGCAGGGCATTGGGCGCAGGGGCTTCGGCGTTGATGCTGGTGGCGCCCAATTCCAGGGTGTTGCCATCCTGACGGTTGTTCGCATCCTGCGCAGTGGTGGGGCTTGCGGCATGAGCGGCAACGCTCAGGGAGCAGCAAAGGGCGAGCAGGGTCGGGCGAAACGGCACATCGAATGGGCTACGGGCGAACATGGTCGATCCTGTGGGAAAAAGGGCAACAAATGTTGCGCGTCCTCACTGCGCGGATACGACTCCGATGCAAATGATAGTAATTATTATTAACGACCTGCAACAATTATTTATCGTGACGGTCTGCGTGCGCGTATTGCCGAGTAGAATCTCGTCCTGAAAGCGATTCCTGAGGTGCGGTACGGTGGATTTACAGCAGGGTTTTGTCCTGACCCGGCATTGGCGCGATACCCCGGCGGGCACGGAGGTCAGTTTCTGGCTGGCTACCGACCAAGGGCCAAGGTGCATCCGCCTACCCGTACAAACCTCGGTGGTGTTCATTCCCGAAGCCCATCGCAAACCGCTGGGTTGGCTGCTCAAGGACGAACGCGACATCGAACTGCGCCCCCTGCAGTTGTGCGACTTCCATCACCGCCCGGTGCTGGGCCTCTACGCCCGCCAACATCGCCAACTCATGGACGTGGAAAAACGCCTGCGCGCCGCCGGTGTCGACGTCTACGAAGGCGACGTGCGTCCGCCCGAGCGCTACATGATGGAACGCTTCATCACCGCCCCCGTGTGGTTTGGCGGCACATCTGCTGCCGACGGCGTGTTGCTGGAGGCGCAGATGAAACCGGCGCCCGACTACCGCCCCTCGCTCAAGCTGGTGTCCCTCGACATCGAAACCACCGCCAAGGGGGAGTTGTATTCCATCGCCCTCGAAGGTTGCGGCGAGCGCCAGGTATACATGCTCGGGCCGCCGAACAAGGCCGATGCCGTCGACTTCAAGCTCGACTACTGCGACACCCGCGCCCAACTGCTCGAACGTCTCAACCAATGGATCGCCACGCATGACCCCGATGCAATCATCGGCTGGAATCTGGTGCAGTTCGACCTGCGGGTGCTCCACGAACATGCCCAGCGTCTCAATGTGCCGCTGCTGCTCGGGCGCGGCGCCGAGCCGATGGCCTGGCGTGAGCATGGCAGCCGCAACCATTATTTCGCCGCGGCGGCGGGGCGCTTGATCATCGACGGTATCGAGGCCTTGCGCTCGGCCACCTGGAGCTTCGAATCCTTCAGCCTCGAAAACGTCGCGCAAACCCTGCTGGGCGAAGGCAAGGACATCTCCACACCGTACCAACGCATGGACGAAATCAATCGCATGTTCGCCGAGGACAAGCCGGCCCTGGCGCGCTACAACCTCAAGGACTGCGAGCTGGTCACGCGCATCTTCGAAAAGACCGAGTTGCTCACGTTCTTGCTCGAACGTGCCAGCGTCACCGGGTTGCCGGCCGACCGCAGCGGTGGCTCCGTCGCCGCGTTCACCCACCTGTACATGCCGCTGATGCACCGCCAGGGCTTCGTCGCGCCGAACCTGGGAGACAAACCGCCCCAGGCCAGCCCCGGTGGATTCGTCATGGACTCGCGTCCCGGCCTTTACGAGTCGGTGCTGGTGCTGGATTACAAAAGCCTCTACCCCTCGATCATCCGCAGCTTCTTGATTGACCCGGTCGGCCTGATCGAAGGCCTCAAGCACCCCGACGACGCGGAGTCGGTGGAAGGCTTTCGCGGTGCGCGCTTCTCCCGTACCCGGCATTGTCTGCCGTCCATCGTTGCGCGGGTTGCCGAAGGCCGCGAAATGGCCAAGCGCGACCACAACGCGCCGTTGTCCCAGGCGTTGAAGATCATCATGAATGCCTTTTATGGCGTACTCGGTTCCAGCGGCTGCCGTTTCTTCGACACACGGCTGGCCTCGTCGATCACCATGCGTGGCCATCAGATCATGCGCCAGACCCGCCAGTTGGTCGAAGCCCAAGGCTATGAAGTGATCTATGGCGACACCGACTCCACCTTCGTCTGGCTCGGCAGTGCCCATTCCCAGGAAGACGCCAATCGCATCGGTCAGGGCCTGGTGCAACACGTCAACGACTGGTGGCGCGAGCACCTGCAACGCGATTTCGGCCTGCAAAGCGCCCTGGAGCTGCAATATGAAACCCACTTCACGCGCTTCCTGATGCCGACCATCCGCGGTGCCGAGGAGGGCAGCAAAAAGCGTTATGCCGGCCTGGTAGTGCGCAGCGATGGCCGTGAAGACATGGTCTACAAAGGCCTGGAAACCGTACGCAGCGACTGGTCGCCCCTGGCCCGGCAATTCCAGCAGGAGCTGTATCAGCGCATCTTTCATCGCCAGCCCCACCAGGACTACGTGCGTGACTACGTGCGGCGCACCCTCAGTGGCGAATTCGACGAGCTGTTGATCTACCGCAAACGCCTGCGCCGCCAACTGGACGACTACGAGCGCAACGTCCCGCCCCATGTGCGCGCCGCGCGCCTGGCCGACGACTACAACGACCGCCTGGGCCGGCCACGCCAATACCAGCGTGGCGGCTGGATCAGTTACGTGATGACCGTCAACGGTCCGGAACCGTTGGAAGTGCGCCAGGCGCCGATCGACTACGACCACTACGTCACCCGCCAATTGCAGCCGGTGGCCGATGCGATTCTGCCTTTCGTGAATGACGACTTCAGCACGCTGGTCGGTGGGCAAATGGGCCTGTTCTGAAACGGCTTGCCAGCACCGGCCAAGAGCCTGCACTCTAGGCCACTGACGACCCTCAGACGGCGCAGCCTCCATGACCCAGATCACCCTGACCGGCACCACGGTCGAACTCCTGCCCCTGCAACGGGAACACGCCACCGCCTTGCTCGACGCCGCCGCCGATGGCCAACTGTGGAACCTCAAGGTCACCAACGTACCGGGCCCGGACACCGTCGATCAATACATCGATACCGCCCTGGCCGGACGCGACGCCGGCACGGTGATCCCGTTCACCATCGTGCGCCGCGACACCGGCCAGGTGGTCGGCAGCACGCGGTTCTGGAAGGTCGACCGGGTCAATCGCAAGCTGGAAATCGGCCATACCTGGCTGGCGGCATCCACGCAGAAATCCTCGATCAACACCGAAGCCAAGCTCCTGCTGCTGACCCATGCCTTCGAAGTACTCGACTGCGTGCGCGTGCAATTCACCACCGACGAACTCAACGAAAAATCCCGCGCCGCGATCCTGCGCCTCGGCGCCGTGCAGGAAGGCATTGTGCGCCACGAACGCATCATGCCCGATGGCCGCAAGCGCAACTCGGTGCGCTTCAGCATCATCGATTCGGAATGGCCGCAGGTGAAGGCCCACTTGCAGGCCAAACTGCAACGCTAGGAGGAAGTGCCCATGTACACGCTCTATGGCATCGACGAGTCTGGCTCCTGCATGATCGAAATCGCCCTGCAGCGTTGCGGGGTGCCGTGGCGGAGGGTCGACGCCAGCTCCTGGGCCACGGGGGAGGGCAGTGACGAACTCGCCCGCATCAACCCGCTCAAACAGGTGCCGACGCTGGTCACGCCCAATGGCCAGGTGCTGACTGAAAGCGCGGCGATTCTGATTCATCTGGGCCTGGAATACCCGTCTTCCGAACTGCTGGCCGGCAACCGCGCGCAGATCCTGCGCGGCCTGGTGTACATCGCCGCCAATTGCTATTCGGCCATCGGCATCATCGACTACCCGCAGCGCTGGTTGGGCAATGTCAATGAGACGGTGCAGACGCAACTGGTCACCGGCACGCGGCGCTATCTGCACCAGGCCTGGGTGGTTTTCGCCGACCAGTTTGCCGAGCAGCTGTTTGCCCCCGGTGGAGCACCGAATGCCCTGGGCATCATGGCGGCGGCGGTGTCGCGCTGGGATGAGGCGCGGGACGCCTTGAACGGCCTGGCGCCCGGCTTTGCCCAGAGCCTGGCGCAAGTGGACGCCGATGCCCTGGTGGCCCCCGTGTTTGCGCGGCATTGGCCGGAATGGAAGGTCTCATGATGTTTCCGCAATCAGAAGAAACAATGACCCGTGAACCCTGCCAACCCCTTGCGCAGCGGGCGTCCTGACCTACGCTTTCTTAAAGTGGTGTAGGAATCATCCTTGAATTTGACTGTCGCAGACATGAAACTCAAGAACCCTGCACGGAATTCAAAGGAGGTGTGCATGCTCATCCGGTCGCTGACCCTGGCTACCTTGATGGCTTTTACGGGGCCGCTGTTGGCCGCGGATGATATCAACCCGCTCAAGCAGGATTTGGGCAAAGCCCGGCCGCTGGTGGTGGTGGAGCTTGATTCCGGTAACGACACCCTGGCGACCCTCAAGAAACAGCTCGACGAGCCTGCCAACAAACAATCCTTTGAAGAACGCAGCATGGTGTTCTACACCGTGAAGTTCGGCAGCATCGGTGCCGAGGGCGAGAAGTTCGCCAAGGACCCCAAAGACAGCAAGAAACTCACCCCTCCGGAAACCAACGCACTGATCCGCGCCCTCAAGCTGGGAGCCGGCAGCGGGACCAAAGTGATCCTGGTGGGCAAGGACGGCGAGAAGAAAGTCGAGAAGACCGTGCCGCCGGATACCCTCGACCTCAAGGCCTTTTTCAGCGCCATCGACCAGATGCCCCAGGCTGAAAAAGACCTGGCCGCGCCGGCCGAACCTGAACCCGCCGCAGCGGCTCCTGCGCCGGCCAAGGGCGCCAAAGCAGGCAAACACCCGACCAAGCCCGCCCCCCAACAACTCGACGACTGAACCACTCTTTTTGTGGTGAGCGGGCTTGTCGAATCGTCGCACCGCCCGCGCTGGTCTGCGCAGCAGACCCAAACCCAGACAACGCGGTACACCTGGAAGAACGCATGGGTTCGAATGGGGCCGCTTCGCAGCCCAGCGCAGGGCAAGCCTGCTCACTACAAGGTCGGTGGCGTTCAGCGAGTATCAGCGCGTTTCCTGGGATTTTTTACGCACCGGAAACGGAAAATAGAAAAACCGCAGAAACGCCACCCGCTTGATCACTTCCCCGATCAACAACGGCACCACCACCGCCACCACCAGACCGACACAGGCCGCCAGGAACGCATGCAGGCCCAGACGCTCCATCAGGTCGAAGGTCTTGTGCTGGATCTCACCGTGGAAAATCAGCAGGATCAGCGTCGACTGGCCGATATAGGTCATCGCCCGGGTGACCAGCGCCGACACCATCAGTACCCGTGCCAGCGCCCAGCACGCGTACACGCCAATCACCGCCAGCAGGCTGGTCCACAACCAGTGATCATAGCGACGCTGCGCCAGGTCCATGGTGTCCCAGGTCGGAATGAACACCGCCGCAAACGCCAGCACCGCGATCACCAGCATCAGCCATGAACCCGGATGGGTGCGCAACCAGTCGCGCAACAGGTAGCCAACGATGAAATAGGTGCTGCTGATCAGCGTGATATCCAGGCTGAACGGCAACCCCGGCAGCACCCAGGTGTGCTCACCGAACGTCACCGGCAGTTGCCAGAACATCGGCAGCACCCAGATTCCGACCAGCAGTTGCACGCCCACCACCAGCAGGCTGGCCCACAGCGGCAGCTTCAGGCGCTGGATCAACCGCAGCATCACCCAACTCAACAGAATCGCCACCCAGAAGTGCGGCAGGAACCACATGGCCTGCCACGGGATGGTGTCCACCGAGGCATACAACACGCCACCGATGTCGGGCAACAAAGGCTGGCCGCGCAGGATGGCGCGCACGGTCACGTACAGCAGCATGGTGAAGAAAAACGGCTTGAGCAGACCATCGGCCTTGCGTATCGCCATTTCCACGAACGGTTGCTCGGGCTTGAAGAACACCCCGGACAAAAAGAAAAACAACGGCAGGATGAACGACGCCAGAATCGGGTACATCAGGTCCGGGGACGTGGCGACGAACCAACTGTGGGCATACACGATCACCAGGATGCCGATGCCTTTGGCGATATCCATTTGAATCCAGCGATTTTTCACCTGACCTCTCCCAAACGATCATTCAAGCCTTGCGCCAGGGTTTCAGCCACAGGCCCATCCCCAGCAACACGACGGCGCCGGCCAGGGTGCTCAGACCCAGTTGCAGCCACACGCCTTCAATTCGAAACAACACCCAAGCCGCCAGGCCCATCAGCAATGCGCTGAGCAGCCATTGCCGCGCCCAGGGCAGGGCGTCCAGCAAGGCCTGGCGCTGCATCAGCAACAGCGCGGTGCAGATCACTCCCGCCAGCGCCGCCAGCGGGATACCGGCCAGGCCAAACACAAAGGGCAGGGCGCCGAGCAACAGCACGTTGACCAGGCTGCCCAGCAACTCGCAGCGCAGCGGCTGGCGCGTATCCCCGGCGGCGTAGGCGTAGCGCGCGAGCAAGGCGTTCCACGCGCCGAACACCAGCGGCACGGCAAACCACGCCAGCAGCAGCGGCAGCGGCGAGTCCGCCGATTGCTTGGGCAGCAGCAAGGCCACCAGGCTCGGTGCCGCCGCCACCAGCCCGACGCCGGCGGGCAGGGTCAGCACGCTGGCGGTTTCCAGGCCGCGTTTGAGCAGGGCCAGGCGCTCATCGCCCTGGCGTCGGCTCATCATGCCCAGCAACACCTGGTTGAGGCTCATCAGGGCAATCAGCGGCAGGTTCATCAACTTGCGCGCCAGGTTCACCCAGGTCACCGCGCCTTCCCCCAGCAGCGAGGCCACCAACCGCTCGATAAGGGCCAGACCCTGGCTGGCGCCGTTGCTCAGCAAGAGCGGCCCGATACGCTGACCCAGCTCCCGCAACGGTGCGAACGTCCATTGCCAGTGCCACGGGCGCCAGCCCTGGCGCCACACCGACGGCAGCAGCGCCAGCGGCATCAACAGGCTGCCGGCCAGGCAGGCCAGGGCGAGTGCATGGGGCTGCGTGGCGGTGCCGGCCAGGGCGAGGTAAGTCACCGGCGGCAGGTTGAACAGCAGCGAGCCCAGGCCCGCCAGCACAAAGCGCTCGCTGGCCTGCAACGGGATACTGAACAGTGCATGCAACATCAGGCCAGGCACGCACCAGGCCACGATCTGCAAGTTACTGCCGGCCAGTTCCGTGGCGCTGGCCGCGAGACCGGGGCCGAGCACCTGCACCAGCCAGGGCGCGAGCAGCGTCAGCAGCCCACTGGTCACCAGGGCGATCAGCAACAATGTCGGGAACAATACCGCCAGCCAGCCCAGGCGCTCGCCGTCCTTGCGTTCCAGGTACAGCGGCAGCGCGGCGGCGCTCAGTACACCGCCGGCCAGGGACATGCGCAATGCTTCGGGCAGGAACAACGCAATCAGGAATGCATCACTGCGCTCGCCCGCCCCCCACGCGGCCACCAGCAACCATTCACGCGCGAACCCCAGGCACAGGCCCAGCAGGGTCGCCACGGTCAGCCAGGCGGCGGAACCGAGCATGGTCAGGGCCGCACGCCATTAACCAGCGGCTTGCGATACACCACGGTCTTGACCTGCGGCAGGCGCGCCGCAAACAGCCGGCGTGCCTCCAGCACATTGATCCCCACCATCATCCAGAACAGCGCCACCATCACCACGGCAAAACTGAAGTAGTGATCGAACAGGCCGCTGACCAGCGCCGCAAGAATCCCGGCGGTACTGCCCAGCCACAAGGCGTTGTCCTTGGTCAGGCGGATCGGGCCTTTTTCCGGACGCGCCTCGCGCCACCAGCGCACGGTCACCGCGACGAACAGCAACATGCCGACGATGCCGGTCTTGTAGATGAAGTTCAGCCACAGGTTGGAAATGCCCAGCAAGTGCGTGCCCGGCACCGGCGGGTCGACCTTGAAGCCGATGCCGAACGGGTAGGCCGCCACGGCCTGCGGGAACATGCGGTATTCATCGAAGCGCACTTCGGTACTGGCGTTGCTCGACGAAAAGATCGTCGCCAGGCGCTCCTGCAACGGCGGGTACGCCATCACCAGCGCCACGGTCAGCGCGGCGCCGATCATCAGCAGGCGACCGGTATAAGGCACGCGGCGCGTGGCCAGCCAGATCAGCACCAACGCCAGGCTGACCATCGCCCCCCGGCTGCTCGCCAGCAGCAACGCCGCCGCCCCCAGGCACGCCACACCCAGGCCCAGCGCGCGTTTCCAGCCCTGTTCGGTCATGCCGAAACAGAACGCCAGCGGTAGCAACAAAGCCATGATCCCGCCGATGGCGTTCGGGTGCATCCACGGCGAGCCCATGCGCGACGACATCGCTTCCAGGCCGAATTTGAGCATGTCGAAGTTGCCGTAGTTGAGCAGCGCCAGCACCGGCGCGATACCGGCGCCGGAGCGAGTGCGCACGAACACGGCGATCGACAGCACCAGCATTGCCAGGCTGCCCAGCAGCAGCGCGATCACCAGGGATTCGCGGTGCCTGCGCTCCTCCAGCAGTTTGGCGCAGAGGAACACCGACGACAGGCTCAGCAACCAGCGCAGCCAGTTGGCCACGCCGCTGGTCTCGGCTTGAATGGTGACCTGCCCGACAATGAACGGGAACACGCTGAACAGCATCAGCCACAGCAGCATCTGGTCGGTGGGGCGACGGGTAAGGCTCGGCGTGTCGGGCAGGCGTGCGAGGAAGTTATGCCACAACACCGCGCCCCAGGTCAGGGCCAGGATGGCTTCGCTGACGGTACTGCGGATCCCCAGGTTGATGGTCGAGTACGGCATGAACGTGGCGACCAGCGCAAACAGCAACAGGCCCCAGAGCGGAAAGCGCAGGATGGTCACCGCGGCCGCCAGGCCAATCACCGCCAGAAATGCCTTGGCCGGTGACAACGCCAGCGCGAGGGCGCCGAGCAGCAGGCCGAACAGGATTGCGACGAGGCTTGCCAGGGATAGTCTCACTTCAGTTCCTCGATCAATTCGGCCAGACGCTGGCGATAAGCGTGCGGGTTGTAGCGTTCGGCCCACTGCCGGCGTTGTTCGGGCGACGTCTCATCGGCGTGCTCGGCCAGGCCGAGCATCAGTTGCACCAGCGCCGGGCCATCGGTGGGCGAAAAACGCGGTGCCGAGGGCGGGGTGATTTCATCCAGCGAAGTGCCGCTGGCCACGGCCACCGGCGTGCCCACGCTCAATGCTTCGATCACCGGCAAGCCGAAGCCCTCGGCATAGGACGGCTGCCACAGCCGCGAAGCCTGTCGATACAGCGCATGCAACTCGGCGTCCGACACACCGCTCAACGCGCGAATCCCCGGCAGTGCGCGCTGGGCCTCGGGCAAGTGGTCCAGGCTACCGACCATCACCAGTTCCGGCACCGCAGGCGACTGTCGGCGTGCCTGCTGCCAGGCGTCGACGAAGAACGGCACGTTCTTGCGCAGCTCACGGGTGCCCACCAGCAACCAGTAATGCGGCGGCAGTTGGCGTGCAGTCAGGTCCGCGGCCAGCTCGACAAACCCGTCGACCTGGTTGGGCAGCACGCGCACCTTGCCCGCCGCCTTGGGAAACAGCCGCACGGTTTCATCGGCGCTGTACTGCGACGGCGTCCATACGCGGTCGGCACTGTGCACCGCGTAGGCAATCGACAGGCGATCACTGGTCTTGTAGATCAGCGCCTTCAAACGGTTGGCATGGTAGTTGTTCAAGGTGATCTGAAACAGGTCATGCAACAGCACCACCGTACGCAAGCCTTTCGGCTTTGGCGGCAACGGCAGGCCCATGTTGAAGGTGCTGATGTACAGATCGATCTGGTGTTCGCGCAAGGCGCGGGGCAAAAAACCGGCTTCGAAACGCAGGCGGTTCTGCGGCTGGTGCATGGCCGTCTTGGCACAGCCCCAGTCCGGGCAGTGGGCGTGCAAACGGGTTTCATCGCCCAGCGGTGCCACGGTAAAACGCTGCAGTTCGACGTCGGGCAACGTGTGCAAGGCCGCTTCCAGCGCATATACCTGGCGGCTGATGCCCGATTGCGGCGAAGTGCCGACGGCGCGGTAGTCCAGGCCTATACGCATGCGGGCTCCTTGTGATTGAGCGGGGAAAGGCTGGCGTACACCTGTTCCAGCTGGCTGGCGGCGACACTCCAGTCATGGGCGCGGCGCACATAAGCGCGGCCCGCTTCACCCATGGGCGCGGCGGCGTCGGGGAACTGCAACAGGCGTACCACCGCATCCGCGAGGCTGGCGGCAGTCTGGCCGCCGAGATAGTCCAGGCCTTCCACCAGCTCCAGGCCCGACACGCCTTGTGCGGTGCTGGCCAATGGCAGGCCGGCGGCCAGGGCTTCGAGTACCTTGAGCTTGGAACCGCCACCGTGGCGCAGCGGCGCCAGGAACACCGAACTGCTCGATTGCAGGTTCAACAGGTTCGGCACAAAGCCTTGCCATTCGATGCGCGGGTCCTGCCAGCGCTCACGCCAGCTGTCCGGCATGCCGAAGCCACACACGCTCATGCGCGCTTCCGGACAGCGCTCCCAGACCTTGGGCAGGATCTCGTCCAGCGCCCATTCGATGGCGTCCACATTGGGCGCGTATTCGTAATTGCCGAGGAACAGCACGCGCCGCGTCGACGGGTCCGGACGCGCGCCGGCGAAGTGTGCGCAGTCCACGCCATTGACCACCACCGGCACCGGTTTGCCGGCGATGTTCTCCAGGGTTTGCGCATCGGCTTCGGTCACCGCCACCACCTGCGCAGCCTGGCGCATCACGCGGCGCTCCCAACGTTGGTAGCGCCATTGATCGTAGCGGATGAACGGCAGCGCCCACCCTGGCAAGCGGTCGTAGGTGGCGGCGCCGAGGGATGATTCGACGTTGTGCTCGGTCAGCACAAAGGGCTGGGATTTGTCCGCCAACGTTTTCTCGTACGGCTGGAAGCTATAGGTGTGTTCGATCTGCACCACGTCCCACGGCTCGTCGAGCAACCGAGTGAAGCGGTCTTCCAATGCCGCCGACAGGCCGTTCACGCTGGCCAGCAGCGGATAGGGCGCAAACAGCCCGGCCAGCACGGTCTTGACGCTGCGCAAGGGCCGGCGCGGCAGGACGATCAATTGTTCGAGAAACGCCTCCAGCACCTGGCGGTCGGCGGGGGACACCGGGTGTTTGTCATGCAGCAGCAACGTGATCCGGTGCCCACGCGCCGCCAGGCTGCGCAGCAGATGAAACTGGCGCGTCTTGCCGCCGCTGGTGGCGGGCCAGGGCGAATAGGGCAGGATCCATAAAATGCGCATGGCTGGCTCTAATCCCATAACAGAATTTGCAGGTTCGACTTGACCGGCACGGTCAGGCCGTTGGCGCCGCTCACCGGGGTTTGCGTACCTCGCAATGGGTCGTACAGGGTCGCGCTGGCCAGGTTCGGCAAGTGCGCGTTACCGCCCTGGGCGGACCAGAAGAACCACAGCTTGCGCCCGTCGGCGCGGGTCCAGCCGATGCTGAACAGGCCGTGGGGCAGTTGGTCGGCGATGGGCGGGTCGCCGGGGATGAGCTTGGGCCCGCTCACGTCGAGAAAGTTTTTCAGCGCGGTGTAGACCGGCTTGGGGTTGGTGTCGATGTCCAGCAAACCGTAGGAGCGGTCACGCACGCTGGCCCGCAGGTCGAGGTCGCTCAAGGTGAACAGGAAGATCCGGTCGTAATCCAGTGCACTCATCAACGCCAGGCGCCGCACCACGTAATCGGCCTGGGATTGGGGGCTGATCAGGTCCTGGGCGTCTTTGGGTCCCTTGTAGGTGGACCAGCCCCACTCGGTGCTCCACAGGGTCTGCACGCCGCCGCTGCGCAGGGCCTGGTTGAGCTGGGTGGCTTTGTCGATAAAGTCCAGGTTGGCCGGGTCGTTGCCTTCGGGCAACTGGGTGTAGGGGTGGTAGGACACGATGGTGTTCAGGCTGGCGACACCCAGCGCGCCGAGGGCACTGAACATGGTCTGGCCGTTGGGCATCTCGCTGAAGAACGCCATGCCGGCGGCCACCACCGGTTTGTTCGGGTCCACCACCCGCAGGGCGGCGGCGCTCAGGGTCAGCAACTGCGCATAGCCTGCCGGGTCCGCCGCCGGGCGCCAGAAGCCCAGCAAATTCGGTTCGTTCCACACCTGCCACGCATCGACGCTGGGGTAACGCTGGGACAACAGCGCGATGCGGTTGGCGAACACGTTCGGGTCTTTGGGCGGGTACTGGTCGGGGTACATCGACAGCGGCGGGGCGCTGGTGATGAAGCGCGCCGAGCCCACCAGGTAAAACACCGATTTGAGCTGGTTCTGTTGCAGCTTGCCCACCAGTTCATCGAGGGTGGCGAGCTTGTACTGGTTCTGCGCGGTTTCCAGCTGGTCCCAGTGCAGATCCAGGCGCACCCACTCCAGGCCCAGGGCCTTGAGGCGGTCGATCTGCTTCTGATAACGCTCGGGGCTGAACCACAGGAACTGCGCATTCACCCCCAGGAAATCCTTCCACACCACTTCCTTGTTGCCCTTGAGCACATGGCTTTGGGCGTCGGCCTGACGGCCCCATAAAAAGGCCGTCAGCCCCAGTGCGGCGACCACGGCCAGGGTGGCCAGCCACGTGCGTTTAGCGGCCATAAGGCGCCCCCTCGATGGCGTCGCCAAACAGCTTGGCAAATTTTGCCGCGGTCAGTGGCCACAGGCGTTCGCGGCCAATCTCGCCGGCACGTTCGGCCCAGTCCCGGGCCAGCAGCGGCGTGCGCGCCAGGCGCAGCAGTTGCTCGCCCAGGGCGCTTACGTTGCCTTCGGGGTAGATGGCGCCGTTGCCGCTGGCGACTTCCTCGGCAAAGGCGCGTGCATCGGAAGTGATTGCGCCGCGCCCGCAGGCCGTAGCCCAGGACAACGCGCCGCTGGTGCCGCGCTGGCGCCCCAGCAGGCCGAGTTTTTTCGATTCGCGATACGGCAGCACCATTACATGGTGGGCCTGGATCGTCTGGGCAATCTCCTCGGCGGGCAGGTTCAGTCGCCAGTCGATGGCGTCGGCCAGGCCGAGTTCGGCGATCTGTTTGTTCAACTGGTCCAGGTAGTTGCCGCCTGCGCCAAAGGCCATTTCCGCAGCGGTGCCACCGGCCAGGGTCAGGCGCACACGGTCACGCAATTCGGGGGCTTGTCGAAACACATCGGCCAGTGCCTGCACCAAGTCTTCGATGCCTTTGCCGCGGTAGATAAAACCGAAATACAACACGCGCAGGGTGTCGAGCGACGGCAGCGGTGCCGGCGCAATCGCCAGGTTGGCGTGGTTGATGACCGCCACTTTGCCCGCCGGCAATTGCATGCGTTGGCTCAGGCAGTCGGCGCCCAGGCGGGTCAGGGTGACCAGGCGGGTCAGGCTCTGGGCAACCTGACGCTCTTCGCGCAGGGTCAGGGGATCGGCCAGCACCACCGCCGCTTGCGGCAGCGGGCTGGGCAAACGGTCCAGCAGGTTCAGCGGAAAGGGCAGTTGCTCGCGCCGCCACACGATCCGCTCGGGATCATGCACGGTGGCGGTCAGCGGCAGTTGCGGGTAGGCCTTGCGCAGTTCGCGCAAGGCCAGGAACTCGCCGAGGCGACCGCCGCCCAGCTCGGCGTGGACCAGGTCCAAACCCTGCCAGTCGAAGGCCGCCACGGCTTGGCGGATTGCCGCACTGTTCGGCGACACACCGCTCAACGGGGTCAACACCGTGACGCCCAACTGCTCCAAGGCCGTCTTGAAATGGTTCGCGTAGTCGGCGATCCCGTTTTTTTCCGGTGGCAAGGGAGCGAGCAGGGCGATACGCATCAGAACGCCCCCCGGTAGTGGGCGATGGTGCGCAGGACCTTGGCCGGTACCTCGAACTTGCGGCGGTTGATAATGATGCCATCCACTTTGCCGAACGCCGTATTGAGGATCGACAGCGCATGTTCCACCACCGGCACCGTGCTTTTCTGGGCCTCCACCACCAGCGCGATCAGGTCGGCACGGCGCAGGTTGATAAAGGCATCGCGGTTGTCCAGCAGCGCCGAAGCGTCCAGCAGCACGACTTCACCCGGTGCCGGTGAATCGGCCCCGCCGATGCGCACCGAAATCCCGTTCTCTTGCAGCAACTGGCGCAGCTGTTCCACCACGAAGGTCACGCCTTCGCCGTGGCGCGCCGAAGTCAGCCCCAGGGTCAGGCCCTGTTCGGCGATCCGGTCGAGCTGCAACAAACCATATAGCCGATAGATGCTGGCGTTGAACGCGTTGGTGCTCTGCGCGGTGCTGGTGTCCAGCTCCGGCAGGGTGGTCCACAGCGGCAGGCCGAACTTGCGCTCCACCAGGCCACCGTCGTGAATACGCTGGTCGAGCAGGTAGCACAGGTAGATCACCAACAACCCGACGACGATCGCAAACGGGATCGCCAGCACCAGCATCACCAGGGTTTTCGGGAAGATGCGGCCCGGGTTCAGGGTGGCTTCCTCGATCACCGCAATGTTGCTGATCTGGCTGTTGTCCAGCTCACGGTCGATGCGCGATTTTTCCAGGTTATCCACGTACAGCGCATAGTTGCGCTCGGTGGCGCCCAGCTCGCGGGAGAGACGGGTCAGCTCAGGCTCGATCTCCAGGGCTTCCTTGCGTTGAGCCTCCAGGTTGACCAGTTGCTTTTGCTGTTGCACCAGTTGGGTACGCAGCGCCAGGTTGTTGCTGGACTCATCCAGCAGCACCCGCTGCAAGTGGATTTCCAGGGTGTTCGGCGCACGGTTTTCCGAACTCTGCACGGTGTTGCTTTCACTGGCGACCTGGGCCCGCATCGCCTGGATCGACGCGTCCAGGGCTTTGACCGGCGGCGCATTGTCGGTGTAGGTGCGCATCATGTCGGCCTTTTCCAGCAGCTTCTGGTTGAGCAGGCGACGCAAGTCCTGCTGCTGCGGGTTCAGGGCGATCTGGCGAACCGTGGTCACTTCCTTGGGCTGGCCCTTGAGTTGCTCACGGGTGCTGGCGATGGCGCTGTCGGACGAGGCGATCAACCGCGTGGTGTTGAAAGTTTCGCCGCGCAGCACGTTGATGCGCTCGGACAAGTCTTCCAGGCGGTCGGTGATGCTCGCCGCGCCGATCTGGTTCAAGTGCGTGAGGATCTGCTGCTTGTAGCTCTGGATCTCGGTCGCGCTGTTGGCCACCTGGCCTTCATAGAACGCGTACAGGCTCTTGCGGCCCAGGGCCTGGGTGCGCTCGTTGACGTAGGTGTCCACCCAGTGCTTGACCACCGCCTGGGCAATCTCCGGGTCGCCCCAGTGGAAGCTGATGTCCATCACCGTGGAACCGGCGGCATGGCTCACTTCGAAGTTTTTCTCCAGGCTCGCCGCGAGGCGTTCCACCGGCGTGGTCTTCTCGACGATGCCCACGGTTTCCAGCACCACGCGCACGCCATCGAACACCGCACCCACGCCGCTCTTGACGTAATACTTGGTGCGCTTCCAGAAGCCTTCCGGCGGTGGCGCGTTTTCGATGACCTCCAGGTAGTGCTCGGCCACCGCGCGCACGATGGGGCGCCCGGTCAGCAGGCGTTCCTCGTCGACAATCGGGTCACGCTGGGTGCTGGGCATCACCAGCGCCTGGCGGTTGCTGATCTCGATGGGCAGGGTCGAATCCCGCCCCGGCTTGACCAGCAGGCGCGCCGTGGACTCGTACTTGGCCGGCAGCAGGAAGGCCCCCAGCAGGATGATCACCAGCGCGGCGATGGCGGCCAGCCTGAACTCATGCCGGAAGATGAAGAACAAGCGCAGAAGATCACGAAAAGAACGGATCTCGATCATGGGATGTCGCTCCTTTAGTTATTGCCGCCGCTGGTTCGGGTGTAGTTGTAGCCCACCCCAATGGACTTGGTGAACGGGATCAATTGGTTCAAGTAGGTATCCACTCCCTGGATGCGCTCGCCCACATTGGATTTGGGCACGAACACCACGTCGCCCCGTTGCAGGCGAACCGGTTTGCGCCCATTGGGACCGGGTTTGAGGTACTGGCTGAAATCCAGGAAGTACGCGTGATACGCGCCCTGGGCATCTTCACGCAGCAGCGCGACCATGCTGGCATTGCCCGACGGGTTCACGCCGCCGGCGCCGATGATGGCTTGCTCCAGGGTGCTGGCCAGGCCGATCTGCACCGCCGTCGGGTTGTTCACCGCGCCGCCGACGATCACCGAATTGGCCGGTGCCTGGTTGATGTTCACCGTCACCCGGGGTTCGCGATACACCGGCGCGAGCTTGTTGCTCAGTTCGGTGGCCAGCTCCGAGGGCTGACGCCCCGCGACCTGGATCGGCCCCAGGAACGGGTAGTTGATCTTGCCGTCGGCCTGCACGGTGTACAGCGTCAGCTCATAGATGGTGCTGACGTTGAACGCCGAGAGGGTCGGCATCTCGCCGGCGTCGCGCACAATGCGCAACTGATCGCCGACGCGGATGCGTTCCACCGCCGGCGGCAGTTGGGCAAGCTGATCGAGGGCGCGCTTGCCGTCTTCGACGGTCTTGTCGTCCGGCGGGACGATGCGCGCGGGTGTATTGCAGGCGGCCAGGGCCATCATGGCCAGGACGAGCACGGTTCGTTTCATCAAATGGGACTTCCTGTTGGTCATGATGCTCACCTCCAATAACCGGGGAACATGCTGATGCGCCGTTTGAGGGCGAGGGGGAGGCGGCGCTCCAGATGGCCCAGCCGGTAGCCGAGCAGCTTGAACGCGCTGCGCACCAGGACTTCGGGTACGCGGTGCAATGCACCGGCTGCGCGCAATGCCGCCAGCTCAGCCAGTACATAGCGTTTACCTTCACCGCCGGCATCGCCAAATGCCTGGCGGATCCACGGTTCGCGACCGTAGAACACGCCAATGTCGAAGTAGCGGTGAAATTCATCCATGAGTCGGTAATCGTGGGAGTGATACACCAGCGCCGAGGCGGCGTAGCGCACCTTGTAGCCTTCCAGCAGCATGCGCGCCGCGACGTAGGCGTCTTCGCTGCCGATCACGTCGGCGGGAAAACCGCCGACCGATTGCAGGGCGCTGCGCCGGTACACCGAGAACGAGTCGGAACTGAAGCACGTCTTGATGCCCAGCTCCGGCGCATCGGCCAGGCTCTTGCTGCGGCTCTGGGCCGGGTAGTTGAAATGCCGCGACTGCGCGCCCAGCACCCCGGCACCGGGATGCGGCAATTGCCGACCGTAGGCCACGCCGTTGTGCGGGTCCTGCTGCAATTCGTCGAGCAGGTTGGCGAAGGTGTCGGGGGCGGCGGGGATGGCGTCCTGGGTCATGACGATCAGCGCGTCGCCATTCACCTGTTCGCTGGCCCAGCGCCGTGTGCCGCCGTGATTGAAGTCGCGGGCGTCGATCACTTCGACCCGGGCGCCGAAGTCGCGAAAGCGCGCCACGGTGTCATCGCTGGAGGCGCTGTCCACCACCAGCATTTCGTCCGGTTGCAGGGTCTGCATTTTCAGCGCCGGCAGCAGTCGCGCCAGGTGGCTGGAGGCGTTGCGGGTCGGGATGATCAGTGACGTGCGCATGTCATTTTTTCACTTCAGCGGGCGCCCGCCCGTAGATGTCGTCAAAGCGCACGATGTCGTCTTCGCCCAGGTACTCGCCGCTCTGCACTTCGATCATCACCAGGTCGATGATGCCGGGGTTGGTCAGCCGGTGTTTGTGCCCGGCGGGAATGTAAGTGGACTCGTTGGCGTTGATCAGGAATTCGCGCTCGCCATTGGTGATCTGCGCCGCGCCGCTGACCACCACCCAGTGTTCGCTGCGGTGGTGGTGCATCTGCAACGACAGCGACGCCTGGGGCTTGACCACGATGCGCTTGATCTTGAACCGGCTGCTTTCCTCCAGCACGGTGTAGGTGCCCCAGGGTCGGGTGACCGTGCGGTGCAGGCTGTACGCCGGGTGGTTCTGGCGCTTGAGTTCGGCAACGATGTAACGCACATCCTGACTGCGGTGCGCATCGGCGATCAGCAGGGCGTCGGGAGTGTCGACGATGATCAGGTCGCGTACGCCCACCGCGCCGAGGACGCGCTTGGGCGAGTCGATGTAGCAGTTGTGCACGTCATGCAGAATCGCTTCGCCATTGACCTGGTTGCCATGGGCGTCGCTGGGCGTGAGCTGCCGCAGGGCTTCCCACGACCCGATATCGCTCCAGCCGATGTCGCAGGGCACCACGGCCACTTGCCGGGATTTTTCCATCAGGGCCACGTCGATGGACACATCCGGCGCGCTGCCGAACGCTTCGGAATCCAGCTCGCGCTGGCGCGAAGTCTTGTTTTGCAGGCTCTGGCTGTGTTCCAGCGCGGCCTGGGCGGCGGCCAGCACGTCGGGCGCGTGGGTGCCGAGTTCTTCCACCAGGGTGCTGGCCTTGAAGCAGAACATCCCGGCGTTCCACAGGTGCTTGCCGCCGTCCAGATAGGCCTGGGCCGTGGCCAGGTCGGGCTTCTCGACGAAGCGCTTGACCCGGTTGCCATGGCTCAGTTTTTCACCTTGTTCGATATAGCCGAAGCCGGTTTCCGGATGGTCAGGCTGGATGCCGAAGGTCACCAGGTAGCCCGCTTCGGCCAGGTCACGGGCCTCGTTGACCGCCTGTGCGAACGCCACTTCGTTGAGGATCAGATGGTCGGCCGGCATCACCAGCAACTGGGCGTCGCCGCCGAAATGCTCCTGCACGTGCAACGCCGCCACCGCGATCGCTGCTGCGGTGTTGCGGCCAAACGGCTCGAGCAGCAAGTCCAGAGGCAGGTGCCCCTTGTTCACGCCACGGTAGTCGTCGAGGGTGCGAAACAACAGGTCGCGGTTGGTCACCGTCAGCACGCTTTCCACGCCCGGCAGTTTGGCGGCGCGCTGGAAGGTCTTTTGCAGCAGGCTCTGGCCGTCGCGCATGCGCATGAAGGGCTTGGGCATGTTCTGCCGGGACACCGGCCACAACCGCGTGCCCGAACCACCGGAAATGATGCAGGGAATTAATCCGTTGAGTGTATTCATCAATAGACTTCCTTGGTGGAAAGGACGGCCGGGACCGTCATGAAGACGATGTACAAGTCAAACCACACCGACCACTTGGAGATGTATTCCAGGTCGTACTCGACACGTTTCTGAATTTTGAACAGGGTGTCGGTTTCACCCCGGTAGCCGTTGATTTGCGCCCAGCCGGTGATCCCCGGCTTGACCCGGTGCCGCGAGCTGTATTCGCTCACGGCCACTTCGAACGGAATGCCCGCGGCCTTGGTCGCGGTGGCATGCGGGCGCGGGCCGACCATCGACATGTTGCCCAGCAGTACATTGAACAGCTGCGGCAACTCGTCGATGCTGGTCTTGCGGATGATCCGCCCCACACGGGTGATGCGCGGGTCCTCGCGGGTAGTCTGGCGTTCGGCGGTGAAGTCGCTCTGGTCGGTGAACATCGAGCGGAACTTGAACACGCGGATCTCGTTGTCGTTATAGCCGAAGCGGTTCTGACGAAACAGGATCGGGCCCCTGGAGTCGAGTTTGATCGCGAGCGCCGTCACCAGCATGATCGGTGACAGCGCCACCAACGCCAGGCTCGCCAGCAGCAAATCTTCGCAGCGCTTGATCACCGGCGACCAACCGCGCAGCGGCAATTGCGAGGTGTTGAACATCAGGATGCCGCCCACATCGGTGATGCGGCTGTGGCCGTAGCGCAGGGCCGCCATGTCGGGCACCAGCATCACGTTCACCGACATCTGCCGCAGGCGGTTGACCAGGCCGTGGATGCGTTGTTCGGCCGCCCAGGGCAGGGTGATCATCACCTGGTTGACCTGTTCCGCGCGGATCAGTTTTTCCAGGTCGCGGGTATTGCCCAGCAGGGGCAGGTTGCTCAGTTCCTTGGGGATGCGCTCGGTGCGGTCGTCGATAAACCCGATCAGGCCGGAGCGGATATCGCCGTTGCGTTGCAGGTGATCGGCGACGTGCACGGCGGTGTCGGTGAAGCCCAGGATCACCGTGCGTTGCAGGTACATGCCCTGGCGCATCAGCCGCCGGTACAGGCGCAGCATGAGCAGGCGTTCAAGGCAGAACAGCGCCAGGCTGGCGACGTACCACACCACCAGGTTGCGTGGGTTCACTTGCGGGAACATCTGCAGGATCTGGTACATGAACAGCAGGATGCAAAACGCCGCGGACCAGGCCTTGAGCTTGGTGCGCAGGCGCAGCCGATTGCTGAACAGCTCTTCGGAATAGATCCCCAGCGCCTGAAACAGAATGATGGTCAGGACCGCGAAAAACAGCAGCAGGCCCAGGAAATGGTTGCGCATTTCCGGCGCCATCGGGTCGGGGTAAAACACCAGGATCAGCGCGGGCAGAACGGCAGTCAGACCATGGATCAATTTGACGAACACAACAAAGAATTCAACGAAACCGGCACGCGTCAAAAACAGGCTGTCGACTGACGACTTCTCTCGCATAAAAACATCCCTCATTGCACTCCAGACTTCTGCGTTCGGCTGTGGGTTCAATAAAGCAGCGCGCTGCGTTAGTGAGGGCAAGTCGAACTACGGCTTCTCTGGGTAAAACGCAATTACCTATCCATTTGAAGGAAATTTGCGGGGGTAGTGGCTTAAGGAGTGTTCCTTTTTAGTTGCTTAGTCAATGAATTGACGATGATGCGGAGGTGGCATGCTAGACACGTTAATCAGTCTTTTTTGTGGCATTTTATTGACTTTCCTTGTCCGGACACTCGGTGTTTGGGCGTGTTTTTGAGTGTAGGAACAAATGTGAGAATTTTCCTGTTCGAAAGGAAAACCTTTTTTGCGGAGAGGTAGGAAAGGGGGACAAATAAAGTAAGAGAAGTGTGACGAAGTGCCCGTTATACAAGGCTTTCGGTCGGAAGGTAGTTGCCTTGCAAGGCTAGACGAAATAGTGAGTTTCGCACGGCAAGTTACGCAACTTCATGCAGGTGATGGGGAAAATTCTGGCACGTCGGTCGCCACCAGCCATGGAGAGCCCATGGCTGGCGTCAACGGCATCAGCCAAGCCTGGCCGCTGCACGGGCGACGATTTCACCGCGTACCCGGCGCGATTCCGCGGTGCGCTTTCTGGCTTCTTCCAATATATGGGCTGGGGCGGTGTCCGGGCTGCCCGCGTTGAACGGCGGCGCCGGCGCGTATTCCATCTGCAACTGCACCAGTTGCGCCGCCGCTTCGCTGTACAGCTCCGAGGCGAGGGTGAGGGCGAAGTCGATGCCGGCGGTGATGCCGCCGCCGGTCAACAGATTGCCGTCACGCACCACTCGCGCCTGTACCGGGATGGCACCCAGCGGGGCCAGCAGGTCGTGGTAAGCCCAGTGGGTGGTGGCTTTGCGGCCACGCAACAGGCCCGCCGCGCCGAGCACCAGCGCGCCGGTGCACACCGAGGTCACGTAGCGCGCGGTCTGGGCCTGATCCTTGAGAAAGTCCAGGGTCTGCGGGTCTTCCATCAACGCGCCGACGCCGGCACCACCGGGCACACAGATCACGTCCAGCCTCGGGCAATCGGCATAGCTCACGCTCGGGGTGAACACCAGCCCGTTGCTGGAGGTGACCGGCGCCAGGTCTTTCCACACCAGGTGAAGCTTCACGTCCGGCAGCGTGCCCATCACGTCGTACGGGCCGGTGAGGTCCAGTTGCTGGATGCCGGGGAACAAGAGAAAGCCGATCTGCACAGTCATGGTTGGGTCTCCGATAAAAGGGTGGACGGCTCTACTCTAGAAGCCTAGGCTTTGGCGTGTACGCCATTGAACCCACAAATCACGCCAAACATGCCTAGAATCATCCACATACTCGCGTTCGACCATGCCCAGGTGCTCGACGTGACCGGGCCGTTGCAAGTGTTTGCCTCGGCCAACGACCTGGCTCGCCAGCGCGGCTTGCCGCTGCCTTATGCCGCTTCCGTGATTGCCGCCCAGGCGGAGCCGGTGAAAACCTCCGCGGGTCTGGCGCTGCTGGCCGAGCCTTTGCCTGCCGTGGACGAACCTTGCGACACCCTGGTGATCGCCGGCGGTTGGGGCGTGTACGGTGCCGCCGAAGACGCGGACCTGGTGGCCTGGGTCCGCGAAAAGTCCCGTCACACCCGGCGCACGGCCTCGGTATGTACCGGCGCGTTTCTGCTGGCCGCCAGCGGCTTGCTGGATGGTCGTCGCGTGGCCACCCACTGGACCCGCTGTGAAGAACTGGCGCGCAAGTTCCCGTCGCTGACGGTGGAAGCCAACCCGATTTTCATCCAGCAGGGCGCGGTGTGGACCTCCGCCGGTGTGACCGCCGGCATCGACTTGTGTCTGGCCATGGTGGAGGAGGACTTGGGCCGCGCCGTGGCCCTGGAAGTGGCGCGCCATTTGGTGGTGTTTCTCAAGCGTCCCGGGGGGCAATCGCAATTCAGCGTCACCTTGTCCCTGCAAAAGAGTGACAGCCGTTTCGCCGAACTTCACGCCTGGATCGCGGACAACCTCACCCTCGATTTGACCATCGCCACCCTCGCGGCCCAGGCCGGCATGAGCGAGCGCAGCTTCGTGCGCCATTACCGCGCCGAGACCGGCCAGACCCCCGCGCGGGCGGTGGAACTGATTCGCGTCGAAAGCGCGCGTCGGCAACTGGTCGACAGTGTCACGCCGATCAAACGCATCGCCGTGCAGTGTGGCTTTGGCTGTGAAGAAACCCTGCGCCGCAGTTTTCTGAGGGCCTTGTCGGTTACGCCCCAGGCTTACCGCGAGCGCTTTTCGCCGGCCTAGGCGAGCAATTCGAGCAGGGCGTCCAGCGTGGCCTGCGGGGCTTCCTGGGGAATATTGTGGCCCACGCCCGGCAAGACCCGGCGGCGGTAAAACCCGCTGAAGTGCGGGGTGTCATCATCCACTGCCGGCGGCGGACCCACGCCGTCGTCGGCACCGCACAACGAAATGCTCGGCACCGAAATCGCCGGTTGCAGCGCCAGGGCCTGTTCGATGTGTTCCAGGGCAGGGTCGCCGGGGGCATACATGAAGCGGTGGCGATAGGAGTGAATCACCACCTCGACGAAGTCCGGGTTATCGAACGACGGCGCGGTCTGGCCATACAGGCCCGGCCCCTCGGCCCAGGTCGGCGACCAGAGTTTCCACAGCAGCTCACAGAACGCGCGGCGGTTGGCAGTCAGGCCATCGACGCCCCGCTGGGTGTGGAAGTAGAACTGGTACCACAACCGGTGCTCCTTCTCCGGCGCCCGAGGCTTGAGCGACTGGGCGATGTTCTGGATGTTGTAGCCATCCCCGGTGACCAACCCGCGCACCCGCTCAGGCCACAGCGCCGCGACGATACACGCGGCGCGCCCGCCCCAGTCGTAACCGGCGAGGGTCGCCCGGGCAATCGACAAGGCATCCATGAACTCCAGCAAGTCCTTGGCCAGTGCCGCCTGCTGGCCGGAGCGCAGCACCTGATCATGGATAAACCGCGTCGGTCCGTAGCCGCGCAGGTACGGCACCAGCACCCGATAACCTCGCTCGGCCAGGCGCGGGGCGATTTCGTCATAACCGCGCGGGTCATAGGGAAAACCATGCAACAGGATCACCGGCTCGCCCTCGACAGGGCCATGGGCTTCATACGCTACTTCGAGCATGGACGTGCGCACGTACAACAGCGGAGCGATAGGGGTCATGGTGGACGCTTTTCGGTTGGTCAGGGGTGCAGACACTCTAGCCCATGGCCGTGACGGCACGGGGTGCGAATGAAGGCAGTGGGTTTACTTGTCTAGCTCGAGCTCGGTGCTGCTCACTACGTGCTTGAAGTGATGCCGCCACAAATTCACCCCCAATTTTCCCGACCGGTCCAGCGACGAGCCTACTGTCAGGTCGCTGATCAACGTCGGCTGCAAACCCGCATCGAACAACGCAAACCCCGCTGCCAGCACGCAGGTGTCGGTCTGGATGCCGCACACCAGCACACGATCTGCGGCCAGGCTTTTCAAGTAGGCGATGGTCTCGGGAGTGGGGGCATAGCCATGTTTGATAAACACCCGATCAGCCGCCACCAGACTGTGGTCATCGGGTGCCGGTTGCCAGCCCAATTGGCGGGCGAAGGGGGTGACGCTTTCGTCATGTCGCTCCACGGTGGCCACAGACGGCAGGTGGCCGAGCAGGGCGTTGATGCCGTCGACCAGCCATGCCGGTGGGTTGAAGGACGGTTGCACATCGATGATCAGCAGTACCTGGCGCATGGGGTTCCTGTCGGCAGTCGAGGGGCGGGTCATTGTGCCCTAGGGCTGCCAGGTCGTCTTCTCCCCACTGAGCTTGCGGTCCAGAAACGTTGCCGCGCTGATCAATGCCAGATGGCTCAACGCTTGTGGCGTGTTGCCCAGGTGACGGGCCTGGTTGTCGAATTCTTCGGCATACAAACCCAGGGGGTTGGCGTAGCGCAGCAGTTGTTCGAATTCCAGATGGGCTTTTTCCACTTGCCCGGCGCGAGCCAGGCATTCGACGTACCAGAAGGAGCAGGCGGTGAACGCACCTTCGGTGCCTTGCAGGCCGTCGATCTGCGTGTCGTCGTTGCGGTAGCGGTAGACCATGCCGTCGCGCACCAGGCTTTTCTGAATCGCTTCCAGGGTCGAGAGCCAGCGTGGGTCGGTGGCCGCGACGAAGCGCACCAGCGGCATCAGCAGCATCGAACCGTCCAGGGCGGTGCTGCCGATATGCTGCACGAAGTGCCCGCGTTCTTCGTTCCAGAAGTTGCTCCAGATGTCGGCATAGATCGCCTGGCGCGTCTGGTCCCAGCGCGCGAATGGCGCTGGCAGCGAGCGTTTGGAGGCCAGGCGGATCGCCCGGTCCAGGGTCACCCAGCACATCAGCCGCGAATGCAGGAAGTGATGTTGCTCACCGCGCATTTCCCAGATGCCCACGTCCTCGCGGTTCCAGATCTCACAGACTTGGTCGGCTACTTCCACGGTGTGTTTCCAGCCTTCGTGGGAAATCGCTTCACCGTATTTGTTCACCAGGTAGACGGCGTCCATCAGCTCGCCGTAGATGTCCAGCTGGATCTGATCCACCGCTTCATTGCCGATGCGCACCGGCTTGGCGCCGCCATGGCCGGTCAGATGGTTAAGCGCACTTTCGGGCAGCTCCTGGCGGCCATCGATGCCGTACAGGATGTTGATCTTGGTCGGTTGGCCGCAGCAATCGCTGACCCGGCCCCTGAGCCAGCGCATGTAGTCGTTGGCTTCGTCGACGAAGCCCAGGCGCATGAAGGCATACACCGTGAACGACGCGTCGCGGATCCAGGTGTAGCGATAGTCCCAGTTGCGCTCGCCGCCGGGCGCTTCCGGCAGGCCGAAGGTGGCAGCGGCGATGATGGCGCCGTGTTTGCGCGAGGTCAGAAGTTTCAGGGTCAGGGCCGAGCGGTTGACCATTTCGCGCCAGCGTCCGCGGTAATTCGACTGGGCGATCCAGCCGCGCCAGAACTTCAGGGTATGGGCCAGCGCCAGGTCGGTGCAGCCGCTGTCGACCCGCTCGTCGTCCTGGCCGCCCAGTACGAACTCGGCGTCTTCATCCTGCTTGAGGGTGAACATGGCCACCGCCGCGTCATCCTCGATATGCAGCGGGTGGCTACCGGACAAGCGCACGCCGGGCTGGCCCTCGGCACTGAAACACACGGTGCCGTTGTCGACGGTGGCGTGGGTCGCCGTGCGTGCATAGTCATGGCGTACGGCGCAGCGCAGGTGGAGGCTGGCCGTACCGCTGACCACGCGCACGCGGCGAATCAGCAAGGGCAGGTCATCGATTTCTTCGCTGATGGTCAGCAGGTCGGTGATCTCCACCACGGCGGCGTCACTGAGCCAGCGGGTTTGCAGCACGTTGGTGTCGGGCAGGTAGATCTGCTCGCGACGGGCGTTGGGCAGGTCGGGGGCGAGCTGGAAAATGCCGGCGTCGGGAGTGTCCAGCAATGAACAGAAGATCGACGGGCTGTCGAATTCCGGCCAGCAGAAAAAGTCGATGCTGCCCTTGTCATTCACCAGCGCCGCACTGCGCATATCGCCGATGATGCCGTGGGCATCGATGGCGCTTTGGGGTTCGTTCCTGAAATCAACCATTGCCGCGAAACTCCGGATAAAGGCTCATGCCGCCATCGATGAACAGGGTGCTGCCGACCACGTAGTCGGAGGCATCGCTGGCCAGCCACACCACGGCGTTGGCCACGTCCTCCACGTCGCCCACGCGACCGTAGGGGATCAACTTCAACAGTTGCTGCTCGGCTGCGCCTTCGGTGGCGGCGCGGTTGATTGCCGTACGAATCGCCCCCGGCGCAATGCCGTTGATGCGGATGCGGTGTTCGCTGACTTCCTGGGCGAGGGTGCGCATCAGCATGTCCACGCCGCCTTTGGACGCGGCGTAGTTCACATGCCCGGCCCAGGGAATGACCTGGTGCACCGAGCTCATGTGGATGATTTTGCCGGCGGCCCGTGACACGCCGTCCCGCAGTCCCTGGCGCTGGAAGATACGCACGGCGGCGCGGGCACACAGGAACTGGCCCGTGAGGTTGACGCCGATCACTTGGTTCCAGTCCTCGAGTGTCATGTCGACCACGGCGGCGTCCCGTTGCATGCCCGAGTTGGCGACCAGGATATCCAAGTGGCCGAAGGCATCCAGGGTCTGTGCAAACAGGCGCTCCACCTCGGCTTCTTTCGACACGTCGGCACCGAGGGCGATCGCCCGCCCGCCACCGGCGTTGATCTGTGCCGCAAGGGCCTCGGCCGGCGCCGCCTGGGCGTTGTAGTTCAGCACCACGGCCGCCCCGGCCTGCGCCAGGGCCTTGGCTGCGCCCGCGCCGATCCCGGAACTGGCGCCGGTCACCAGCGCCACTTGTTGCTCCAACGAAATGTGCATCGCCCACCCAGTCTTTATCCGTGAGTTCAGTCAGCTGACTGATGAGGCGTTGCGGAAGTTCAGCGCTCAATGCGCCGAGCGGATGCTGGCTTGAGCGGCGCGGGCGCGAAAAAGTAAAAATCTGTAAACCGATAAGCGGCAAAGTGATGGCTTCTAAATAACCAGAAGGTATTAAAAAGCCGTCTAAAGGCGTTTGACAGGATTTTTGGCCTCGTGTCTCATAAGCACACCACAACCCACTCCGCTGGTAGTTCAGAAGTCATCGCGGAATTACCTATAAGAGATGCCCATGTACCCATCGGCAGTTATAGGAGAACTACCCAGTCAGGGGGCACTACCGAGGCAACGCGGTGCCCCCAAGTTAGTGATCTTCGATTGCGACGGCGTGCTCGTTCAAAGTGAAGAAATCACACTGTCTGTGTTGATCTCCATGCTTAATGCAGTTGCAAGTACCCAGGCGCCCGCAAGTACGCCTTTACATCCAGACCCCTTTATCGAGCGATTCCGCGGACGGAGGATTGCCGAGTGTTTGAAAGAAGCCGAGCACATTTTGAATATTCGCTTGGATCAGCACTTTGAAGTTACTTATCGGCAACAGTCGCTGGACGCCTTGGCGCGCAACTTGAAAGCCACTGAGGGCATTCACGAAGTACTCGACAAGTTGCCGATGAATTATTGCGTGGCGTCCAGTGCGCCGCGCGCAAAGATTGAACAGTGTTTGCAATTAACCGGGTTGTTTTCTTATTTCGAAGGCCGGGTATTCAGTTGTTATGAGTTGGGTCGCTGGAAACCCGATCCGTTGGTGTTTTTAACCGCCTGTGCGGCACATCAGGTGGATGTCGGTGATGCGCTGGTCGTTGAAGACAGTGTGACCGGTATTCAAGCGGCAGTGGCCGCGGGCATTAAAGTTCTGGGTTTTGGACCACCGGATCGACATGCGTTATTGGCATGTGCAGGTGCAATGCCGTTCTCGGACATGCGTGAACTGCCAACACTTTTTTAAATTCAAAGTTTCACAGGGAAGGATGCATTGTGAACACAACAGGCTACATCGAACGACTGAAGGTCAATGATCAACGCTCGCAAGTGTGGTGGGATTCATCGCCTGTCTTATATGCACCGTTCAAACAGTATTTGCTGGAGAAGTACCCGGCGGCCTGCGGCGCGATCGAGCAACTGATGCCGGATGATTTCTCGGAGCCCGGCCGCGGGTTCAGTGGCGTCACCACCAACCCGCGTCTGGTGACGGCGGCGATTCTTGAAAAGCCGGATTACTGGTCATCGCGCTTCAACCTGTCCGGGTTGTCGCCCAAGGAATTGCGCCGTGTCCTTTATAACGAAGTCATCGTCGAGGGGGCTGCCGCGCTCAAGTCACTCTGGGTGCACTCGGCGCAATCGGCCGGATGGATGTCGGCCCAGGTCGACCCGGTGGATGTGCGCAGCACGGAGCGCATGACGGCGCGTGGCCTGGAGTTGCGCCAGTTGGCGCCGAATGTGATGGTCAAGGTGCCGGGCAGCCTGGAAGGCCTGGCGACGGTCGAAGCCCTGGTGGCGCAAGGCTGCTCGGTCAACATCACGTTTTGCTTCACGGTTTCGCAGTTCCAGGCCGGCCTGCAGGCCATCGAGCGCGGCACGGCGACCGCCCGCGCCAACGGCATCGACACCCGCAGCTGCCGTCACGTGATCACCTTCATGATCGGCCGCTTCGCCAGCCAGCCCGAATTCACCCTGCAGGCCGTCGAGCGCGGCCTGACGCTGAGCCCGGAGGACCTGCGCTGGGCGGAACTGCTGATCTATGAGCAGGTACAGACCCTGGTCACGGCGTCGAAGCTGGCGGTGCAAACGCTGTTGTCGAGCATCAAGGTCGATGTCGACGCACGGGGCAACAAGTACGCCTGGCACCTGGAGAAAACCGGTCTGTCGGCGACCTGCTACACGCTGACGCCGGACGTGGTGGAGTTCCTGATCGAGCGCGAAAGCCACGGCAAGCCGGTCGGGCCGGTAGCGGAGCGGATCAAGCCGCCGCCGTCGACCTTTGCCAAGCTGGTGCGTATCCCGTACTTCGCCGAGGCGTACATGCCGGATGGCATCGAGCCTTACGACTTCGGCAACCAGGAGGCGTTTCTCAACGCCTGCAATGAAGCCAACAGCGCCCATCGCCGCCTGACGGACTATTGCGCGCGACTGTGCCCGCCCGCGAAGCCGTTCCGCCTGTCGATCAGCGCAATCATGGCCGCCGAATACGGGGTGGTGCTATGAACCGCATGGTGGGCTTGTGGGCGCACCCACGCTCGCGCTCCACGGTGCTGGAGCGGGTGTTTATCGAGCGCGGCGACTTCGAGGTATTCCACGAACCTTTTGCGCATATGGCGTTTTCGGCGGACTCGGCGATTCCGTCGGATGAATGGGACCTCGGTTTTCCCACCACGTATGCGGGTATCAAAGAGCATTTGTTACAGGCGAAAGAATCCAGGCACGTGTTTCATAAAGACATGTGTTACCACTGCCTGGATGATTTGAAAGTTGATCTGGCGTTTCTCGCGCAACAAGACAATATCTTTCTGATTCGCGAACCGGCCAGCAGCATTATTTCCCATTATCGGGTGCACCCCGATATGCCGATGGAAGCCATCGGGCATAAAGCCCTGTATGAGATTTTTTGCGTGGTCACCAAGTTGACCGGGAAAGTGCCTTATGTGATCAACGCCGATGATTTGGCGGCTGATCCGGAGCGGGTAATCCGAAAGTTATGTGACTACTTGAATATCGAATTTCTGCCCCACGCCATGACGTGGAAACGCGAATGCCCGGAACAATGGAAAACATGGCGCCGCTGGCATGAAGCGGCCGAACACAGTGAACGGATTGTTTCGCAGCCCATAACGTCCCTCGACAGGGATATCTTCAGCCAAGTGCCGAAGTTAAAAGCGATGTACGACTATCACCGCACGTTTTACGCGCGGATGAACGAATTTTGTCAATAGGGAGGGTGACATGAACACGTTGATTATTACTGGAGCGGCCAATGGTATCGGCCGCGCCACGCTGGAAAAAGCCATTCAACAGGGCTATTACGTGATTGCTGCGGATAAAGATGCCGAAGGCTTGCAGGCGCTGACGCTTATTTATGGGCCTGATGCACTGGAAGTTCACGTTGCCGACTTTGCGCAGGATGGCGTTATCAAAGGTTTTATTCCGGCGCTGTATGAACGCCATTCGACTATTTATGGGCTGATCAATAACGCGGGGATTTATCACGGTAAAAGTGTCTACGCCTACAGTGATGACGAAGTGGACGAAATCCTCAACGTCAACCTCAAGGCTCTGGTTTACCTGTCCAAGGATTTCGCCGAACGGGAAATGCGCCACGAAGCACCGCGCTGCATCGTCAATATCGCCTCGGTGGCCGGAGAGGTGGGGAGTTGCGATGCCCTTTACGGGGCGACCAAGGCCGCAGTGATCGGCCTGACCAAGGCCAACGCCTGGAATTTCGCGCCGTTCGTACGGGTGAACGCGGTGTCTCCCGCGTTGATTCATGACACTGCCATCTACGACACCATCCCCGAATACCGTCGTGTGGAATACGCACGCCAGGAAATCCTCAAGGACCCGATCCGGCCAGGCGGGGTGGCTGACGTCATCCTGCTGTTGGTCAGCGACGTGACGCGTCATATCACCGGCAAGGTCCTGCCGGTGGACAACGGAGCTTATCCACGATGAGCCCGTCGATGCCCAAGAAAAAGCTGCTGCTGGTGGGGGCGGGCAACCTGTGCCTGCAGATCCTCAAGATCCTGGCGCCCAGGAATGCCTTCGAATTCGTGGTGCTGGGGCGCAACGAAGAAGCGACCGTGCGGCTGTGCAACCTGGTGGCGCTGTCGTGTGCGCAACTGGGTCAATACATTGCGATCCAGCCGGTCATCGCCGACCTGACCGATGTCGACCGGGTCACGCGGGTGCTCAAGGAGCAGGCGCCGGACTTGATCGTGAACTGTGCGTCGTTGCAGTCATGGCGGGTCATCACCGGCTTGCCCAAATTGTCGTTCGAGCAACTGGACTCGGCGCAGTTCGGGCCGTGGTTGCCTATGCACCTGACCTTGATGCATCACTTGATGCAGGCGGTGCGGGCCTCGGGGATCGTGACCAGGACGGTCAATGCGGCGTTTCCCGACGCGGTCAATCCGATCCTGGCCCGGGTCGGGCTGGCGCCGGACCTGGGCGTGGGCAATGTGGCCAATCTGGTTCCCGCCACACGGCTCGCGATCGCGCGGTTGCACGGGTGTTCGCCCGCCGAGGTACAGGTGATGCTTTATGCCCAGCATTACTTCAGTCACTACGTGCCGCGCGGCGGCCTGCCGCCCCGCGCCAATTACCGCTTGTTGTACGAGGTTCAGGGGCGCCAGCCGGTCGAGCGGCCGTCGGACGCGGCGATTTTCGCCACGGTGCAATCGGATTTTCGCCGCTTGGGCGGCATCGATGGGCAGTTCCTCACCGCCTGCTCGGCAGTCACCGTGATCGAAGGGTTGTTTTCACCGACGCCGGTGCTGGTGCATGCACCGGGACCACTGGGCCTGCCGGGAGGCTACCCGGTGTGGCTGCAGAACGGCCAGATCCGGGTGCAGTTTTCCGAGGACTGCCCGCAGGACGACGCGGTGCGCATCAACGCCATTTGCCAGAGCCAGGACGGTATCGACGAGATCCATTGCGATGGCTCCGTCACCTTCAACCCGCAGTGCATGGCCGTCATGCAGGCGATGCTGGGCTACGCCAAAAACACCATGTCGATCGAGCAGTCCGCCGACTTCGCCCGTGAGTTGGCGAGCAAGTACTTCTCCTTTAAAAATTCAACCTGGTAGGTGTGCGATGAATCCATTGTCAACGCGGGAACATGATGAAGTGGCCAGTTACTCGGCCCAATACTCGACGGATTTTGTCGCGCGCTGGGACGACCTGATCGACTGGGACAAAAGGAAGGCGGGCGAGAACGGCTTTTTTGAAACCCTGCTGCGCAAGCTCGGGGTGCAGTCGGTCATCGACGTATCGACGGGCAGTGGTTTTCACTCGGTGCAGTTCAAGAACGCCGGGTTCGAAGTGGTCGCCACCGATGGCAGCAGCACCATGCTGACCAAGGCGCGGGAGAACTTTCGCCGGCGCGACCTGACCATTCAATCCCATTACCGTGACTGGCTGGCCCTGGATCCGCTGGAGCTTGGGCGATTCGACGCGGTGGTGTGCCTGGGCAGTTCGCTGTGCCACGTGTTCGACGCCCACACCCGGATCCGGGTGCTGGAAAAGTTCAGGGCGCTGCTCAAGCCCGGTGGTGTGCTGATTGTCGACCAGCGCAATTTTTTCGCGATCCGTGCGGGGAATTTCCAGTCCAGCGGCAACTATTACTACTGCGGCACCACCGCTTCGGTGAGCCTGGGACGCGTCGATCAGCGGGTGTGCGAGTTCATCTACAGCTTCGATAACGCCGAGCGCTACACGCTCAAAGTCTATCCGTTGTTGCCGGGCGAACTGACCACCGAAATCCTCGCCAGCGGCTTCGCCGAACATGAAACCTACGGCGATTTCCAGCGCGATTACGACATGATGCACTGCGATTTTGTCATCCACACCGCGCGTGCCGTGTGAAGGAGCTGTGATGAGCACACTTGTACAAAGCAATACGCGGGCACTGGACAGCGTGGTACTGGCGGTGGTGCTGACGGGCTTCGTGGCGAGCACCTACGGGTTCGGGGTGTACCTGTTCGCCAACCTGGTGGTCGACATGCGCCGCGACATCGGGTTCGACTACACCACGGTGGGCCTGATCACCGGCGGGGCCCAGGTGGGCTTCCTGCTGTTTTCCTCGGTGACCAGTTACATCAGTCGTTTCGTCGAGGGCTGGAAAATCAGCCTGGTCTCTACGGTAATGACGTCCCTGGCGTTGCTGGGCTTGAGCGTGAGCGACAGCATCGTCTTGTCGGGTGCGTTGTTGATCCTGCTGGGCGGCTGTTCTGCCTCGGTGTACATCCCGCTGGCGGAAATCGTCACCAAGGGCTTCAGCCCGGGCAACCGTTCGCGGGTCATGGGGCTGATTTCCAGTGGCACCAGTTACGGCGTTTTCATCAACGGCTTGCTGGTGTCGTTTCTCACGCTGCATGGCGGTTGGCGTTCGATCTGGCTGACCGCCGGCCTGGTGTCGGTGGCCTTGTGCATCGTCGCCTGGTTTCTGTTGCGCGGCATGGGTGGGAGCCCGCAGGTGGGGTTCGCCGACCAGCGTTCGAAGACGCTCGACAGCGATAAACCCTGGCTCGGACGCTCGCTGTACCTGACCTGGGCGATTGCCTTTCTCAACGGCATGGCGCTGTTGCCGTTCCAGACCTACCTGGCGCCTTACTTGCGCGACGAGTTGAGTGTGTCGGTGGCGTCCACCGGGTTTATCTGGACGACCATCGGCGCGGTGGGCATGGCGTCCGGGTTTCTGGTGGGATGGATTGCCGACAAGGTAGGGGTCAGGGCGTCGCTGGCCATGTGTTTCCTCAGTGCGGGCCTGGCCAGCACGCTGGTGTTCAGCTTCAGCAGTGTGCCGGTGTTCTACGTGGCGGCGTTTCTCTTTGCGCTGGTGTTTTACCCGATCTTCGGCCTGGTCCCCAGTTACATCGGGCAGATCGTGCCGGTCAGCCGGCTGACCCAGGCCTTCGGCATCGCCAACGTGCTGATCGGCCTGGGCGGCGTGTGCGGCAACTTCCTGGGCGGGTTGTCCAAGGACCTGACGGGCTCGTTCTCGACGGTCTATTGGGTGGTGGCGTTGCTGCTCTTTGTGCAATGCGTGATGGTGTTCCTGCTGGGCAACCCGCGGCTGACCACAACAGAAGGTGAACGGGCATGAACGACGCTGCCGAGACATCCAATCGAAACCTGCATGCCTACGCGTTCAGCCATCAGCGTGCGGCCCATTCGCCGATGAAGCAGCAGCCCATGGTCATCTGGATGACCGGAATCTCTGCCTCCGGAAAGTCGACCATTGCCGACGCGCTGGAAGTGACCTTGCAAGCCCGGGGGCGGGTGACCTGCATCATTGACGGTGATTCGGTGCGCGGCGGCCTGTGCCGGGACCTGGGGTTCACCGACGGTGACCGCGATGAAAATATCCGCCGGGTCGCGGAAGTCGCGCGTTTGATGCTCGAAGCCGGACTGATCGTGATCGTCGCGCTGATCTCGCCCTCATCGGCCAGCCGGCATTATGCGCGGTCGATCATCGGCAACGAGCATTTCGTCGAAGTGCACGTGGATGCGCCGCTCGCCACGGCGGAACAGCGTGACCCCAAGGGTCTGTACAAAAAGGCCCGGCTCGGGTTGATCAAGCACTTTACCGGCATCGATTCGGGCTACGACATCCCGGTGTTTCCCGAAGTGCACCTGAACACCCATTTGCTGACCGTCCAGCAGTCGGTCGAGGCGATTCTCCAACGGGTCGCCGCAATGGGAGAGGCGGCGTGCCCGTTGGTCTCCCCGTCGGAGTGAGGCTGTCGTCCACGCCTGCAAACAAGGTAATCTGCGGCCTCGCGCAATTACCGGGTGATCTCAGGGAGCGGGCATGACGCATTTCACGGGCACGGCAAAATCGATCCGCCTGATTGGCGGGTCGCGGGTGTTGGACTTTATCAATACCACCAACGGTCGGCGCCCGGGCACTTCGCTCATGGTCAAGGAAGAACGGCTCACCAGTGCACAGTTCTTCTTTGAGTGGGCCCTGCATGCGTCGCTGGTGTCCGCCGAAGAGTTCGAACTCTACAAGCCCATGGTGTTCGAGGTGCCCATTTCGTATCAGCCGGACCTGAACGCGATCATCGAATTCAGGGAGTGCCTGTACGGCGTGTTCTACAAGTTGTCCCAGCACCAGGTGGCTGCCGATGAAGCGCTGGAGCAGATCAACCTGGCGTTTCAACGCGGCGTCGTGTGGCGGGTGCTGGGTTCGGTGGACGGTTTGCCCGCCTGGCACTGGAAAATTTGCAGCTCGGCACAGGAACTGACAACCATGCTGATCGGCCGCCTGGCCATCGAAGCCACGCAATTGCTGGTGTCCCGTGACCTTCAGACCCTGCGCTGCTGCACCGCCACCGATTGCGATTGGATATTTCTCGATATCTCCAAGAACAAACAGCGCAAATGGTGCCAGATGAGCGTGTGCGGCAGCCGGGAAAAACTCAGCCGGCTGAAGCAGGCATCGGGCACGGCCTGAGCTGGGGTTATCGGTCGAGCGTGGCAATGATGCCGTAGGCGAAGCGTTTCAATACGGCGCTCTGCTGGCCGCCATCGTCGTCGAGGCTGAGCCATTGGGTCTGGTTGAACAGCATCCCGATCACCGCGTCTGCGGTCATGGGCAGCAGCATCGGAGGGGAAGGGGGCGCCTTGATCAAGTCCTTGATGATGTCCGAGAGAATCTGGATGTATTCGCGCTTCAGGCCATTGAAGTCGTCGGCTTGCTGGCGGGTCAGGTTGATCTGCTCGCGCGACAGCAGGTAGGTACGGCTCGCCGAATGCTCCCTGAAGGTCATGAACGTGTCGACGAAGCAGTCCAGCCGGTCGTCAGCCTGGGCCTTGCGGCGCAGGTTCAGGCGTGTGAAGTGAAGCAGCTCGCTGATGGCGTCTTCCATGAGTTCGTATAACAGCGACTGCTTGCTCTCGATGTGGTGATACAGCGAGCCCGGCTTGATGCCGACATACTCCGCCAGGTCCCGCAAGCCGATGGCCTGGAAACCGCGCAGGGCGAACAGCTCGCACGCCCCATCGAGGATGCGGTCACGCGGGCTCTTCGGCTCGGAAATGGTCATGGCGTTTCTCTCATGGCGAAGCGTTCGGGGTGCAGCGCTGACTCAATCATTCATGGGGTCCACCGTGGCGTGTGCGCTACCCATCGAGGCTAGCGCACGCGACGTGCATCAGAACACCAGTACCAACGTCGTGTAGGCATTCACGGAACTGTCCCTGCGTGGCGCGAACGTCGGGTTGTCGGTGTGGATCAAAGCGGTTTGCAGATAGATCCCGCGGCTCACCCGGTAGGCATAGGACACCGAAATGTTCGTCGAGGCATCCGCATAATCCAGGCCTGCGTCCCCGGCGTTGCGTCGTGCGTAGCGGCTATATTCGTTTTTTGACGCGCCAATGGCAAACAAGTCGTAGGGCCGGGACTCAAACGGCCCCAGGTTATACAGCGAACCGCCGAACGCCCCGGGCAGATAATTGACGTTGTCCCGGCCTTCGTTGATATAGGCGTTCACATACCAGCCTTTGTACGGCAGCGATGAGCTGGGTTGGGTCAATTGCAGGTCGCCCACGATGTAAGCGCCGTGATTGGTGGTTTTCTCGCCCGGCTCGTCCAGTCGGGCGTATTGCGAGTTGTTGTACACGACGCCGCCGCGCAGCCAGATTTTCTTCTGGTCGGGCCCGGCCTCGACGCGGTACCCGACTTCGTCGATCACCACTGCCCGGGCATCTTTGGTATTGAAGCGCAGGCCGGACCGATTGTCGTCGGCGTCGGGAAACAGGCCGGCAGGGCTGATGCTGCGGGCCACGCCAATGTGATTGTAAAAACGCTTGTCTTCGGAGTAGAGGCGAATGTCCAGCGCCGGAGAGGGCTTGAAGCCCTGGGCACCGGTTTGTGCCAGAAGTCCGCTGCTTGGGCCCAGCGTCGAGGCGGCGATGTTATTGCCCAACAGCGTGCCGTAGAACTGGCCCGCCAGGCTGAAATAACCAACCTGCACGATCACCCGATCATCGTAGAAAGGCACGCGCGCGGACAATTGGCTGATGAATCCCTCGCGCAACCCGTCGCCACGAAAGCTGCTGTAGGCGAACGATCCCCCCAGGGTGAACAGCGACCCTGCGGGAAGCCCGTACCGTCCCAGGTCGTGGTTGATCAGCAGGCTGCCGGTCGAGGTGGACGAGGGCCGTTGGCCGCTGTACACCTGGGTTTCGCGGTCGTGGCTTTTGAGGTCGTAGGTCAGGCCCGTGGTCAGGATGAGCTGCGCGTTCCACCCCGAGTTGAACAGGGTTTCGCGAAACCCGCCCAGTTCCGGGGCAATCGATTCGCAGTTGGACGGGAAGGGCGACTCGGACCCCCGGTAGTTGTATTGATCGTATTTCGCACAGTTGGGCGCCGCCGGGGCTGCCACCTCCTCAGCGCGAACGGTCTGCCCGAGCAGCAACAGCGCTGTCAGGGACGCCAGAAGGGTGCGCGAGCCCGGCGTGAACCCGCCCTTGAGCGCGTCAGGTTGTTGCTGTGAGACGAAGGATGAATGCGCGATGAGGTCGTTCATCTGATTTCCTTTATTTTTGTTTGAAGTGGAAAGTGGGCAAGTGCGTTGATCGTGTTATTGCGCTTCGCCTGGGACCGCAGCGGTCACGACGATTTCTACCTTGATCTCCGGCATTGCCAGCCGCGCCTCTACCGTGGCCCGTGGCGGTGCATGGCCGGCTGATACCCATTCGTCCCAGGCGGCGTTCATCTCTGCGAAGTCGGTGATGTCGGCCAGGAAGATCTCGGCCCTCAGCACCTGGGTCTTGTCCGTGCCCGCGCGGGCCAGCAGGGTGTCGATCGCCTGCAACACCTGGGTTGTCTGGCCACGTACATCGGCACTCATGTCGGAGGGAATCTGGCCGGCCAGGTAGGCGACGCCGTTGTGCACAGCAACCTGGGAAATACGTGGGCCAACATCGAAGCGTTGAAGGTAAGTCATAGCGGTTCTCTCGGTGAATAAAGGAGCAACGAATCTTTACTGCGCCCGCGGCAGGGCTCGCCCGTCCCTTGAGGGTGGGCGGCCTGGGTGCGGGTGATACGTGTGGAGGGCTAGTTGCGCCAGACCTGCTCGGCCAGTCGCAGCCAGTTGCCGCCGAACACGGCGGCCAGTTCGGCGTCGGCCATGCCGGCTCTGCTCAGCTCATCGGCCAGCGCGGGTAGCTCGTCCGGCGCCATCATCTTCATGCCGGCCCCGTAGCCGAGGTGGGGCGGGAATTTGTCCGGGTTCGCCGCGAGGTAAGCATCGATCTCCTCGCTGTCGTGCATGAAGTCCAATCCGAGGCCGACGTGTTCGGGCCCGACCAACCCGGCCACGTACAGTACGTGCCGCGCCACATTGGCGGGGGATGCGTCGTTGTCGCCAAGGAACAGGCCGATGCCGTTGATACCGATGACGCCGCCGCGCGCGGCGCATGCGCGAATCAGTTCGTCAGGAATATTGCGCGGGTGCGCGTGCAGTGCGCGCGGGTTCGAATGGGAAAAGATCAGCGGCGCAGGCGAGGCATCGATGGCCTCGCGAGCCGTGCGGTAGCCGGTGTGCGAGCAGCAGCCGAGCATGCCGACACGCGCCATTTCTTCCAGCATTGCACGACCGAACGCGCTCAAGCCGGGGTCATCGTCCTGGCAACCGCCGCCGGCCCGGTTGTTCTGGTTGTAGGCCAACAGCATCCAACGCACACCCAGGTCGCTGTACAGCTCGATCAGGCTGAGCTGGTCGCCGATCGCATTGGCTCCTTCGATGTCGAAACCCACCGCCAGTTGCCCGGCGGCCCGGGCCGCGTGGATATCGGCCACCGAGTGGATCAGCCGGTAGTGCGTCGGACGCGCCGCCAGCCAGGCACGAAACGTGGCAAGCATGCGCAGATGGGCCTCGATGGCGTCATCACCAAAGCCGACGTTGAGCATCACGACATCGGTGCCGGCGCGGCGATGCCATTCGAGCTGGTCCAGGAAACTGACGTCGTGGGGTGTGAGGGGCATGCAGGCATGGTTGTCCCAGACCAGCATCGACGAGAGCCGCGAAGGTGGTGTGGGGGCGCGGGTGTTCATCCTCAGTCTCTCCGTTCGAATGACAGGTGGCGGGTACGCAGTGTATCGATGACGAACCCGGTGACGCGGTCGTCGTTGCGTTCAACGTTGAGCACGCCGCGCAGGGACAATGCCGGGATCGACGACACCAGGCCGAAGACGTCCGTACCGAAGGCCTCCAGGTGCAATACCGAATCGCCCAGCGCACCGTGAACGACCAGGTTCAGGGTCTCGCCGTCGAAGCGGATGTCGGCGTTCGCGTCCAGGTCGGTGCAGTGATACGGGCCGATCAGCGTTGCGCCAACGTGCGCCAGCGCAGGCACCTCGGACGGGAGACGTTCAAATGCCGAAACGTGGCCGGCCTCACTGAACTGCAGTGATTCGGGTGCTTCGTCCAGGCCTTCCAATTGCGCGATCGGCACGATCAGTGGGCCGGCGGCGAGCGCCTGAAAACCGATGCTCAGCGTATCGCCGGTGTCTGTCAGGGGGATTGCCGGCGTATTCAGAAAGCTCAGGCCCAGCATGCCGCCAACGTCCGCGAAACCGATCACGTGACCGCTGTGTCTTGATTGGTAGCGAGTTCCTGGCAGCGTGGGGAAGCGTGCTGTCGCAGCCTTCTGGGCGTGTGCTCCGAGGGCATCGCCGAGCAGGACATCGACGATCTGGTTGGCCAGCTCGATGGGATTGGCCAGTGCGCCATTGGTCATGATGATCACATCCAGCGCATGACTCGGCACGCTCAGCATCTGCGCGGCGCCACCGATCACGCCGCCGGCATGGTGGATCACCTCGACGCCACGGTAGTCGTGGCGCATCAGCCCGAGGGCGTAGGGGAAGGCGCTGCCGTCGTTCAGCCGTGAAAGCGTGGTCATCTGCGCCCAGGTCGTCGCGTTGCCGACGGTGTGCGGGTGACGCAGATGCGCCAGCCATTTCAGCATGTCATCCACGGTTGAGATGATTGCGCCTTCGCCGAGGATTTCTTCGCTGGGGAAAATGCCACGTGCCCAGCCTCCGTCGGGCCGGGGCAGGTGCAGTGTCGCCATGCCGGAATGGATCTGCAGGTCGCTCGGCACCGAGGCGGTGTCCAGCAGGCCCAGCGGCACAAAGATGCGTTCCTGCAAGAACTGCTCGAAGGGCATGCCGCTGGTTCGCGTGATCACCTGTGAGAGCAAGTGATAGCCGCCATTGCAATACAGGCTGGATTCACCCGGCGCGAAGTTGGCCGCTGTCTGGCGTCGCAGGGTTGCCAACGCGGTTCCGATGGGTTGTATCGCCATGCCGCTGGCGATGAAGCCCAGGTCCAGGTGGCAACGATAGCCGCCGGTATGCGCCATCAATTGGCGCAGGCTGGGTTCGGCTGCCAGGGCAGGCAATTCGGGGAGGTAGCGGCGCACGCCGGCATCGGGGTCGAGCTTCCCGTCCTCGGCGAGCAGCAGCACGGCCAGACAGGTGAATTGCTTGCTGGTGGAGCCGATGCGCAGGCGCGTCCCCGGCGTATTTGCGACGCCTTGTTCCACGCTGGCCAAGCCGAAGCCTCGGCGGTAGAGCGTCTTGCCATGCTGCGCGACGCCAACGACCAGACCTGGCGCATCGCCGCGGTTGAATGGCTGGAAAAGCGCATCCAGTGCGGCGATGCCCGTGTTGGCTGGGATGGTCTGGGCGTCTGCAACGTTCATGACAGTCCTCTTGAGCAGCAACGTATGCTGGGTAGTGCGATGGATGCTAGCAACAATATTTCCGTTTTGGAATATAAATTTCCATATGGTGATAATTGGTGTGGCTTTTTACTTGGGGGAATGGAACCTGCCTGCTACAGTGCACGCCATGAAAATGACCGATCCCACCCCCGATACCCGTAACAATAACCCCGGCGCCACGATCCGAGCGCTGCGCCGCAGTGCGGACATGACGCTGGCCGAGCTGAGCGCCAGGACCGGACTGGCTGCTTCCACGTTGTCGAAGCTGGAGGCGGGGCACCTGTCCTTGTCGTTCGACAAGCTCGCGGCCATCAGTCGCGGCCTGGGCGTGGACATGACCGAGCTGCTCGGCAGCCCGGCCCAGGCTCCCGCACCGGCGCCGGTGAGCATTGGTCGCCGCGTCCTGTCGCGTGCCGGCGAAGGCATGCAGGTGGACACCCGCAGCTACAGCCAGACCTACCTGGCCACGGAGTTGCTGCACAAGAAAATGACGCCGATGGTCGTCGAGGTGCATGCCCGGACCATGGAGGAATTTCTGGCGGAGTTCGGCGATCTGATTCGCCACCCCGGCGAGGAATTCGTCTACATCATCGAGGGCGAAGTGGAGTTCTGCACCGATCTTTATGCGCCTGTGCGCCTGTATGCAGGGGATTCGCTGTACTTCGACAGCGAGATGGGGCATGCCTATCTCAAGGCCAGTGACGCACCTTGCCGCATCGTTGCGGCGGCCGCGCCGCGCGGGAGCGTGGAGCCGATGATCGAGACGTTTGTGTCGATTTCGGAGAAGAACGGTGGGGCCGCCGGCGCGTCTGTGGAGGGAGCGAAGCCACGGCGCGCACCACGAACGAAGTAATCGCTACTTTGGAAAATTAATTTCCAAATATGCAAAATTATTTCGTATAGTCCACCTTTCCCAATCTTCTGGAGGTGGCAGTGATGAGTCAAGTCAGGGATGTTGATTTTGTGGTGATCGGCGCCGGCATCGCCGGGGCGTCGGCAGCGGCGCACCTGGCGGCGCATGGCTCGGTGCTGCTGTTCGAGACCGAAGACCATCCCGGCTATCACTCCACCGGTCGCTCTGCGGCACTCTTCTCCGAAATTTATGGCAACGCCGTCGTGCGTCGCCTGACCCGCGCCAGCCGCGATTTTCTGTTCGAGCCTCCGGCCGGGTTTGCCGCAGGGCCCTTGGTGACGCCACGGGATGTGCTGTTCTTCGGCACGCCCGATCAGTTGGACCTTCTCGAACAGTTCCGTCAGGACCCCGATGTGGCAGCCAGGACGCAGGTGCTGTCGCCCTCGCAAGTGCATGAACTCGTGCCGGCGTTCCGTGAGGGCTACCTGGGCGGCGCCGTGCTGGAAACGGGCTCGGCGGATATCGACGTCGACGCGCTGCATCAAGGTTTCCTGCGCCAGGCCCGTGCCCAGGGCGCGGAGATTCTGACGGCCTCGCGCATTGAGAAGCTGGTCTATGTCGACGGGCGCTGGCGCGTGAATACCCACAGCGGCAGTTTCCGCGCGCCCGTGGTGGTCAATGCCGCGGGTGCCTGGGGCGACGAGGTGGCACGCAGTGCCGGTGTTGCACCGCTTGGCTTGCAACCCAAGCGCCGCACGGCGGCGCTCGTCGATGTGCCCGCCGGTCTGGATGCCGCGCGCTGGCCGGCGGCAATTGCGATCGACGAGCAGTTTTACTTCAAGCCGGACGCCGGGCTGTTGCTGATCTCGCCCGCCGACGAAACCGACTCGCCGCCTTGCGATGCACAACCGGAGGAATTGGACGTGGCCATTGCCGTGGACCGTTTCGAGCAAGCGACCGGGGCCCAGGTGCGCCGTGTATCGAACAGTTGGGCCGGTTTGCGCGTGTTCAGCCCGGACCGTACGCCGGTGGCGGGTTTCGACCCGGTTGCCAAGGGCTTCTTCTGGCTGGTCGGGCAGGGTGGCTATGGCATCCAGACCGCAGCGGCGCTGGGGCGCTTGACGGCGGCGTTATGCGTCGACGGCGAACTGCCCCAGGACCTCATCGATATCGGGCTGCAAGCGCAGATGCTCGCGCCGGCCCGCTTGGGTACCCACAACAATAATTAACCTGGAAAAGGACACTGACATGACCCTGGATTTCGCCCGCGCCATCACGGACCTCACCGACAGCCGCGAGGTAACCGGCGCCTCTTTCGCTTTTTGGGACGGCAATCAGATGCACCAGTGCGTCGGCGGTCTGCGTAATAGCGTGACCGGCGACCCGGTGACGCTCGACACACTGATGCACATCGGTTCGATCACCAAAGTGCTGAACGCTGCATTGTTCATGCAGTTGGTCGATGACGGTCTGATCGGTCTCGACGATCCTGTCGCCCGACATCTGCCCGAGTTGCGCCTGGGCGATGCGCAGGCGCTGCCCGATATCACCTGCCGGATGCTGATCAACCACACCAACGGCATCGACTATGACTGCCCGGCGTACCGGGATTTCGATGAACAGTGCATTGTCAATGCGATCGAGGATTGTGCCTCCAAACTGCAACTGCACCCGCCGGGCGAGGCCACCGCCTATTCGAACATCGGCACGGTCATCGCGGGCTATATCGCCCAGAAGCTGCGGGGCGAGGGCTGGTACAGCCTGATCAAGTCGCGCATTTTCGAGCCCCTGGGCCTTAAGCATTCGCTGGCGGATATCACTGAACTGCCAAGGTTTCGTGTCAGCGTCGGCGATCAGGTCGATGAGGCCGGCAAGCTCGTACAAAGTACCAAGCCATTCCTGCCCCTGAGCTTTGCCCCGGCGGGCGCCACGGTGATGATGACCGCCGCGGACCTGGTGACCTTCGCCCGCGCGATGATCAATGGCGGCGTGGGCGTCAACGGCGTGCGCATTTTGTCCGACGCCAGCGCGTCGCTGATGACGCAGGAGACCACCGGATTCATTTCGCCCCACACCTGGCGCATCGGCCTGGGCTGGATGATCTTGTCCGGCGGCGTGCTGTTTCACGGTGGTGGCGGTCCGGGCGTCAACTCCGTGCTGTACGCGCACCCGGCGAGCGGCAAGGCCTTTGCGCTGCTGACCAACTGTTCGAAGTACGGCGCGTTCGACGCGACGCTCATCGACCCGATTCTGGCCAGTTGGGGCTCGATCAGCGAACCCTTGGTGCCGATTGAGGAGGCGGTGGACACGACGCCCTATGAGGGGCATTTCGAGAACCAGCTGTTCCGGTTTGAAATCTACCGTGAGGGTCGCGAATTGTTCGCCAGAATGGTCGCTCGGCAAGACCTGTATGAGACCGACAATGCCAATGCGCCGGTCTTTCAACTGAAGCTCGCGGGCGAGCATCTTTTCCAGATGAGCATGAACGGCGTGGCGCATCCGTTTCCACTGGCGTTCGTCAACCCGGATGCCAGCGGCAAGATGCAGCGTTTGGGCGCGATGGTCAGGATTTTCAACCGCGTGGCCTGAACGCCGGCCAGGAAGAGCGCCCGCTGAAGCGCCATTGAACCTCGTGTTTCGGGACAGATTATGCAGAACGATTTTCGCGGCCATCGGTCGTTCATTGAAGCCGAGCAACTGACCCGGGCGTGGTTGCGCCCGGGGAGTGGCGAAGCTTCCAGTTTGAGCCAATTGAGTGTCAGCCCGGACGGCGCCACGACGGTCGCCACGGCGGTGGTGTGCGAGGCGCTCCAGGGCCATCCGTCGACGCGGATCGCGCTGGTCGACCTCGACTCGGGTGCGCTCGAGGTCATCACCAGCGGTCCGCGCTCGGACAGCAGCCCGCAATGGTCGCCGGATGGCGGTTCGATTGCCTACCTGTCAGACCGCGAGCAGGCGTATGTGAACCACCTGCGCTTCTTTGACCTGGACGGTCGAACCGACCGTGCCGGCCCGCCGCTCGACGGCTTTGTCGAGTCGCTGGCCTGGTCGGCGGATGGTAAAACGCTGCTGGTCTGCATTGCGGGTTTTGGCTCCGATCTTGCGGGCGCGCAGGGCGCCTTCGCGGTCAGCCTGGACCGTGACGCGCAAGCAGGCTGGACGCCCACGGTCGAAGGTGCGCCGGAGGCAACACCCTGGCGCAGTGCGTGGCTCTGTGAGGTGGCGACGGGGCATGTGCGGCGGATCAGCTTGCCCGGCGTGAATGTCTGGCAGGCGAGCTGGGCGGGGCCCGACCACATGGTCGCGATCTGTTCGGACCAGCCGGAGGAGACGTGGTGGTACACGGCTGATGTGCGCATGATCGCGATCGAAGATGGCCAGTCCCGAACCCTGTTCAAGCCCCGTGACCAGCTCAATGGCGTGGTCGCCACGCCGTCGGGGAGCACCGTTGCGGTGATCGAAGCGGTCTGCTCGGATCGCAACCTGGTCGCAGGCGACCTGCGCTTGATCGACGTCGCGAGCGGCGAAGTGACCCAGGCGGCGACGCTGGGGGCCGATGTCACGCAGGTGCTCTGGCGTGACGAACACACGCTGCTCTTCGGCTCGGCGCAAGGACCTGATTATGTCGCCGGCCTGTTCGAGCGGCAGACTGGCGTGGCCCGCGAGTTGTGGCGTGAAAGCGAGCGCCAGCCGAGCGGCTTGATCTTTCCGGAGATCGCGCCGCTGGGTGGCCGTGCCGAGGATTTTCTGTGTCTGGTGGAGTCCTTCTCGCACGCGCCCCAACTGGTCGCATTTGAAGGGGGCACAGAGCGTGTCATCCGCCGCTTCGGCAGCGCCGAGCTGGATGCCAGCATCCATGGGCTTGGCGCAACGGCGCGCGACTTCGTGTGGACGGCCCCCGACGGGCTGACACTCCATGGCTGGCTCATCACCCCCGCTGGCCCGGGCCCGCATCCGCTGATCCTGCATGTGCATGGCGGGCCGGTGTGGCACGTTCGTCCGCAATACCTGGGGCGTTCTGCGCTGCAATTCGTCGCGCTTGCCGAAGGCTATGCGCTGTTCCTGCCCAACCCGCGCGGGTCGAGCGGACGCGGCCAGGCGTTTGCCCGGCTGGTGTTCGGCGACATGGGCGGGCGCGACACCTATGACTATCTGTCAGGCCTGGATGCGCTGGAGGCTCGGAGGGTGATCGACCCCACACGGATTGCGGTCATGGGCACCAGCTACGGAGGCTATATTGCCTCCTGGCTGATTACCCAGGATCAGCGGTTCGCCGCCGCCGTGCCGATTGCGCCGGTGACCCACTGGGTCAGCCAGCACCTGACCTGCAACGTGCCGACCTTCTGCGAGTTGTTCCTCAGCGACAAGCTGGGTGACCCGTTGGGCCAGTACTTTACGCGCAGCCCGATCCACTACGCTGAGCGGGTCAAGACCCCGACGCTGAATGTGTGTGGCGCACTCGACAAGATCACGCCCGCGAGCCAGGCCCTGGAGTTTCACCGCGCGTTGCAGGGCAGTACCGAAGTGGAGAGTGTGTTGCTGACTTACCCGCAGGAAGGCCATGGCATCCGCGCGATGCCGGCGATCTTCGACTTCACCGCGCGAGTCATGGCATGGTTGGAAAAACACATGCCTGACAGGAGATCACGCAATTGACAGCACTGGAAAAACAACTGGGTTTTCTGCGGGAAATCGACCGCTTGAAGAGTGTTGTCCGGCAGTCGCCACTGCTCGACAAAAGCCGCAAGGAAAACTCCGCCGAGCACTCGTGGCACCTGGCGATGTACGCCCTGATCCTGAGTGAATATGCCAATGGAACCGTGGATGTGAATCGCGTCATCCGCATGCTGTTGTTGCATGACATCGTCGAGATCGACGTGGGCGACTTCCCCATTCATGGCGGCGCTTCGACTCAGGTACAGCAGGCCCTGGAAGCCGAAGCGGCGCAGCGCTTGTTTGGCCAGCTGCCGTCGCCCCAGGGCGATGGGTTCATCGGGTTATGGCAGGAGTTCGAGCAGGGGCAGACAGATGATGCGGCGTTCGCCAAGGCGCTTGATCGCTTTCAGCCGTTGCTGATCAATGTATTCACCGAGGGCGGGACCTGGACCGAGAGCGATGTTTCCCTCGAACAGGTGGTGGCTCGCTATGGCCCGGTCATCCAGAAAGGCGCGCCGGCGCTGTGGACGTTGTGCGAGCAGTGGGTCGCCCGGCATTTCTCGGCAACCCCGACACAGCCGCACCGGTAACGAGTATTCCCGGGGGCGCGCGGCCACCAGAAACGCCGTGCTGAAGCGCTCGCTCAACCGGCGGGGAAGAACAGCGAAAACCGAATGGTGCCCACCGCCGGCTGGTCCACGCTGGCTTCACCGCCGTGCAGTTGCATGATCGCCGCAACAATCGCCAGGCCCAGGCCGTGGGAGTCGGACTGCTGATGACGGGAAGCGTCACCGCGGTAAAACCGGTCGAACAGTTTGTGCAGGGTCGCTTCGCTCAGCCCGGGCCCCTGGTTCTGCACGTCGATCCTGCACCCACCGCTCACTGCCTGCGTTTGCATGAGGATCTCGCTGCCTTCATGGGCATAGCGAATGGCATTCGCCACCAGGTTGCTCAGCGCGCGGCGCAGCAAAACCGGGTCGGCGCTGACACGGCTATCGCCATGGATGCGCAGGTGCATCTGGCGTTCTTCGGCAAGGCCTTCGAAGTATCCGGCGACGCGCTGCAACTCATCGCCCATGGACAACGGCTGGCGCTGAAGCACCGATTGCGTCTCGTCGGCACGGGCGAGGAACAGAATGCTTTCGACGATTCGCGAAATGCGCTCCAGCTCTTCGAGGTTCGAGGCCAGCAGTGCCTGATATTCGTCCTGGGTCCGCGACTGGCGCAGCGCGACCTGGCAATGCCCCATCAGTGAGCCCACCGGCGTGCGGATTTCATGCGCCAGGTCGGCGGAAAACTGCGTCAGGCGTTGATAGCCGTTGGCGAGCCGGTCGAGCATGGCGTTATAGGCCTCGCTCAGTTGTTGCAGCTCCACTGGGGTATCTGCGCTGTCCATGCGGCTGTCGAGCCGCTTGGGCGTGATGTTTGCCGCATGCGCCGCCAGGTTGCGCAACGGGCGCAGGCCACGCCGCAACAGGATGTAGCCGAGCAGCGCGGTGACCACGAATGCCAGGCTCACCGCCAGGTAGATCCGCTGACGGAAGTTTTCCAGCATGGCCATTTCCTTGACCATGATGTGGGCGGCGGTGAGGCGCACTTCGCGACCGCCGGAGGTGGTTTGTACGGTCGCGGCGCGCAGGGGCACGCCGGACGCGGTGACGCCGCTGCGCAAATCGTGGCTGCTGAGTGGCGCATCGGCGTTTATCACCGGCAGGTCAGGCAATACCGCATTCAGTGGGTTGACCAGGATCACGGGCGGTTGGCCGGGTTCGCCAATGATGAAAATGTCGTCTTCGCTGTCGAGCATGTTCTTGAAGATCTGCGGGCTGTCGCGCAGCTTGTCCAGTGCCAGCTCGTAGTGCAGCAGTTTGCGAAAATGGTCCAGGCGCCCCATCACGGCGTGGTCGGTGTTCATCAGCACCGAGGCTTTCATCGACGCGTACAGATAAAACCCGGCGCCCGCCACGGCGAGCATCGCCACCAGCGAGAAGGCCAGCGTCGAGCGCAGGGTCAGGGACGGGGGGCGTCGGGGCCGCATGACCTTGCCTCGCATACATAACCGATGCCGCGCACCGTATGGATCAGTTTGACCGGGTAGGGCAGGTCGACTTTGCTGCGCAGGCGCTTGACCGCCACGTCGACCACGTTGGTGTCGCTGTCGAAGTTCATGTCCCAGACTTCCGAAGCGATCTGCGCACGGGACAACACATCTCCTTCGCGGCGTACGAACAGATGCAGCAAGGCGAACTCCTTGTTGGTCAGCACGATCACGTGTTGCTGGCGCGTAACGCGCCGACGCACCAGGTCCAGTTCCAGGTCGGCCAGGTGAAAGTGATCGGGTTCGCGCACCACCCCGCGACGCAGAATGGTGCGAATGCGCAGCAGCAGTTCGGTGAAGGAAAATGGCTTGACCAGATAGTCGTCAGCGCCCAGTTCCAGGCCGCGAATACGGTCGGGCAATTGGTCACGGGCGGTGAGAAACAGCACCGGCACGTCCTGGCGTGCGCGCAACAATTCGATGATCTGGAAACCATCGATGCCGGGCAGCATGACGTCCAGCACGATCAGGTCGTAGGCGGTTTCCAGTGCCATGTGCAGGCCGTCGGCGCCGTGTTGCGCCCAATCGACGTTATAGCCGGACTCGCCAAGGCCCTTTTTCAGGTACTCGCCGGTTTTGGTGTCGTCTTCGATGAGCAAAATATGCATTCAGGGCCGCTCGGGGTTCACTGTCTGGTTCCAACTGCCCGGCCTCGATTCCGCGCAAGCCGCCGGGTGTGCAGTGTAACGGGCCGTGGACGGTGTGTCGGTTACATTTCTGTCATTCGCCGGATGGGCGGCCCGATGACAAAAATGTCATCGGGGGGTCATCGTGGAGGCCCGGTCGGGGTTGGAGGATGTGGGCACCCAAACCCGTGAGGAATCGTTCACATGAAGTTGAAGACTGCTCTGTCCACCACCCTGGGCGTACTGATTGCCGGCGCTGCGGTGCTTGCGACTGCCGCCGATATGCCCGTGATCAAGCCGCTGCGCGGGGTGGTTGAAAGTGTCGATAACCATACGCTGAACTTCACCACCCGCAACGGCGCGCACCAAAACATCGCGTTGACCGACAAGACCGGTGTCGTACGGGTGTCCAAGGCGGCCGTCGAGTCGATCAAGGCTGACAGTTTTGTCGGCTCGGCGGCGGTCCCGCAGTCCGACGGCACCCTTAAAGCCCTGGAAGTCACGGTGTTCGAGTCCAGCCTCAAGGGCAGCGGCGAAGGGCATTACGGCTGGCAGAACGCGGACGGCAGCACCGGCACCATGACCAATGGCACGGTGGGCAAGCTGTCCAACGCCAATGGCCGTACGCTGACCGTCAACTACAAGGGGGGCGAGAAGCAACTGGTGGTGCCGGATGACGTGCCGATTGCCTATGTCGAGCCCGGCAAAGCCGATGAGTTGGTCAAAGGCGCAAAAATCGTGGTGTTCCCGGCGCAGGACGGCAGCGCCCGTGGTGTTGCGGTGGGTAAAGACGGCTTCCAGCCACCGATGTAACGCGACTTTGCGGCGGCAACCAGGCCTGCACGGCCTGGTTGCAGCGGTTCTGGCGCGAGGGGGCGCGAGATGAAAAAGACTCCGATCCATGCCTGGCCTGTGCGCCTCACGCATTGGCTTAACGCTGTTTGCATGGTCTGCATGTTCATGAGCGGCTGGGCGATTTACAACGCTTCGCCGTTGTTTGCCTTCCGGTTTCCGGCGGCATTGACCGTCGGCGGCTGGCTGGGCGGTTCGCTGGCCTGGCACTTTGCGTTCATGTGGTTGCTGGTCATCAACGCCAGCCTTTATGGCCTGTACGGCCTGTTCAGCCGGCATTTCCGGCGGGACTTTCTGCCCATTACCCTCCCGGCGCTCAAGCGTGACTTGAATGACGCCGTGCATTTTCGGCTGACGCACGAGAAGGGCGTCTACAACGCTGTGCAACGCCTGATGTACGGGTTGGTGCTGGCGGCGGGCGCGTTGGTGGTGGTCTCCGGGGTGGCGATCTGGAAGCCCATTCAGTTGCAGGCACTGGTCGCGCTGCTGGGCGGTTATGACATTGCGCGTTATGTGCACTTTGCGGCGATGGCGGCCATCGGGGCGTTTGTCGTGGTGCATCTGGCGTTGGTATTGCTGGTGCCGAAGACCCTGTTGCCGATGATCACCGGCGGCACACGGCCGCTTTCTGACGGGAAACACCTTCATGATTGAACCCAGAAAACGCAGGATCCAGCTCGAGCCTGCCCAGCGGCTGCAACTGGAGAGCATCCAGCGCCGGCATTTTCTGCGCGGCGGGCTGACTGTCGGAGCGATGGCCATGTTGAGCGGGTGCAACCTGCAAGACGGCGACCAGGTGGACAAGGTGCTGTGGGCCATGTCGCGCTGGAACGACCGGGTCCAGGCCTGGCTGTTCAGCGGGCAGAAACTGGCCCCGACCTATACCCAGGCGCAAATGACCACGCCTTTTCCGTTCAACGCATTTTACGGGCAGGACGATATTCCGGACCTCGACGTGTCGGACTACGCGCTGGCCGTGTCCGGCCTGGTACGTGACAAGGCGCCCTGGACCCTCGACGGTTTGCGCAAGCTGCCGCAGCGCACCGACATCACGCGGCTGATCTGCGTGGAGGGCTGGAGCGCCATCGGGCAGTGGGGCGGGGTGCCGTTGAAGACGTTTCTGGAGCACATCGGCGCCGATACCACCGCCAAATTCGTCGGTTTCAAATGCGCCGATCGTTACTACTCCAGCCTGGACATGCCCACCGCGTTGCATCCCCAGACCTTATTGGCGCTGGATTTCGGTGAAGTCGCCCTGCCGCCGGAGTATGGCTACCCGTTGCGGGTGCGGGTGCCGACCAAGCTGGGGTTCAAGAACCCCAAGCATGTCGTCGAGATTTATATCGGCAACGATAATCCGGGAGGCTACTGGGAGGATCAGGGCTACAACTGGTTCAGCGGGATCTGAAGCCCGTTGCGATCAGCCGGCAGGGCGATGGCACTTCGCTTGACGCCATACCTGCCGGCAGATAGATTTTTGCGATGAAAAAATCCTCCAGTACCTTCAACGACATTCTTGATTGCACGCGTTCACTCATCATCTCGGGTGGATACAACGGTTTCAGTTATGCGGATATCTCCGAGTTCGTGGGGATTCGCAAAGCCAGCATCCATCATCATTTCCCCACCAAGGCCGACCTAGTTCGCATTCTGGTGGAGCGTTACCGCAAGGAGGCCGAGGCCGGGATCGCGGCAATGGAGCGGCATTTTCCCGATCCCGCCGACCAAATGCGCAATTACATCGGTTACTGGCTGGCCTGTGTCGGTGACGTGACGAAAGGCTACTGTGTGTGCGCCTTGCTCGCGACCCAGATCCCGGTGCTGCCTCAGGAGATCGCGCTGGAGGTGAGGGCGCATTTCCGCACGCTGTCGGCCTGGATCACGTCTGTGCTGGAGCGCGGGGCCCGGCAAGGGCAATTCACGCTCGCGAGCGATGCGCGTGCCGAAGCCGAGATATTCATGGCCACCGTCCACGGCGCCATGCTGTCTGCCCGGGCCTATGGCGACGCATCCATGTTCGGGGCGATCACCCAGCCACTGTTGCACAGGCTGCTTACCCCTCCTCAGGCGTGAAGCCTTCCACACGTTGACGCTGGCGCACACGCCGGCGTGCGATCTCGTTTCGGGATGTCTGCAGGGGCGCGCGCTCGATGTCGATGGCGACCCAGGTGAGCGTGATGGCCGCCGGGGACAAGACCGTGACCGAGGTGGTCGATGCGCATTCGAACGGAACCCCATAGATATAGCCGCTCGCGCAGCGGCCAGAGCCCTCGATAGGCGCCGCCCGGGTAATCATCTGTTCAACGATGGCTGCCTGGGGCATCGACGGTTGCGCGGGAAGCTGGGTCCTCAACAATTCCGCGAAGTCCGAAGAGGGAGTGAGCTTGCGCGGGATGCAATCGGCGCCCGTTGCATGAAGCAACGGCGTGCAGGCAGAAATACTGTTCATGACCACGGTCCTGTCGAAGTCTGCGGTAGCGGCACTCACTGTCTACCAACTGGTAGGTTTTTTCAAGGCGATGGGCGATGATAGGTTTTTTGCTTGAGCGAACCGAGGAGAACCCCATGCAGCCAACCGCATCATCGGACCTGGAAGCGCGCCTGCGCATCGTTGAAGACAAGCTCGCCATTTATGAACTCATCGCGTCCCATCCGCCCAGTGCCGATACGGGGCACGCGGACTACACCCGGTCGGTCTACCAGCCAGACGGCGTGTTCGACCGCGGTCCGACGCTGGACGGCGCACAGGGGGCGAAGGACATCGCCGCCTTTATCCTGAGGCCCGAGCATGAAGCCGCCATTCGCGGCGGGTTGGCGCACTTTGCCGGGCTGCCGCTGATCGACCTGCGCGGGGACAGTGCCATCGTGACCTCCTACCTGATGATCGTGCACCTCGATGACCAAGGCCCTGCGCGCGAATTGCCCAATCACGGCGTTTCCACCGGCTACCGCATTCACCGTGCCGTGGTGAACCGCTGGGAACTGGAGCGACAAGACCAACGCTGGACCATCGCCCGACGCACGCTACTGCCCGTCAATGGCGCGGATATCCAGCGCGAATTGCTGCGTAGCGGGTTGGATGGCCTGCATTTCCATGACTCGCTCAGTGCTACGGCGGCGTCGAGCGCTGATGGCAAGCAACGCTGACGAACTCTTCGGCCAGGGCGGAACGTGCCGCGCCGCGCATCCATACCATGCCGACCTGCCTTGAGGGGCAAGGTGGTGGCAGCGGCCAGCGGCGCAGGCGCGGGTCCTGCCCGCCGATCACGGGCCAATCCGGCAGCACCGATACCCCAAAGCCTTCAGCTACCAGTTGGGCAATGTGCTCGATGCCGTCGAGTTCGAACTGGACTTTCGGGCTGACGCCCTTGGCGTTCAGGTAGTCATGGGCCATTCGGCCTGCCACCACATGGCGGTCGTAGCGAATGAACGGCTGACTGGCCGCGACTGCCAACACATCGTCGACCGGCATGGTGGCCGGTGTGAGCAGGATCAAGGGCTCCTCGCGCATGGGCTGCCAGGCGCAGCTCTTGGGCAAGTCGAACGAGGGGTGTACCAGAATGGCGGCATCCAGTTCGCCACGGGTGATTCTCTCCAGCAGCAAGGCCGAGGTGCCGGGTTCGATATAGATGGCGACATCCGGATGCGCCTGGTTCCAGTCGCGCAGGCAGTGCGGCAGCAACCCCATCAGGGCTGTCGGCGTGGCGCCCAGGCGCAAGGGACCGGCGGGCAGTCGGGTGTCGGACGCGGCGGAATACAAGTCGCGCACGTCCCTGAGCAGATCCCGCGAACGTTCAAGGATGCGCGTACCCACCGTGGTCGGTTTTACGGTGCGACCCGAACGCTGTAACAGCCTCACGCCGAACTCTTGCTCCAGTGCGCGTATTTGTTGCGTCACGGTGGTAGGTGCCAGATCCAGCCGGCGAGCGGCTTCGGCAATCGACCCGGCCTCGACCACCGTGACAAAGCTTTGCAGGAAGTGAGTGTCCATAAACCACGCTTTTTACGTTTTATGACGATGTTAAACCCCGCTTTTTCAGATATCAGAAGCGGCGCACAGTGTCCACACCAACAACAAAAGCTGCTCGAAGGAGACATGCTGTGCCCATTATCAAATCCATCGAAGTCTGTGCTGCCAGCGTACCCCTGGATAAAGTCACCTCGTTCTCCAGTCGTACCGTGACCAACCGCCATTACGGCCTGGTCAAGGTGCGCAGTGCGGACGGCATTGAAGGCATTGGTTTCTGCTATGTCGGCAGTGCGGCCGGTGAGCTGTTCCGCGTGGCCGTGGAGCAATTGCTCGGCCCGATTCTGATCGGCAAGGACTCACTCGCCGTCGAGGGCTTGTGGAAAGACATGTACCAGGAAGCCTTGCTGCAAGGGCGCATGGGTACCGTCATGCGTGCCTTGAGTGCGCTGGATATCGCCTTGTGGGATATGAACGCCAAGCACGCCGGCCTGCCGCTGCACAAATTCCTCGGCGCGGTAGAAAACGACACGGTGGCTGCGTACGCCAGCGGCGGCTATTACGTCGAAGGCAAGACCGCCGGGATGCTCGGCGAGGAAATGGCCGGTTTCGTGGAGCTGGGTTTCAACGCCGTCAAAATGAAAACCGGACGTTTGTCGCCCGCCGGTGAAGAAGCCCGCGTGAAAGCCGCACGCGAGGCCATCGGCGATGACGTGGAACTGATGCTGGACTGCAACAACGGCTGGATCGATACGGTGCAGGCCATGCAGTACCTAAGCCGATTTGAACAGTACAACCCGTACTTCATCGAAGAACCGTTCAGCCCGGACGACATCGAAAGCCACGCCCGTCTGGCCAGGCTGACGCGCATTCCCGTGGCCACCGCTGAGATCGGCTATGGCCGCTGGTACCACAAGCAACTGCTGGACATGGGCGGCGCCGCCATCCTGCAAACCGATGCGGCAGTGTGTGGCGGTATCACCGAGTTCAAGCGTATCGCTGCGCTGGCGGCAGGCTACGGCATCCAGGTGTGCCCGCACTGGTTCCATGACATCCACGCACCGCTGGTGGCGGCCACGCCTAACGCGCGTTACGTGGAGTTTTTCTGGGATGACCAGGTGCTGAACTTCCGCCGGCTGGTGGACCGTCAGCTGGAACACGAAAAGGGCCGCGTGGTGCTGCACCAGACCCCCGGGCTGGGCTTCGGTTTCGAAGAGAAGGAAGTCACGCGGTTCGGACGCTGGTCAACGGTGTCCTGACCCATCGAAGCGAACCTGCGTCGGCTGCCTGCCCGACGCAGGACGCTGTCTTTGCAGTACCGCTACAAGAGCCGAACACAATAAACATAATCGAGTCTCGGAGTCTGTATGCAACAGCCTAATGAAGAGAGGGTGATGCGCAAGATTTTCTGGCGCCTGATCCCGCTGCTGATGGTGCTTTACATCATTTCTTATATCGACCGTATCAACGTAGGGTTTGCCGCCCTGACGATGAACGCGGACATTGGTCTTTCGGCCTATGCGTACGGGCTGGGGGCCGGTATTTTTTTCGTCGGTTATTGCCTGTTCGAAGTGCCCAGCAACCTGTTTCTGATGCGCTTCGGCGCGCGGCGCTGGATCGCGCGCATCCTGTTTACCTGGGGCGTGCTTTCCTGTGCGATGGCCCTGGTCCAGGGGCAAACCAGCTTCCTGATCATTCGCTTTCTGCTGGGGGTGGCCGAGGCCGGTTTTTTCCCGGGCGTGGTGCTCTATCTGACCCTCTGGTTCCCGGCGCGGTACCGCGCACGCATCATCGCGACGTTCAGTCTCGCCATACCGCTGGCCATTGCCGTCGGTGCACCGCTGTCGACCACGCTTTTACAGCTGGATGGCGCGTTGGGTTTCAAAGGTTGGCAATGGCTGTTCGTACTGGAGGGATTACCCGCGGTCATCGGCGCTGTTTTCGTGCTGCGTTTGCTGACCGATCGACCGGAGCAGGCGCGTTGGTTGGCACCGCAGGAGCAAGCCTGGCTCACCCGGGAACTGGCGAAGGACGGCGAGGGCGCGCGGCATGAAAGTGTGCACAGCTTGCGCCAGGCGTTTTTGAACCCGGCGCTGCTGGTGCTGGCGGGCATTTACTTTTGCGCCATCAGTGCCAACCTCGGCCTGTCTTTTTTCCTTCCGCAAATCATCAAGAACCAAGGCTTCGAAACCTGGCAGGTGGGCTTGATCACCTCGATCCCTTACATCGCCGGCTGTATCGGCATGATCGTCATCGGCCAATTGTCTGACCGCTTCGCCGAGCGCAGAGGTTTTCTCGCCCTGTCGATGTTGCTGGCCTGCGCCGGCCTGGCACTCGCCGGTTATCTGGTGGCGTCGTCCTGGTCGATCGTCGCGCTGTGTGTGGCGGCCATCGGCATTCTGGGCTGCAAAGGCCCGTTCTGGGCGATCCCTCCCATGTACCTGAGCGGCACTGCGATGGCAGGGGGCATTGCCTTCATCAATGCCATCGGCAACCTCGGCGGTTTTGCGGGCCCCTACATCGTGGGCAGTTTCAAACACGGTTCGGACAGTTTTGCCAGTGGCTTGTATGCCCTGGCCGTGCTGGCCGGGCTGGCGATGTTGATGACCTTGATCCGGGTGCGCGGCCGTCCGGCGCGCGTGGAGCCCGACCCGCGGCTCGCCGCGCCCGAGCAGGCGTGACATGCCTTCTATTCAGTGGAGTCTGACAATGCTTAAACGAATCGATCCTCTCCTCAGTCCGGAATTGCTCTTTGTGTTGCGGTCGATGGGACACGGCGACGACATCGCCATCGTCGACCGAAATTTTCCGGCGGCCTCGGTGGCTGCCCATACCGTGCATGGCAGTGCGATTCGTATCCATGCGTCCGCCCCGGAAGTGGCGGCCGCCATTGCCTCGGTGATGCCGATTGACGAAGTGCCCGAATTTCCGATCCGCCGAATGGGCGTGCGCAACGAACCGGACAACATCCCGGCGGTGCAGCAGTTGATGCTGGAGGCGTTCAACCAGGCGAACGATCGCGCAGTCGCGTTCACGGCGGTGCCGTGGGGGCCTTTCGACGATGAGGCCAAGCGCGCCTATGCGGTGGTGTCGACCAGCGAGGGGCGTGGCTACGGCTGCCTGCTGATTCGCAAGGGTGTGATTTTTTCTTGAAGCATCGACGGTCATGAAAGCGGAGGAAGTAGAGCGTGGAAACAGTTAAAACGTTGCGCGGGGCGATCATCGGGGCGGGGTATTTTGCACAGAATCACCTGGAGGCGTGGGCGGTCGTTGACGGCGCGAAAATCATCGCCATCTGTGACCGGGACACAAAACGGGCGACACAGACCTGCCGCAAGTTCGGTATCGATGTGACCTACCAGGATGCGGCGACGATGTTCGCTGAACTGGACCTGGATTTTGTCGATATCTGCACCACCATGGAAACCCATCGCGAGCTGGTCGAGCTTGCGGCCCGCTTTGGTATCGCGGTGAAAGTGCAAAAGCCGATCGCACCCTCCTGGGACGACGCGGTGGCCCTGGTGCAGGCCTGCAAGCGGGCCGATGTGCCGCTGATGGTGCATGAAAACTTCCGGTTCCAGGCGCCCAACCGTCAAATCGCCGAATGGTTGAAAGAAGGCCGGATCGGCACGCTGACCTGGGGGCGTATCGCGTTCCGCACCGGGTACGACATCTACGCGAATCAACCCTACCTGGCCCAGGTCGATCGTCTGGCGCTGCTGGACCTCGGGGTGCATGTGTTTGACCTGGCGCGCTTCTACTTCGGCGAAGTGGAAAGCCTGTATTGCCAGACCCAGACGGTGAAGTCGTTCGTCAAGGGCGAGGATCAGGCGACGGCCCTGGTGCGTCACACCAGCGGCGCGGTGTGCGTGGTCGAGTGCACCTACGGCAGCTGCCAGCTTCCCGACCCGATTCCGCAGACACTGCTTCACCTGGAAGGAACCGAAGGCAGCATCAAACTGTTGCAGGACTACAAGGTCGAGGCGACCTGGGGTGGCGAGTTGCACAGGTTCGACCTGGAACCGGCGATGCGGCCGTGGGCGGTCAGGCCGTGGCACTGTGAGCAGGATGCCGTGGTCAACACCGTCCAGCATTTTGTCGACGGCTTGCGGGCTGGCGGGGCGTTCGAGACCACCGGTGAAGACAACCTGAAGACCTTTGCACTGGTGATGTCGGCCTACGATTCCGCGGCATCGGGCGCGGTGGTGAAACCCTCGCGCTATGGGGTTGAGGGGGCAAAAGAATGAGCGTCCCACTGGACTTGCGTGCGCGGCTCAAGAACCCCGCCCTGTTGGTGGAACGCTGCAAAGTGGGGAGTCGCTGGGTCGGTCCGGCGGATGAAAACACACTGCCGGTGCACAACCCCGCGACCGGAGAATGTATCGCAACGGTGCCCTCGCTGGATGCAACGATGGCAGACGTCGCCATCGGCGCGGCATTGACGGCGTTCCAGACGTGGCAGGCGACCACGGCCAAACACCGCGCCGACATCCTGATGAATTGGCACCGGCTGATGCTGGAAAATCTCGATGACCTGGCGTTGATCCTGACGTTCGAGCAAGGCAAACCCTTGCACGAAGCCAAGGGCGAAATCGCCTTTACGGCCTCGTTTTTCGAGTGGTTCGCCGCTGAGGGGCGTCGCGCCTACGGCACGCTCATTCCGCCGCATCAGACCGACAAGCGGCTGGTGGTGATGCGCCAACCGGTGGGTGTGGTGGGCGTTATCACGCCGTGGAATTTCCCCGCCGGCATGATTGGCCGCAAGGTGGCACCGGCGCTCGCTGCCGGCTGTACGGTGGTGATCAAGCCCGCCTCGCAAACACCTCTGACCGCGCTTGCGCTGGTGTGGCTGGCGGAGCAAGCCGGCGTGCCGGACGGTGTGGTGAATATCGTGACGGGGCCGGCGGCCGAGATCGGCAACGCCCTCGTCGACAGCCCCGAGGTGGCGAAAATCACCTTTACCGGGTCCACGGCGGTTGGAAAGCGGTTGTATGAGCGCTGCGCCAAAACCATGAAGCACCTGTCGCTGGAGTTGGGCGGCAACGCGCCATTTATCGTGTTTGCCGATGCCGATGTGGACGCGGCGGTGGCGGGCGCAGTGCAGGCCAAGTTCCGCAACGCCGGCCAGACCTGTGTGTGTGCCAACCGCATTCTGGTCGAAGCGCCCCTCTACGATCAGTTCGTCGCGCGGTTCGCCCAGGCGGTGGCCGCCCTCAAGGTCGGCAATGGCCTGGATGACGGTGTCAGCATCGGCCCGCTGATCGACGAGCGAGCGGTGAACACGGTGCGCGCCCTGGTGGACGATGCTTGTCAGCGCGGCGCAGCGGTGCTCGGTACAGACAATCCGGTTGAGTTGGACGGCCACTTTGTCGAGCCGGTGATTCTGGTCGACGTTCCCCACGACGCGCGGGTCTGCCGCGAAGAAATCTTCGGGCCGGTCGCGCCCGTGTTGCGTTTCGATGGCGAGCGGCAGGCGATTGCGTTGGCCAACGCGGGCAAGGAAGGGCTGGCGGCCTACTTCTATTCCAGGGATGTTTCCCGCGTGTGGCGTGTGGCCGAAGCGCTGGAGTGCGGGCTGGTCGGGGTCAATACGGGGCTGATGACGACTGCCGAAGCGCCGTTCGGCGGGGTCAAGGAGTCTGGCTTGGGCAGGGAAGGCGGGAAAGAGGGGCTGGACGCCTTTCTCTACAGCAAAACCGTCTGTGTGGGCGACGTGTAGGAAACCTCGCGGCAGCAGGCAAGAAACATGACGCGCGTGCGTCACCCGACTCTGTGCGATGACCTGAGTCATCGCCTCTACAACAAAAAATCCGAGGGGTGAGAGCCATGAAAAATCTATTCGCAGGCATCGTGCTGGCGGGCATGACGTGGGTGGCGGCATCAGCCGCTTGCGCCGACACCAAAGTGATGACGACCTTGCCATCGTTCAAGGAGCCGTTCTTCGTCTACATGCAAAAGGCCCTGAAAAAAGCCGGTCAGGAGCAAGGCATGGAGATTGTCGAGGCCGACGGCGAGGGCGACTCCAATACGCAGTCGTCGCATATCGACCGCGCGATCTCGATTGGCGTCAAAGGCATCATCATCAGCCCGATCGACGTGAAAGCCCTGGGACCGGCGATCCAGCGGGCCATCGATGCCGGCATTCCGGTGGTCACCATCGACCGCAGTGTATCCGGTGTCCATGGCCTGATCGGGCATGTGGGGGCGGACAACGTCGAAGGGGGGCGCGAGCAGGGCCGCTGGATTGCCCGGCATTTCCCCGACGGCGCGCGCATCTTCAACCTGCGTGGACGCCCGGGGGCCAGTGCTGCGATCGACCGCAACAAGGGCTTGCATGAGGTGCTCGATGCCGACAAAAAGTACCGTTTCGTGGCCGAGCAGACCGGTAACTGGTTGCGTGACGAAGCCTACAACGTCACCGACGCAATCTATGCCGGCCTGGATAAAAAGGACTATCCGGATGTGATCGTGTCCGCGTCCGACGCGATGGGCTTCGGCGTGCAGGAGGCCCTGGAAAAATACGGTGTGCGCATGATCACGCCGCACATCACCTTCGACGCTGCGCCCGCCACCCTGGATGCGGTCAAGCTGGGCACCCGGGGCGGTGGTTTTGCCGCCACCATCGACCAATGGCCGGACCAGCAGTCGGTGTTGGCGGTGAAGATGATGGCGGACTTCCTGAAGGACGGTACCCGCCCTGAAAAAGCCGTGAACCTGATCGCGCCGGGTGTGATCGATGGTTCCGCGCCGGCTGTCGTCAAACAACCCTGACCTGTCTCAACGCTACGGAGGCCGATATGTTACGTCTTGAGAATATCGAGAAGCAGTTTCCAGGCGTCAAGGCGCTCGGCGGTGTCAGGCTCACGGTGGGCGACGCAGAAGTGCATGCGTTGTTGGGAGAAAACGGCGCTGGAAAATCGACCCTGCTCAAGATCCTCGCGGGCGCGCAGCGGGCCGATGCGGGCACGATCCTGCTCGACGGCGCGGAGCATGTGTTCGCTTCACCGATCGAGGCGCAGCGCGCCGGCATCGCCACCATTTACCAGGAGTTCACGCTCTTCCCGATGCTGACGGTGGCCGAGAATATTTACAGTGGCCGAGAGCCCAAGCGCAGAGGGCTGGTTGACTACGGCGCCATGCGCAAAGGTGCGCGTGAGGTGATCGAACGGTTGGGGCTGGCCATCGACCCCGACCGGTTGGTGTCGCAGTTGACCGTGGGCGAGCAGCAACTGGTGGAGATCGGTCGCGCGTTGTCCATGAGTGCTCGCCTGATCATCATGGATGAGCCTACGGCGGCGCTGAGCATCCGTGAAATCCAGCGCCTGCACATGATCATCCGCGACCTGAAGGCGGCGGGCATTTCGGTGATCATCGTGACGCACCGCTTGAACGAGGTGTTCGAGGTGTGTGATCGCTACACCATCCTGCGTGATGGCGGGTTTATCGAAGACGGCAATGTGTGCGAGACCGATGAAGACACCCTTATCAAGCGCATGGTGGGGCGTGAAAAGTCTTCGCTGTTTTCCAGAGAAAAGTCGGCCGTGACCGGTCCCATCGTGTTCGAGGTGCGCGGCTTGTGCAGTCAAGGCGTGGCGCGTACGGCGTCAATCCGGTTGCAGAATATCAATCTGCACGTTAGAGCCGGGGAGATCGTCGGGTTTGCCGGGCTGGTCGGCGCCGGCCGCACCGACGTCGCCCGGGCGGTGTTTGGCGCCAACCCGAATGTGACCGGACAGATCTTCGTGGCAGGAGAAGAGGTGTCGATCCGCTCCCCGGGCGACGCAATGAAGCACGGCATCGCGCTGGTGCCCGAAGACCGTAAACAGCAAGGCATCTTTCCGGAGCTGTCTTGCGCGAAAAACCTGTCGGTGTGTGTGCTCAAGGACCTGTCCCGGTTGGGCATCGTCAACGAGAAACAAGAAGCGCTGTTGGCCGAGCGCTACATCAAGGCGTTACGCGTCAAACTCGCCAGCCAGCACCAGCCCATCAAGCTGTTGTCCGGGGGCAACCAGCAAAAACTGCTGCTGTCGCGCTGGATGGCGGTGCAGCCCAGAGTGCTGATCGTGGATGAACCTACCCGTGGCATCGATATCAGCGCGAAAGCGGACGTGCACCGCCTGTTGGCCGAGATGGCGCTCAAGGGCATTGCCGTCATTGTCATTTCATCCGAGTTGCCCGAAGTGATCGGCATCAGTGACCGCATTTACACCTTTTGCGAAGGACAGGTGACCGGTGAACTCGAGGGCGCAGCTCTGAATGAGGAGGCGGTGATGCAACTCATGACACCGACGGTTCTGACCAAACAGCGGATCGCCGTCGGCGGGCATTGACCGTCGGCCTGCATGACGTGAAGAACAAAAAAATCGAGGAATGATCATGTTTAAAGTTTCCACCGCGTTTTCTGCCGACACCGGAGCGGTTCCGGACCATAGAAAACAGTTGTATGGCACGCTGATCAAGGCGGCTCCGCTGATTTTTCTGGTGCTGTTGGTCATCGGGTTCGGTTCGGCCAACCCACGCTTCTTTCTCACCCAGAACCTGCTCAATATCCTGACCGAGGTTTCCATTTACGGCTTGCTGGCCGTGGGCATGACCTTCGTCATACTGACGTCGGGCATCGACCTGTCGGTGGGGTCGCTGCTGGCGTTCTGCGGCATGTGCGCGGCGTGGGTGGCGTCCGGCGGTTCGGGTGATGGCTTCAGCACCATCGCTGCAACCGGTCACCATTGGTCATTGGCGCTCGGGGCGGCGCTCGGCATTGGTCTTCTGGCGGGAGCGGTCCAGGGGCTGGCAATCACCCAATGGCGGATCCCGGCGTTCATTGTCACCCTGGGCGGCATGTCGGCCTTCCGCGGCTTGACGCTGCTGGTGGGCGAGGGCGGCCCGATCAGCGGTTTCGACGAGGGCTACCGGGCTTTTGGCAGCGCAAGCCTGCTGGGTATTCCTGTGCCTGCGTTGTTTTTTGTCGCAGTGGCCCTGCTGGGAATGGCGACCCTGCGCTTTTCCCGTTTTGGCCGGAACATCTACGCGGTGGGGGGCAACGTTGAAGCGGCACGCCTGACCGGCATCAATGTGCAGCGTACCTTGCTCTACGTGTACATGATCATCGGCGTGCTGGCGGGCCTGGCCGGTTTCATCCTGTCCGCACGACTGAATTCGGCGGAAGCCACGGCGGGCAATTCCTATGAGCTGCGGGTCATTGCTTCGGTGGTGATCGGCGGGACCAGCCTGTTCGGCGGTGTCGGCAGGATCTGGGGCACCATCATCGGGGCCCTGACGATTGGCGTGCTGATCAATGGCCTGGTCATGCTCAACGTTCAGTCTTACTGGCAGATGATCATCGTGGGGCTGATCATCGTGCTGGCGGTGGCGTTCGATACGTTTGCCAAGAGCAAGGTTCCGGTTTGACAGGGGGATTCAGGCGCAGTCCAGCGGAGAGGATTTCAAGTTGACACGAACCTACCAGTTGGTAGGATGGCCGGCGACTTCTTTCCAGAAGCAAGCAGGCGCCTGCGCTTTGAGTCGTTGCACCCGAGCGCAGGGCCTTTGACTTTTTCGGACACCCTCCGAAACCCTGAACAGGAAGACCGAATGAACATTCGCTACCTTGTTGCGGCGCTCTTCGCCGGCTTCATCGGATTCTCACCCGCTTATGCTGCCGAGCACGCCCATGCCGCAGCGCCGACCGTGGCAACCCAGGCCGGCAGCGAGGCGATTCCCCGGCTCACCCTTCTCCCGGTGCGTGCCGATGTGTTGAAGGACGGTTACGTGTATCTGCCGTTCCATGTCGACAACATGACCCTTCTGCCGCTGTACACCGAAATACATGGCGAAGCGGCGACGTCGCTGAAGCCGAAGATCGGCCACCTGCATGTCATGGTGGACAATAACGGCTGGAACTGGATTCACGCCCTCAACGACCCGATCTATTTCGGCCCGCTGAAACCCGGCGCGCACCAGGTCAGGATTGAACTGGTCGACGCCGCGCACACCGTCATCGAAGTGCAGACCGCCACCGTGGTCGTGCCTTTTACGCGCACGCCCTGACCGAAACCTTCCCGAGTTGCCTGGATAGCTGGCACGGCTTAGGCTTTGCCGCTATTCAGGTGAGCGGGATGCCATGGTCATCAACAAAAAGATAAACACCGCGTCGGTGCACATGCAGTCGCTGCATCCGCTGGATACGGCGCTGGAGTTGCTGCATTTCGGCTTTCGCGGCCTGACGGTCAAGGCTGACCGGTTCCTGGCAACCCACGAACTGTCCCGCGTTCACCACCGTGTGCTGTACATCATCGCGCGGGCCGACGAGATCAATGTCGGTGACCTGGCGATGACCCTGGGGGTCAGCAAGCAAGCGCTGCATCGGCCACTGAAGCATCTATTCGACCGGCAACTGGTGCATTACACCCGTGCGCCGGAACGCCATCGCTTCAAATTGCTTGCGCTCACGGAGCAGGGCGAAGCCGTCGAACAGACCGCCACCGAGCTGGAGCGCCAGGTACTGCGCCAGGCGTTCGACAGCGTAACGCCCGAGGGGCAAGATGCCTGGACTGCCGTCATGACCGCTCTCGCAGACAACCTCAACGAACCCCTTATGTGACCCGTTCGCGCACCATGATGCATTTGGCGAGGGGGGCCAGGAGGGCTTCGGTCGCTTCCTCCGGCGACACCACGGTGGGGCTCACCAGCAGCGGGTCGCAGTGGCCGCTGCCGATCAGGTCGAGCACTTTGGGCATGTGAGGGCGTACGTTGCAGACTCCCACCGACAGTGTCACATCGCGCAGGTACATGCCGAAGAGCGGGATTGCCGGGTCTTCGAAGATAATCCCGATGCACGAGCAATGTCCGCCCGGCGCCAGTGCCAGCAGACCCCGATGCAACGCCCGGGGATCGCGCGTGGCCGACACCACCACGTCATAGCGCTCATCGAGCACCGGTTCCAGCTCGACCTTTGCGCCGCTGCGTGAGGCAAGGTCCCGCCGGTATTCGTTGTCATCCAGGTAGTCCACGCTCGTGGCGCCTGCGGCGACCGCCATTTGCACGGCGAGTACGCCCAGGCTTTCGGTGCCGCCTACCACCAGCACCCGGGCTTCGTCGCGGGTGCTGATGGGGCGGCTGGTGGCCACCCAGGCATCGGTGAGGTTGTCGCTGGCGCTGGCCGCCGCCAGCGGGTTGATGCCGGGCGGCAGGGGCACCAACATGGCGTCGGCGAACGGCACGTCGACCACTTCGGAAAACAACCCGCCCCAGTCACCTCCTGCGGGCACGCCATAGGCCGCATGGCGTGGCACCGAGGTGCAGGCGGTGGCGCGCCCGGCCAGGCACTGCTTGCAGTTACCGCAGGCGATTTTCCAGGGCACGCATACCAGGTCGCCACGCTGCACGCTGGTGACGGCGCTGCCCACCTGCAGCACCTCGGCCACGCATTCATGGCCCAGTGCGAAGGGCGGCTTGAACGGCGTGACACCGGCGATCAGGCGGCGGTCCAGGTCACAGGAGGCCGACGCAATGGGGCGCACCAGGGCGCTGTGTGGGCTGGACAGTGGCGGGGATGGCGCTTCCCGCCACGCCAACTGACCGGGCCCTTCGACGGACAGGACTTTCATCGCTCAACCGCCCACGCTGAAGGTGGTAGTGGCTTTGGCGAAGAGCTTGCCGCTGTCATCCACGATTTCGGCGTCACAGATCGCCAGAGACCGTGTGCGCTCCACCACCCAGCCGTTGACCCGATAAGCCTGGCCGGCGCGCAGCGGTCGCACGTATTTGACGTTGAGGTCCACGGTCGAATGCGGGGTGCTGGTTTCCAGCGTCGAAAACAGCGCCAGCGCGGCGGCGCCATCCAGGCAGGTGGCAGCGAACCCGCCGTGCACTGCACCCGCCGGATTCAGGTGGCGGTCGTCGGGGCGGGCCTGGAGCGTGATCCTTCCGGTACTCGCCTCGACGGCGGTCAGGCCCATGGTCTGGCCGATGGAGGGGGATGGAACTTCTCCGCGAATGAGTGCGCGCAACGCTTGCAGGCCGGAGGTTTCAGGTGAGGTCATGGGCGTCTTCCTGCTGTGACCGGTTCGCCGGGCGTGGGACGCCGACCACCGTTCGCCAGTATTGTGAGAATGTTTTCAGGGGAACCATCGAGTGACGCTACACAACCTAAACGTTGTGAATGCTTCAAGTCAACATTGTTGATTTGATGGTTTTGTTTCGCCGACAGGAAGCAATTGCCCTGCTTAATAAGAAACATTATTATTCACGCCCCGCCTCCCCAGTGCATCCGCGATGATTCCCCAGCCGCCCCGCAGAACAGGCTTTTTCGAGCACTACGAAGAGTTGATCGGGACCTGGACGCGTCGCCTGAGGAATCGTCAGCAGGCCGAGGACCTAGCCCATGACACATTCGTGAGGGTGCTTGAGTCGAAATCCGCGCAAGTGGAGCAACCGCGCGCCTATCTGCATCAAACCGCGCGCAACATTGCGGTCGACGCCTATCGTCGGGAGGATCGTCGGGAAGCCCTGACCCTGGAAGCCTTTGACCAGAGTTCGCCGAACAATGGCGACCCGGAGCACTTCATGCACGCGATCCAGCTGGCGGACTCCATCGAGCAGGCCTTGACCGAGTTGCCGATCAACTGCCGCAGGATTTTCATCTGGCAGAAAATCGAAGGCCTCACCCAGCAGGAAATCGCCGAACGCCTGGGACTGTCAAAAAACATGGTGGAAAAGTATATGATCCGCACCTTGCGGCATCTGCGCGACCGTCTGGACGCAATGGCCCCATGACCCATGCCCGCTTTGAAACAGGACCTTCCATGATGGATAGCCGTGCCCGCGACGAAGCCGCGCAATGGTTCGTACAGCTGCAAGACGCCCCATTGAGCGTCGAGGATCGCCAACGCTTCGAGGCCTGGTGCGCCGAGCGCCCTGAGCATCAATACGAACTCGACGTGCTGCAAGGTTTGTGGAGTGCCGCGGATTTGCTGCCCCAAGCGCGTTTGCAGGCGCTGTGTGATGCGCCGCCCGAGCGTTCCCGGCGCCGCCCGATCATGCGTTACGCCGTGGCGGCCAGTGTGTTGGCCGTAGCCCTGGGGTTGGGATTGTTCAGTGGGCTGGATCATCCCCAACCCTACAGCGCCGAATTCAGCACGCGGTTGGGCGAACACCGCCAGGTGGCATTGCCGGATGGCTCGGTGATGGACCTCAACGGCCGCAGCGTCGTTGCCGTGCACTATGAGAAAGGCCGGCGCGGTGTGGAGCTCAAGCAGGGTGAAGCGATGTTCAGTGTCGAGCACGACAGCAGCCGGCCCTTTGTGGTGGCGGCCGGGGCCGGGCAGGTCACGGTGACCGGAACGCGCTTCGATGTGCGTCGCGATGACGACCGGACGCGCGTGATGGTCGAGGCCGGGACCGTGAAGGTCCAGGGTCATGCACCGGACAAGGTGGTGACGCTGACGGCAGGCCTGGGCACCCATGTCGACAACAAAGGATCGGTGGCAGCGGCCTATGCGGTGAATACTGAAGAATTGACTGCCTGGCGTACGGGCAAGCTGGTCTTCAACAATGCCTCGCTGGGTGAAGTCGCACGTGAGGTTTCGCGTTACCGTGAGCAACCGCTGCGAGTCAGTACGCCCGCGGTGGGCAACCTGCGATTGACCAGTGTGTTCAAGGCCGACGACACGGACGCCTTGCTCAAAGCGCTTCCGCACATCCTGCCGGTGGCCTTGCGCAGCTTGCCGGATGGCAGCCAGGAAATTATTTCACGCTGAGATTCAGGTTTTTTTCGAGTTCTTCGTCTTCTCCTGCAACTGCAACTGGTTTGCATTAACAGCCGCATACACTTGCGATCACAGGACTAGGTTCGACGTGAAAAAATCCACCGTCAACAACAATAAAACTTCCCGCTGGGCACCCCTGGCCCTGGCGATTGCCGTCAGCGCCGCGCTGCCCTGCGCCTACGCTGCCGACGCGATTCATATCCAGGCCCAGCCCCTGGGCGCGGCGCTGAGCCAGTTGGGCCAGCAAACCTCCCTGCAAGTGTTCTTCAGCCCCGATATGGTTGCGGGCAAGCAGGCCCCGGCGGTCGACGGCAACCTGTCGCCCGAGCAGGCGCTGCGCCAGTTGCTGCAAGGCAGCGGGCTGGACTATCAGATCGATGCCGGCTCCGTCACCCTGCGCCCTTTGGGCAGCGGCACCGGTGAAGCCGGTTCGCCCATCGAGCTGGGCACTACCGACATCAAGGTTGTTGGCGACTGGCTTGGCGATGCCAACGCCGAAGTGGTGCAGAACCATCCCGGCGCGCGTACGGTGATCCGCCGTGAAGCCATGGTGGAGCAGGGCGCCATGAACGTCGGTGATGTATTGCGTCGTGTGCCTGGCGTACAGGTGCAGGAGTCCAACGGCACTGGCGGCAGCGATATTTCCCTCAACGTCGGCGTGCGCGGCCTGACCTCGCGGCTGTCGCCACGCTCCACCGTGTTGATCGACGGCGTGCCGGCTGCGTTTGCGCCCTATGGCCAACCACAACTGTCGATGGCACCGATTTCCGCCGGCAACCTGGACAGCATCGACGTGGTGCGTGGCGCCGGTTCCGTGCGTTATGGACCGCAGAACGTCGGTGGTGTGATCAACTTCGTGACCCGCGCGATTCCCGAGAAATTCTCCGGTGAAGTCGGCACCACCTTGCAGACCTCCGCCCACGGCGGCTGGAAGCACATTGAGAATGCCTTTATCGGTGGCACAGCCGACAACGGCATCGGCGCCGCGTTGCTGTACTCCGGGGTCAATGGCAACGGTTATCGCAGCAGCAACAACTCCAATGACATTGACGACGTGATCTTCAAGACCCACTGGGCGCCGACCGATCAAGACGACTTCTCGCTGAACTTCCACTACTACGACGCCAGCGCCGACATGCCGGGCGGCCTGACCCAGGCGCAGTTCGACGCCAATCCGTACCAGTCGGTGCGCGACTGGGACAACTTCAGCGGCCGCCGCAAGGACGTGTCCTTCAAGTACATCCGTCAGATCGACGACCGCACCCAGGCCGAAGTGCTGACCTACTACTCCGACAGCTTCCGTGGCAGCAACATCGCCAACCGCGACCTGCGCACCATCGGTTCCTATCCGCGCACCTACTACACGTTCGGTATCGAACCACGGGTGTCCCATGTGTTCGACCTGGGGCCGAGCACCCAGGAAGTCAGCCTGGGTTATCGCTACCTCAAGGAAGGCATGCACGAGCAGGCCACCAGCCTGGGCCTGGTCAACAACGTACCGACGCCGGTGGGCCGCAGCGATGGCCATGTGTACCAGGACCGCACCGGCGGTACCGAAGCCAACGCGTTTTATGTCGATAACAAGATCGATATCGGCAAGTGGACCATTACGCCAGGTATCCGCTTCGAGGACATTCGTACCGAGTGGCATGATCGTCCCGTTATTCCGCTGACCGGCCCGCGCACCCAGGAAAAACGCCGCGAGGTCCACAACAACGAACCGCTGCCGGCTTTGAGCGTGATGTACCACGTGTCCGATGCCTGGAAGCTGTTCGCCAACTACGAGACTTCCTTTGGCAGCCTGCAATACTTCCAGCTTGGCCAGGGCGGCGTCGGCGACCAGACCGCCAACGGCCTGAACCCGGAAAAGGCCAAGACCTACGAGGTCGGTACCCGTTATAACGACAAGGTGTGGGGCGGGGAACTGACGTTCTTCTACATCGACTTCTCGGATGAGCTGCAATACGTCAGCAACGACGTGGGCTGGACCAACCTCGGCGCCACCAAGCACACCGGTATCGAAGCGTCGGCCCACTACGACTTGTCGAACCTGGATTCGCGTCTGGAAGGCCTGACCGCGAATGCGGGCTTCACCTATACCAAGGCCACCTCCGAGGGTGACGTGCCGTTCAAGGGCCGCGACCTGCCGCTGTACTCCCGTGAAGTGGCGACCCTGGGCCTGCGCTACGACGTCAACCGCTGGACACATAACCTGGACGTCTACGCCCAGTCCGGCCAGCGTGCACCGGGCACCACCAGCACCTACATCACCCAGGGCACGGCTGATGGGCAGTTTGGTGATATCCCGGGCTATGTCTCGGTCAACGTGCGCAGCGGTTATGACTTCGGTGCGCAATTGTCGAACCTGAAACTGGGCGTGGGTGTGAAAAACGTCTTTGACCAGCAGCACTACACCCGTTCCAGTGACAACAACGCCGGACTGTACCTGGGCGAGCCGCGCACCTTCTTCGTGCAGGCCAGCGTCGGGTTCTGATTCAAGGTGGATGTGAACAGTCGCAGCCCAAGGGCTGCGATTTTTTTTGCCTGTTTCCTACAGTTTATTAAGATGGCTAACTGCTTCGGCAGGAACCGATTCCGACAGTCTCACCACACATGGGGATACCTAATGGCGCCGATGACACTGGGCGTCACAGGTTTATCGTCTGACCCCATTGCATTGGAGACACCTATGTCGGTATCGACGCTAGACACATCCCGGTCCAAGTTGCCTACGCCTGAAGCTCCACAGGCCGGCCCCACGTCCAAGGCGCAGGCCAGGCCATCGGCACCGGTGACAGCAGGCATTCATTTCCCCACCGGGCAGGACAAAGCCGGGCCGGTGTTTGGTGAGGTGTCGCTTTCACCTGACCGGTACGGTCCTTTTCCTCACGCCTCACAGCGGCCTGGCACGAAACCTGGGGCGTCGCAGCCGCAGAGCTTTCTGGACATGCTCAAGCAGCTGTTGGCTCAATGGTTGGGTGGCAATCGCCCCTCCAGACCCCATGCCTGCAACAGCGCGCCACCCAGGCCGAATCCCTCTCTTGGCAGGCCTGATCCGGTTTACTCGACGAAGAACAATGATGAGCTGACCAAGCAGTTGCTGGATAACTTCAAGGCGTTTCGCGACCCGAAAAACCCGGGGTTTATCTCGCGCGACAGTCTCGAGGCCATGGCGGGTCAATCATTGGTGGGGGCCAGCCCCGACAAGCAGGAAAACATCAAGCTAGCCAGGGAAATACTGCGGCGACCGGACCTGGCAGCCGCCATGGACCGGCACTCTAGCACAGGAGCCCAAGATGGGCTGATCGACCGGCAAAATCTGGGCATGCTCATGGGCAGCGAGAACTTCTTCAAATACAAAAATGACCAGGAGTTGACCGCAGAAATGCTTGAGCACTTCGATGGCTTGAACGGTTACGGGGGCAGGGGGATCAGTAGCAACGATCTCAAAAAGCTCGCAGCCCAGCCGCTGACGGGGGACTCGGCCAAGGATCACCTGATCCAGCTGGCTCAGGAACTCCTCAAGCGCAGCGATCTGCGGGACAAGCTGGACAGGAACAATGACGGTCAGATCAGCCGTCGCGAGCTTCAGCGGCTGCCGCGCTGATGAATCAACCGGTGCCCCAGCCTGCGCGCGGCACCGGTTGTGTCAGGAACGCAGAGGTCATATCCGTCGGGATGATGAAAACCGACGGTTTTTCAGGCGTCGAGATCAGGATCCATAAATGCCCTCCACCTCGTTTCAATCGCGTCAGGTCGGTTGTTCTGATTCCTTTCATGCGAACTCAAACACTGACAGTCATGCAGTACCAGCAGACCCGCAGCTTCCGGGCTCAGCGCTCACCTACATCACTGAAGTCCGTCGCATGAAAGCCTTCGAAGGCCAACGAAAATTCCGTGCGCCTGTTGCCGATGACTTCTGTCGCGGCCTGCTGCCAGCCGTCAATACTGACTTGAGGCCCAAGCGAGCGGACGGAGCGCTTTCATCGTTGCTCACCGGGCTGAAAGCGCTCTGGCGCGGCCACCAGGCTGACTGATCTTTTTTACATGCTGTCATGGGTATTCAAAGAACTGGCGGAACTGCGGCGCCTGATCAACCACACAGGTTTTGCTTGCCTTACTGGAATCCATTCGACGATTTCGGCCATCACGGTGGCAATCATCAGGCTGGCGCGTACTTGAAAAGAGTTGGAGAAAACCCATGACAATCGAGGGTGCATTACCCCACGGAGGACTGGCGGGCATTGACGGGGCGGGAATGCGACCCTTTGAGTCCACACCGATCGGTCTGCACGACGCCTGGAACCAGGCCCCTCACGGCAGGGCCTACCAAGATGGGGTGTCACACAGGCCCCTGTTACTGCGCGGTGCGATGTCTGCGTTGCACCACCGCGCGTTGCGTAATGCTCCCGTGGAGCGCGTGCGTTTGTTTCAACCCGATGCCAGCTCGACGGACAGTCAACTGGCGACCGCCATGGAAAAAAACTTTGGCGTGCTGCATGGTTTTCTCAAGGACGGTCGCTTGACGCCGTCTGCCCTGCGAAAAGTCGCGGCCAGTCCTCTGGGTGACAGCGAGGAACTGGACCAGACGATTCGGGTGGCGAGGGAGCTATGCGACCGCCCTCAACTGATGGACGCAGTGTTCAGCTGCGATGGCGATATCACTCGCGACAGCCTGCGTGCGGCGGCCCTGGGCTCACCGCGCAACAGCTCGCCGAGTGCCTTCAGCCAGGACCCGTTCCATGCCCAGGGCAACGCCCAGGTGGTCAAGGCTTTTCAAGGTCTTTTCGAGCAACTGAGGGATACGTCCAGGGACCGCATGTATTTTTCCAAACCGTATCAATATGTGAAGATCGCCAGTCTGGAGTCGGTCATGCAAGACCCCTATGAGACAGACGCCCAGGGGCATCTGGTGCTGGACCCCTACACCGGCATGCCGAAGCCCGAGCACAGCGAGCTCTGTGTATACACCGCCAAGAACATCCTCGAACGCCCCGGTTTGCTGCGCTCATTGGAGCGCGCCAATGAAGCTCGCCTGTTTGGCCCGCCTCAACCGGCGGGCTATCTGAGCAACAAGAGCCTGGAACGTTGGTTCGAGCAGGATGCGACGCGCAAGGCGGGATGATGCTCTGGCTCATGCTTTCAGGATTTTGCCGCTGACAGCCACCCCGATCAGCAGCACCGCGAGCAACACAAAGGCAGTGGCCAGGCTGCTGCCGTGAGCGATAAATCCGATCACGGCGGGGCCGGCGAGAATGCCGGCATAGCCCAGCGTAGTGATGGCCGGCACCGCGATATGTTCCGGCATGACCTTTTGCTTGCCGACTGCGGTATACAACACCGGCACGATGTTCGAACAACCTGCACCCACCAGGGCATATCCCAGCAACGCGGCCTCCCAGGCGGGAAACAGGGTCGCCAATAACAGACCCGAAGCAGCCAGCACGCCACCCGTCACAATCACCCGGGTGGCGCCCAGGCGACGCACGATGGCATCGCCCGTCAGGCGTCCGACGGTCATGGTCAGTGCAAAGGCCGCGTAACCCAGGCCTGCATAGGCTTCGTCCATGCCTCGTTCGGCGCTGAGAAATACCGCGCTCCAATCCAGCACGGCGCCTTCGGTCAGGAACACGATGCAGCACAGGCAGCCGATAAACAGCACCACGCCGTGGGGAACAGCGAAAGCGGGGCCTGAACTCTCGCTGCCGTAAGGCAATAGATGGGGGCCTGCCTTGAGCAGCGCCAGTACCATCACCACGACAGCCACCAAGGTCGCGTGCAAAGGTGCGAGCCCCAGCCCCAGAAGCCCGGTCACCCCTGCCGCGCCGACGATCCCGCCCAGGCTGAACAACCCGTGAAAGCCCGACATCATGGTTTTTCCGCTGGCCCGTTCGACGATCACCGCCTGCAGATTGACGGTGGAGTCCACCGTGCCCAGCCCGGCTCCAAACACAAACAGCGCCGCTATCAGCAACGGGATGGAACTGACGGTCGCCAGCATCGGCAAGGCCAGGCAAATCATGAGCGTGCCTGCCGTCAGCACACGCCGGCAACCGTAGCGTGATGCCAATATGCCGGCCAGCGGCATGGCAATGATCGAGCCTACGCCCAGGCACAATAACAACAGCCCCAGTGTGCCTTCACCCAGTTGCGCACGCGCCTTGGCATACGGCACCAGCGGCGCCCAGGCGGCGATGCCGAAACCGGCGATAAAAAAAGCGATACGGGTCGACATTTGTTCCAGCCGGCCGGGAACCACGGGCGCTGGAGTGGAGATGGCAGTCATGAAAAGTCCTTGGTAATGCGTTCTGCGAACGATGTCCGGTGCGACATCCTTGCACATCAGGCCGAAACGAGCGAGCCGGGCTCCCCTGTAAATATCAGCGCTGAGTTTTATTTTTACAAAGTGGGAACGCAATCAGACGGAGTCGCCACATAGAGGTGATCGGTTTCGCGGGAAGCCGTCTGGAAGGTGCGTAATTCCTGTGGGAACTGGTGAACCCCGGGCTTCTTGCAGTGGATTACCACCTTCCAGACCGCTTCCCCCGTTTGGCCTGTTCTGTATACGCTTGACGCGGACAATCGAATGGATGAACCGATGAACACGCTCAGGCAGCCAGCAGCATGACCCAGTTCTACGATGCGCGGGGCAATATCTATGGCGTCGTCAGCCCGGCCTCTTTGCGCGCGCGGGGCATCGACGTACCCGAGGCCGCCATTGAAGCCTCGCGTACACGCCAGGTGTGGACACATGCGGCGATCGCCTCGGAGTGCGGCTGGGGGCCGACGCCTCGACCGCCCGGTGCCAAAACCCACCGTTGTGACGGACTACTGGTCGGCCCATTTCAGGCCGCCGCCCCCTTCGATCTGTTGATCGTCAATACCGACGGCTCCCTGGCCGAGCGCAGTGGTAACGGCCTGACAATTTTTGCCCAGGCCCTGACGGACCAGGGGTTGATGACCCGAGCCTGTGAGCTGCGGGTCCATCACGATAAGCCAGATGCCGTGTCACCCGTGACCACGCGGGTTGAGCCCGCGGACTACGAGCAGGTCACCGGTTTCTGGCTGAGCCTGGGGCAACCCGGGTTCGGGCCATTGTCGGTGGGAGCCGAAGGCGTGGAGCCGGCGGTGCTTGGGAGCACCGAGCTCAGTCACCTGACCGCGCTGGCTGCTCTCAATGAGCAATGGTCGCGCAGTCAGTTCGTACGGGTGGGCAATCCCCATTGCGTGACCTTGCTCGAGCGGGCTTCGGCATTGCCGGACAACCCGCAGATGCTTCAGCCGGCACTCTTCGAAGCCCTTCAAACCGTCGCGTTTGCACCTCCCGTCGGCTCCGGACAACCCTGCGCAGCAGGGGTCAATCTGCAATGGGCGGTGCATGCATCGGGCAATCGAGTCATCGCACGGGTATTCGAGCGGGGAGAGGGGCCCACCGCGTCATCGGGGACCAGCGCCAGCGCGGTGGCTTGCGCTGCGTGGCGAGCGGGTTGGGTCGAGGCGGGAGAGGTGGCGGTGATAATGCCGGGTGGCACGGCGCCAGTGCGGCTACAGGCTCAAGGCGAAAACCTGGTGAGCGTCAGCCTTTTCGGGACTGCACGGCGGCAAGAGTAACAGTCGTTGAAACAGCTGATGCTTATATGGGGGGCAGTTGTTTCTTAATGGCTTATAACTATTGGGATAAGTCCATGTAGGGCGATTCTTGTTTTTGCGATGTGGCATATTGAATTGTTTTATTGTTTTGTAAAAGATCCTTCCAAAGTTGTTGTGTGAAACTTCCTTTTAACGTTTTTGAAAGCCGATTTTTCCCGGGAATCGCTAAGCTTTGGCGCGTCAAGACGCTTTTCCTCGGCAACTTTTCGTTATCTAACAGGGGGCGTTTTTTTCTCAGAGACTTATTGATGGCGGGTAACAACGGATGGTTAACGCGTTTGTTTCGTCACGTTTCAAATTAACCCTTCCAGGCATGAATATCGATTTCGAAGTGCTGGCATTCAAAGGCGCGGAGGTGATAGATCAACCTTATTTCATCGAGGTACAAGCGGTCAGTGAAGATGCCTTCCTCGACCTGGAGGCGTTGCTCCATCAGCCGGCCTATCTGGATTTCGGCGAGGAGGGCGCAGGCCTGCACGGGCAGGTTTACGAGGTCGGTCGCAAGGAGGCGGGGCGCCGCCTCTGTCGCTACCACCTGACATTGGCGCCCCGTTTGGCCAACCTGGCCCATCGACGGGACCAGCGAATTTTCCAGCAGCGCAGTGTGCCGCAGATCATCGCCGCGGTTCTGGAGCACCACGGCATTCTGGCGGATGCCTTCATGTTCGAGTTGGGCCCGGTGATCTACCCGCCGCGAACATTCTGTGTGCAGTACGCGGAGACCGATCTGCATTTCATCCAGCGGTTATGTGAAGAAGAGGGCATTCACTACCATTTCCGCCACAGCCCGCAGGCGCACCTGCTGGTATTTGGTGATGATCAGACGGTGTTCCAGCGTTTGCCCGCGCAGCCTTACTGCGCAGAGGGAGGGCTGCCAGCCGAAACGCGAGTGATCCAGCGTTTCGACGTGCGACTGGCGACGCGCAGCGGACAAACGGTTCACCGTGATCATGACTTCGAGCACCCTTCGCTGCGCGTGCAAGATACTGCGGGGACTGTCCCGGGTTCCCTTCTTGAGGACTATCACTACCCGGCAGGGTTCAAGCGCCACGCACGTGGCCGGCAATTGGCCCGGCGCGGATTGGAGCGCCATCAGCGTGATCGCCATCGCGCCGTGGGCCGCAGCGATCAACCGTTGTTGCGCAGTGGGCACTTCCTTGAATTGCGTGATCACCCCGACCCCTCCTGCAACGACCTGTGGTTGATCACTTCGGTCCGTCACGAGGGGTATCAGCCTCAGGTGCTGGAGGAGGCTGCGCCGGGTATGGATGTGTTCCAGGGGTATCGCAATCGTTTCACCGCAACACCCTGGCGTGCCGTGCATCGACCGCCGCTCAAGCATCCCAGGCCGACCATCCCTGGCAGCCAGACCGCAACAGTGACCGGGCCCACTGGCGAGGACGTGCACTGTGATGCTTATGGTCGAGTGAAAGTGCGCTTTCACTGGGACCGCCTGGACAAGACCTGCGATAAAAGCAGTTGCTGGGTGCGGGTTGCGTCCGGCTGGGCGGGCAACGGTTTCGGTGTCACGCTGATTCCGCGAGTCGGGATGGAAGTGCTGGTGACCTTCCTCGAGGGGGACCCGGACCGTCCGTTGATCAGTGGTTGCCTGACGAACGCACTGCACCTTCCGCCTTATCCTCTGCCACAACACAAAACGCGCAGTGTCTTGCGCAGCAACAGTTCCCCGAATGGTGCCGGCGCCAACGAGCTGCATCTGGAGGATCGCCAGGGTGAAGAACTCATCTACCTCCGTGCTCAACGAGACCTGGAGCAACAGGTCGGGCATGACAGCCGGTTGGAAGTGGCGGGGGAACGGCATGAAATCATCCGCGGGCTGAGCTCGGTTCACCTGGACAGTGAAGATCACCAGCACATCACGGGTGAGCGAAAGGTTGTGCTCAAGGCTAGCGACCATCTGCAGGTGCACGGCAGCAGCCAGACCCATGTTCGCCAGACCCTGATGGTCGAAGCGGGTCAGGAGATTCATCTCAAGGCCGGTGCGAGCCTGGTCATCGACGCCGGTGCTCAACTGAGCCTCAAGGCGGGGGGAGAGCACCTGTTGATCCAGGCCGGCGGTATTTTCAGCAGCCGGCCGATCACGCCGGGAGGTGTGCCGCCTGACATTCGATCCGCCGTACCGTCAGTGCCGGGCAGCACGGTTTCGGCGCCTATCGCTATCACCCGTGAAGCCAGGTTTTCAACTGTTCAGGCGTCGATCATGGCGCTGTCCAGGCAACTGGGCGCGGACTATTGCCCGGTGTGTGAGCGCTGTCGCGAAGGCCTGTGCGACAACACGGGGAGGGCTGCATGATGCCGTGCTTGCCCCGCCAGTGGATGGCTCAACAGCAACAAAAGGGGCACCGGCTGTGCCTGATGCTCGAGGGCGGCGACGAGGCACGGCAACCGTTGCTCGCCGCGCGTAGCCTGTCGCAGTATCAAAACCTGTATGCCGAGACCGTCCTGGCAACGCTGGCGGCGTCGGGACCGGTGATTCTGCTGTTGGAACAGTTGAACGAGCCCGCGCTGGTCAACCTGTTGCAACGTCCCGAGACGAACTGGGGCTGGCTCGGCAGCTTGCCCGGCGAGGCGCTGGGCGACCTTGCTCGACACTGGCGCGACCGCCTGATAATCGGGCCTGAGGATGATCGTGCCTTTTATCGCTGCCATGACAACCGCACCCTGGGACGTGCCTTGGCGCACCTGCCCGCAGTGCATTGGCCGGCGTACCTCGGCCCGCTGATCAGCGTGTGTTACTGGCACGACCACCAATGGCACTGTCACGACAACCCGTCTCCCGGCGATCACCCGCCACCCATTCCCGAGCCCTGGCTGGACACTCCCAACCCCCAGGCGGTCACCATCCTGCACTCCAACATCCTGCGTTACCTGCTGGCTGAGCACAGTGAAGACCTGGCGGCTCTGGTCGCCCTCCATGACCCGAATACCTGGCTGACCCAGGTGCTGGAGCAGGCACGGGCCTGGCAATGGCGGAGGCCGGAGCAGTTGGCGTTTCTGGTGGTAAGACGCCTGGAAGAAGTGGTTCGCGACAGCGTGATGGTGTGGCAAGCGAGGGTGGGCGAAACGCCAGAGCAGCACTTTGAACGGCTTATGGAGCAGTGGCATTTGATGAGGAAACAGGATGAGTAAGTGTTGGTTTTTTGTGTGTATCGCCCTGGTGATGGCCGGGCTTTCGGGGTGTGCGGGCAAGTCGACTGACCGCTTCACCGTCGAGGTGGATTTGCCGCCGAATTTTGAACTCAAGACTGCGGCCAACTACGAGCCCGCTACGGGGACCGATTGCAGGTTGCCGCTCCGTCGTGGCAAGAGGCCCGAGCGCAAGCTGTTTTTTACCGACTATAAACCGGCTGCCAGCAGGGTGAGTTATGAGCTGCCGTTGAGTGAAACGATCGAGGGTTGCCCAACGGTGCTGCGCAGTGTGCGGTTTGATTTTTATGCGAAGTGGTGGACCGGACATATGGACATTGGACACGACTTTGCAGGTATTTCCATTCGTGATCGTGAGGAGGGGGAGAAACTGGAAATACCGGGGCCGAGTTTCCAGGCGTTTTCTGGGCAGTGCCGATGGTTGTTTCGCACGGTCGGCCCTCTGCATGCGATCAGGAAAATCCTGGAGTGCCGCGCCTTGGATAAGCTGGGTCGGCGGCAGCAAGACAGCATGGCGGGTGGTGCTGTACCACGAGACCAGTTGGCGGGAACAACGCTCAGGATGGTGCTGACATTGACTGACGAGGAACAACCGGCGTTTGCTGATAGCTGGGTTGCTGTTCCGGGTGGATGGAGGCGTTGCAGAGGCAAGAGTTTTGAAGATCTTTATGCGTTCTGCTATGGCGACACCACCCATTTCAAACCCGTAACAATGCCGGATGGCCGCACCTGCGATGTCTATCCGACTTGCAAGTAAACCAGGAGAGAACCATGAAACTGGACGCACGGAAGCAATCTTTTTTCAGTGATACCAAGCCGGCCTGTGCATTGCGAGGACAGTGGGTAAGCTTTTGCCTGGTCGATGAACAGGGGATGGGCGCGGCATATGGTGGCCTGCCGTACACCGCCCGTGACAGCGCCGGCCAGCAATACAAGGGCCGGTTGAATGGGGAGGGATTCGCCAGGCTGCCGGATATTTACTGCGGCCCGGTGGTTCTCCTGTTTGATGAGTCGTACACTGGTGAGGAACAGCCCTACAGTCTTCTGATCAAACGCTCCAACTACCCCCTGCCGATCACCGAACTCCAGGTCCGCGCTGAACGTACCCGATTTGCCGCGAACGATGGTGCATACCGGGAAGACAATCCTGCGCAACAGAAAGCCGACCACTTCTATCAAGTCGAAGTGCGCGACCTGGTCCGCCATGTCGCGCATTTGCCACCGATGGCCGCGCGACTGCATCCGCCGCAACGCCACGCCTTGAAGATGATGGCGGAACTGGGCTTCGGCCCGCCAGAGCCGACCCTGTCGGGGGTGGTGCTGTTTCCCAACAAGCATTCCGTGTTGGAGGTGCGCCCCTTGCGGGCCCTGCGTCCGATGCTGTCCACCGAAGATCGTTTCTGTGCCTTGAACCTGTATCAATTGGCATTGTTCGCGACACTGAGCTACTGCGACTTCGGTCAACAGCCGCCTACCCAACCCCAGGATGAGGTCCGTTTTCCGCTGGAGCCCACCGTTGGAAACCTGTTCGCTGCGCAGCTTGCGGGGTATCACGATGCGTGGCGTGTCGATCCGCAGCAGACGCGCCGCTTTTATCCCGTTTATGAAGAGGTTTCATACTCCCGGCGTTTCGAGATCCTGCCCTTTGACCCCAAGCTGTATCCACGCAACCGCCCGGAACTAGGTAAAGATCAGGAGCATCCGGCCAAGTTGCACTTTTTTGATGACGAACAATTCGGTACCGACACGCAGGCGTTCATTACTCATCACGACAAGGTGATCCTGATTGCCGTGCGCGGCACACTCAGTGGTGCCGATGCCGTGCGGGACGCCAACGCCCATCAGGTGGTTTTCGCCGAGGGGGTGGGTAAGGCTCACGAGGGGTTTTATCAGGCCTACCGTGCGATGCGCAGTTTTGTGATGGAGTACCTCGATCAATTTCATGCCGGTCAGCGCATAGTGATTTGCGGCCACAGCCTTGGCGGCGCGATCGCTTTACTGCTGGCCGAAGGCTTGCGCCGAACCAAGGTCGCCCGCTACAACATCCTTCTCTACACCTACGGCGCCCCCCGCGCCGCCGACTCTGAGTTCGTCGCTGGCGCTTCCGCTCTGGTGCACCACCGCATCGTCAACCACAACGACCCGGTGCCCAGCGTTCCCGCGACCTGGATGAACACCACCGCCAAACTCTGGGTGCCCGGCGCGGTAGCGCTGTTCAGTGCTCCGGCACCCGGTGGGTTGTTGTTCGCTGCCGGTCTGGTGCGTGTGGGAGGCAACCCCTATCAGCACCATGGTGAGCAGCAGCATTTCATGCCGATCACGTTGGCGGACGGTACGCAATCATCGGTGCTGTGGAAACCCGGGTGCGAGTCCATTCAGGAGGCGGCCTGCAACCGCGCCCAGCAGCTCCACGGCGATATGCCCGACCGTGACAATCTGCTGAAACAGCTGTTCCAGGCCAACCATCACTTCATGACCGCCAGTTATATCCCGGCGGCCTGGGCGACGCTTCGCCGTTGGCAGCAAACCGTGGACAGTAACGGTCCGTTGATCACCCAGAGGGAGTTTGCGCTGATTGACCATGCTTTGGAGACCATGCGTCGACAGCTGCGCGATAAACGCCTGGAGCTGGCCCGCCGTCGACCGGCGAATGATCGCAGCTATGAACCCAATGAAGCCCTGAACGCGGAAATCGACCGTTTGCACACCAGTCGCCAACGGCTGGAAAGCCTGCGTTGGCGCCACCTCGAAGCACGGGATGTGTATGGCGACCAGGCCGAATCCCAAAACCTGCAAGCGAGCCTCAAACGCTGGTTCGATCACCCTGAAAACCATGAACGACCTCAGGTCGCCAGCATTCCTCCCGCCACAAACGTCGAACGCAGGAGGGCGCAACCGCTGGACATCGACGCCATCGTCTGAACCCGGGCGCTTACACGAACTCCACTTGGGCCGGTTGTCGTTTCATCAGCACTTTGCCATTGCGAATCGAGTACAGCGGCAAACCCTGGCTGCGAATGACCTCGTAATCGCTGTCTGCCGACAGGATCAGCAGGTTGGCTGGTCGTCCGGGCTCCAGGCCATAACGGTCCCCCAGGGCTATGGCCTTGGCGCTGTTGTCGGTCACCAGGTCGAGTGCGCGTTGCAGGTTGCGATAGCCCAGCATATGGCAGATGTGCAGACCGGCTTCCAGCACCCGCAGAATATTGCCGTTGCCCAGGGGGTACCAGGGATCGACGATGGAGTCCTGGCCGAAACACACGTTCATGCCGGCTTCCAGCAGTTCATTGACGCGAGTCACGCCACGGCGTTTCGGGAAGGAATCGAAGCGGCCTTGCAGGTGAATGCTTTCGGTCGGGCAGGAGACGAAACTGATCCCCGAATGCCCCAACAGACGAAACAGTTTGGCGCAGTAGGCGTTGTCGTAGGAGCCCATGGCGGTGGTGTGACTGGCGGTGACGCGGGCACCCATGCCACGGCTGCGGGCTTCTTCGGCCAGTACTTCGAGGAAGCGCGAGTGCGGGTCATCGGTTTCGTCGCAATGCACGTCCACCAGGCAGCCGGTGCGCTCGGCCAGGTCCATCAGGAACTTCACCGAGCTGACCCCCTGATCACGGGTGTACTCGAAGTGGGGAATACCGCCGACCACATCAGCGCCGAGGCGGATGGCTTCTTCCATCAGTTCGCGGCCATTGCGGTAAGACTCGATGCCCTCTTGGGGGAAGGCGACGATTTGCAGGTCGATCAGGTGCGCGGTGGTCTCGCGTACCTCCAACATAGCCTTGAGCGCGGTAAGGTCCGGGTCGGTGACGTCGACGTGGGTGCGCACATGCTGAATACCGTGGGCAGCGAGGGCCTGGATGGTTTTTGTGGCACGGGCCTGGGTGTCCTCACGGGTAATCGTGGCTTTGCGTTCTCCCCAGCATTCGATGCCTTCGAACAAGGTGCCGCTCATGTTCCAGCGTGGCTCACCAGCAGTCAGGGTGGCATCGAGGTGAATGTGGGGCTCGACGAAGGGCGGTATCACCAGGTTGCCACCGGCATCCAGGTCATCCGCTGATAATACGGGCTTCGTGTTCTGTGGCGTGATGCTGGCGATCCGGCCATGTTCCAGGTGCAGATCATGCAGCCCTTCACGGTTGCGCAGGCGGGCGTTGATGATGTGCATGGGCAAGCTCCTCTTGGCTCAAGACAATCCGGCAGACAGTCGCCAGGCCATCAGCAGTCGCGATGTCCTGGACACTGAATCAGTCGAACACGGTGTGGGTGGTTTCGCCGCGATGGAATGCGAAGGCCGCTTCCAGATCGCTTTCGATGGTGCGCCCGCGGGATAGCGGCGGCAGGTTGTCCAGGCTGAAAAAACCGACCTCGGTGGTTTCGAACCCGGCCACCGGTGCCAGTTGGTCCACCCGTTCGCACAGGAAATATAGCTTATAGAAGTCCCGCACATCCGGTCGGTACAAGCCCTTGGCCTTGTGGGTGACGCTGTACAGCGCTCGTGCGGTGACGGTCAACCCGGCTTCCTCGCGTATCTCCTTGACGATGTTTTCCGCTGCCGACAAGCCGATATCCGCATAACCACCAGGCAGCGCCCAGCAGCCATCGGTCAGCTCTCGTACCAGCAGGATCCGGTCGCCCTCGATCACTGCGCCACGCACATCGATCATGGGTGTCGAGTAACGTTGGGCAAAGTCCGGCACCAGGCCGGTGATGCGCTCCAGCGGCACATTGCCCAGTTGCGCGAGCATGCGGTGGGCGATCTCGGCAATTTCTTCCAGGCGTTCACGCTCGAAGTCATCGGTGCAGAAGTGCAGGCCGGTGGAAGCCAGGGCCTGCAAGCGCTTGGCCTGGGCCAGCCAGGTACTTTCCATGGGCTACTCCTTGAGTCGTTTGGTCATGTACACGCGACGCAAGCCATGTTCTTCGGCCCGGTGGGTTTCGACATAACCGCGGCGGCTGTACAGGGTGATGTTTTCGGTCATGGTTTCATGGGTGTACAGGCGAAGGGCGGTCAGGCCAGCGTCAGTCGCCTGTCGTTCGGCGAAGTCCATCAGCAGGCGTCCATAGCCCAGGCCCTGGGCGTGGGGGGCAACGGCCAGGTTATCCAGCAACAACGCGCCGTCGGCATCCAGCAGAACGATAAAGCCCTGAACCTGCCCGGCCTGTTCCAGTACATGTACGCCACCGGCTTGTACCAACTGGCGGTAATCTTCCAGCATTGGCCCGGGTTGACGGCCCATCCGCTCGATGTAGGGCGAGTAGGCCGCCTGGACGATGGCTTCGATGGCGGCAACATCCTGAGGGGTAGCGGGGCGCATCATGGCGTCGTGCTCCTTGTGGGCAAGAAGCCAAGACTGTAAGGGAGCCAGGCACAAAAAAACCACCGCTCGGGTGGTTTTTTCCTGGCGCGGGCTTACTCCCCGCGATAGATGCAACCGCTGGTGCAGGTCTCGTGGATGCGAATCGCGCTGAGCTCCGGCAGCAGGGGTTTGAGTTCAGTCCAGATCCACTTGGCCAGCACTTCGCTGGTGGGATTTTCCAGGCCCGGAATGTCATTGAGATAGTTGTGGTCGAGGCGTTCGTAGAGTGGCTTGAAAATCGCCTTGATCTCCGAGAAATCGCGAATCCAGCCGGTATGGGGATCCAGCTCGCCGCTCAGGTGAATCGCCACCTTGAACGAATGCCCGTGCAGGCGCCCGCATTTGTGGCCTTCCGGTACGTGGGGCAGGCGGTGGGCGGATTCGAATGTAAATTCCTTGAAGATTTCCACAGTGTTTTCAGCTCGGTTGGTATCTGGCAGGCGGCGAGTTTAACAGCATGATCCCTCACCGCGCATACCGTCTCTCTGTCGCCTTGCATCAAAGCGCCTGCAAACGTTCGCCCAATGTGCCGTTATCCGCCAGTTCCAGGAACTCATCGCCCAACCGCCGACTCTCGCTCATTGCGGTTTGCCAGTATTTATTGCGGCTTGGGTCGTCGCCCATGAATCGTTTGAAATCACTGCGGTCCGGCAATTTGCCATGGGGCAGGCGGGCCAGGTAGTCCCGGGATGGCGCCAGTAGCAGCACATCCTGCAAACCCTGTTGATTGCTGCGCCGCCACGGTAGCCCCTTGTCGAACCAGCCGGGGATGACCCGATCGGTGAAGTGCGGGTACAGCACAATGTCATCGCCGTGGTAGGGCAGGTCGAGGTGGTAGTCCAGCAAGCCGCCATCACGGTAGGTGCCCTCACCGGCACCCGGCAGGTCGCGCACGCCCTGCATCACCATGGGAATCGAGCCCGAAGCCAGCAACGCCTGGCGCAGATTGCCCAGTTCCAGCGCGAGGAAGCGCGACGGAAAATCCGTCAACGGATGCACCGGTGGCGCCTGGCGCGGGTCATGGATGATCAGCCGCTCGAAGTGCCGCGACAGGCGCGCGCGGCCACGCAGGTTGTCGGCAATTACTGACGACAGGCCCAGGCCCAGTCGCCCGCGATGATCATCGGCGAGTCGGCCATGGCTCTTGACCACCATGATGTTCAGGCGATAGCTGGCATTGTCGAGGATGCGCGCGTCGCGGCCCGCCAGCAGGTCATCGAGCATGCGCTGGCAGCTCTGGCTGACTTCGGCCATGGTCACGCCCTTGGCAAAGCTTTGCTCGTTGTACAGGCGGCCAAGGTCCAGCAGGCCCTGCACCGGGTCGGGCAGGCAGGCACTGGCGAAGCGCCAGGAGCCGATGGACGCGCCGATCAGCGCACGTTCGCGCGGGGCACGCGGCAACCAGTCGCCGAACAGCGCCAGGTCCAGGCCCTGGATGCCCAGCGCTTTTGGGCCGCCCGCCGCACCGGGAAGGATGCCGACATCCGCTGGCGCCAGGCCTTGGTCACGAATCCGTGTGAATGCGCGTTTGCCGGCCTTGAGGGTCAGGGCGGGAAACTTGATGTGAATGGCTGTCATACCGGTCTCTGTTCTAGCAAGCGGGGCAGTATAGAAAATCCAGCGAAGTGTGGGGAAAAGCCCTGGCTGGAATTGCCATGGTGGCAATTCAGTTTCAGTTAAGTTGCGACAAGTACTGTGGCGGGCGTAGGAAAAACATCCGGAAATGGAGACTCATCATGAAGCGCCTTACAGCGCTGGTCACCGCCGCTATCATGGCTTTCACGGCGAGCCCGGCCATGGCCATGGATCCAGATAAACCACTGGATGCGCCCGCCACTGTTACAATTGTCGCTTTCGATCAGCTGGAAGCCACGGCCCTGGCCCTCCACCCCGGTTCGACCCTGTTGGACACCGACCTGGACGAAGCCTATGGCAAGTATGTCTACGAAGTCGAATTGGAGGATACCAACGGCATCGAGTGGGACGTCGAATTGGACGCGCTCACCGGGCAGGTTCTCAAGAATCATCAGGAATCGTAATGAAAGTAAATTTACGCGCCGGTAGTCGGGTGGCGTGGGTACTGCTGGCGTTCTGTACCAGCCTGGCGGCCCGCGACCTCAACCAGGATGAAGCGCTGACACTGCGCCAGCAGGGTGTGATCCTGCCGCTGGAGCAGCTGTTGCAGCAGGCGATGGCCCGTTATCCCGGGTCGCGCTTGCTGGAAGCCGAGCTTGAGAAAAAACATGGCCAGTACGCCTATGAAGTGGAGCTGGTGACCGTTGAAGGCGTGGTGCGCGAGATCAAGCTGGACGCGGCCACCGGTGCGCTGATCAAAGACGAGGAAGACTGATGCGCCTGCTGTTGGTGGAAGACAACGTACCGCTTGCCGATGAACTGCTGGCCGGTCTGCAACGCCAGGGCTATGCCGTCGACTGGCTGGCCGATGGGCGCGATGCGGTGTATCAGGGGCGCAGCGAGCCCTATGACCTGATCATCCTCGACCTCGGTTTGCCCGGGTTGCCCGGCCTTGAGGTGCTCGCGCAATGGCGCGCTGCCGCCCTGGCCATCCCGGTGCTGATTCTGACCGCGCGCGACTCTTGGGCCGAGCGCATCGAAGGGCTCAAGGCCGGCGCCGATGATTACCTGAGCAAACCCTTTCACCCCGAAGAGCTGCACCTGCGGGTCCAGGCGTTGTTGCGCCGCTCCCACGGCCAGGCCAATCAACCCACCCTGCAGGCCGCTGGGTTGCACCTGGATGAGGGACGCCAGTGCGTGTTGCGCGAAGGCGACGAGATCCAGCTGACCGCCGCCGAGTTTCGGCTGTTGCGCTATTTCATGCTGCACCCTGAGCAAATCCTGTCGAAAAGCCACTTGGCCGAACACTTGTATGACGGCGAGACCGAACGCGACTCCAATGTGCTGGAGGTTCACGTCAACCACCTGCGCCGCAAATTGGGCCGCAGCGTGATCGAGACCCGGCGTGGCCAGGGTTATCGGTTTGGTGCCGCCGCCCCATGAAGTCGATTCAGCGGCGCCTGAGCCTGGGGCTGGTCAGTGTGATGGTGATCGTCGGCGTGGTGCTGGCGCAAACCAGCCTCTGGTTGTTCGAGGCCGGGTTGCAGCGCTACCTGGAAGCCGGGCTGCGCAATGACGCCGAGAACCTGCTGGTGGCCATGGTCCGCGGGCCCAATGGCATGCAGCTGGACGAGCAACGTTTATCCCCGGCCTACCAGCGACCGTTCTCGGGGCACTATTTCCGAATCGACTTTACCGATACCCACTGGCGCTCCCGTTCCCTGTGGGACCAAGAGCTGCCGCAGCTTCCCGAGGCCGGGATCAAGGGCAACCTGCAGTTGGGGCCGGAGGGCCAGCAACTGCTGGTGTTGCGCGCGGACTACAAACGATTCGGTCGCTCGATTTCCATCAGCGTGGCCCAGGACTACACCCCGGTGCGGGAAAGTTTTCACCTGATGCGCCAGATCGGCCTGGTGCTCGGCCTGGCGGCGCTGTTGCTGGTGCTGATTCTGCAACGGGTCACGGTGCGCCGCGCGTTGCGCCCGCTGGAGACCGCGCGCAATCAGATTGCCCAGTTGCAACAGGGTCAGCGCTCGCAGCTCGACACCCAGGTACCGCAGGAACTGGAACCGTTGGTGGCCCAGATCAACCACCTGCTGGCCCATACCGAAGACAGCCTCAAGCGTTCGCGCAATGCCCTCGGCAACCTCGGGCATGCCCTCAAGACGCCGCTGGCGGTGCTGTTGAGTGCGGCCTCCAGCGACGCACTCAAGGATCATCCCGAGTTGAGCAAACTGTTGCGTGCTCAGCTCGAGCAGGTGCAACAACGTCTCAACCGAGAGCTCAACCGTGCTCGCCTGGCCGGTGAAACCCTGCCAGGTGCGCTGTTCGACTGTGAAAAGGAACTGCCCGGCCTGTTGGCCACCCTCAACATGATCCACGGCGAGCATCTGGACCTGAGTCACCAGGTCGCCCCCGGCCTGCAATTGCCATGGGACCGCGAGGATCTTCTGGAGCTGCTGGGCAACCTGCTGGACAACGCCTGCAAGTGGGCCGACGCCGAGGTGCGTGTGACGGTCAGCGAGACGTCAAACAGTTACCTGCTGGCGGTGGATGACGACGGCCCCGGCATTCCAGAGGCCCAGCGCGACCAGGTATTCAGCCGGGGGACGCGCCTGGACGAACAGATCGACGGGCACGGCCTGGGGTTGGGCATCGTGCGCGATATCGTCGAGGTGTGGGGCGGCGTGTTGCAGTTGCAGGAAAGTGAACTGGGCGGCCTCAAGGTGTTGATCGAATTGCCCAAGCGTTAGAAGCCCTTCGTATGTCGGGAACATTCCTTTTGTGGTGAGCAAGCTCGTCCTGCTCACCACAACGAGTCCATCTGCCACAACCGGCCGCCCCACCCAGAGCAGGCCCGTTTCCACAGGGGTTGCATTTCAACCTTCAAACCCTGAACTGGTCCATCAACCCTTGCTGTTGATTGGCCAGGCTGTTCAATGCCTGGCTCACCCGCGCCGATTCGTTTGCCTGCCCGGACAGTGATTCGGTTACATCGCGAATCGTCGCCACATTGTTGTTGATCTCTTCGGCCACCGCGCTCTGCTCTTCGGCGGCACTGGCGATTTGCAGGTTCATGTCGCTGATCACCGTGACGGCGTCGCCGATCTGGCGCAGCGCGGTCACGGCCTGACCGACCTGTTCGACGCTGCCCTGGGCCTGGCGATAGCTGTTGCCCATGGCGTCGACCACCTCTTCGGTGCCGCTTTGCAGTTGCTCGATCACCAGACGGGTTTCTTCCACCGATTCCTGGGTGCGCCGCGCCAGGTTGCGCACTTCGTCGGCCACCACCGCGAAGCCGCGTCCGGCCTCACCGGCGCGAGCGGCTTCGATGGCGGCGTTGAGGGCCAGCAGGTTGGTCTGTTCGGCAATGCCGCGAATCACTTCCAGCACCGAACCGATCTTCTCGCTGTTGCCGGCCAGGCCTTCGACCTGAGCCATGGCAGTGCTCATGTCGGCCGCCAGATGCCCGATGTTGGTGGTGGTGCGGTCGATCACGGTCAAGCCATCCTGGGTGGCCCGGTCGGCATCCCGCGCCGCCTGGGCGGCCTGGGCCGCGCTGCGGGCCACGTCCTGGGCGGTGGCGCTCATTTCATGGGAGGCCGTGGCCACTTGGTCGACCTGGCGGTATTGCTGCTCCATGCCGGCGCTGGTTTCAGTGGCGATCGCGGCAGACTGGTCGGCCGTGCCACGGGCGTCCTGCACCGAGCGTTTTACCTGGGCGATGATCGGTTGCAGTTTGTCGAGGAAACGGTTGAACCAGCCGGCCAACTGGCCCAGTTCATCCCGCTTGTCGTAGGCCAGGCGGCGGGTGAGGTCGCCTTCGCCGCTGGCGATGTCTTCGAGCATGCGCGCCACGCCGAGGATCGGCCGGGTCACGCTGCGCGCCATCAACCACACCAGGATCAGGCCGACCACGGCTGCCAGCAGCCCCAGGCTCAGTTCGAGCAACGTGCCACGGGTATTGTCGGCGTCCAGCTGCGCCTTGAGCGCTTCGGCCGGGCCCACCAGCACCTGCTCGGGTACATCGAGCAACACACCCCAGGCCTTGCCTTCGGGAATCGGTGCGAAAGGCGCCAGCACCTTGAGCTGATGGTCCGTGCGCAAGCTGCGGATTTGTGTGCTGCCGGCCAGGGCACTGATCAGTTGTGCGCCGCTGACGCTGTCGACCTGGTCCAGGCGCTGGCTGAGCTTGCCGGCATCCGCGCTGTAGCCGGCGAGCAGACCGGTGGGGCTGAGGATGCTGACCAGGGTCTGGCCGTCGTAGAGTTTCTGGCTGGCCTGTTGGCTTACGGCCTGCAGGCTATTGAGGTTGATGTCCACCGACAGCGATGCGATGACCTTGCCGTTGGCCTTGAGCGGAAACACGATGCTGGTCATCAGTACGTTCTGCCCGTCGATCACATAAAAATACGGTTCGATCACGCACGGTTTGAGGGTGCTGCGTGGGCAGGTGAACCAGGCATTGGCCGGTTCGCCGCTGGGGCCGATGCGGGTGTCGGCCATGTCGCTTTCCGGCAGCGCCATCGATGTGAGTGTGCCCGGCGTCGGTTGCGACCAGTACAGGGCAAAGCGGCCCTTGTCGTTGCTGCCCAGCTCTGGCTGATGGGCGAACAGTTCATCCTTGCCGTCCAGCGCATTGGCTTCGAACACCAGCGACAAGCCCAGCAGGTCGGGGTTGGCCTGCAATGCGGCTTTTACCTGACGGGTCAGGTCTTCGCGCGTGTCGAAGGCGTCGAGGAAGCGTTTTTCTGCCTGTTCGCGCAGGAACAGCACCTGCCGGGCAAAACCGTGACCGTACTGGTAGGCATCCATGAACTGGCGACGAATACCCAACGCCTGCACTTCACCCTGGGCCTCGATGCGCGCCTGGGCGGCTTCGTCGAGCATCAACATGCTGGACGCCTTGACCTGCTCCGAACTCTGATCCATGCGATACAGCGACAACCCCACCAAAAGGGTCACGATCCCCAGCAGGCACAGGCCGGCGAGCAGGGTGATTTTCCATTGAATGGACAGCTGTCTGAGGGACATCGAGGAACATCCTTAACCTGAAAACACAGAGAGCCTCTGTATCGGCCGTGCTGGATCTTTCTTTATTCAAACGTTCAATTTAAACCTGAAAACGGCGCCGTTTTTTGACATGCGGCCGTGCCTGCTGCAAAGTGCGCGCCCTCTAACAAGACCTCCTTCACGCCTGCACGCTGGCTGCCACGCCCTGGCCGTCGGGCGCGGGTGTGCCTGTCTTTTATGTTTTTTGCTTGAGGTAACCATGATTAACGCAGTCATTGCCGCGGTTGGCACCATGCTGGTACTCAGCCTGTCCCGCGTGCATGTGGTCATCGCCATCATTGTCGGCGCGCTGGTGGGCGGCCTGACCGGTGGCCTGGGCATCGAGGCCACGCTCAAGGCTTTCAATGGGGGGTTGGGCGGCGGCGCCACTGTGGCGTTGTCCTACGCATTACTCGGCGCTTTCGCGGTGGCCATTGCCAAGTCCGGTCTGGCCCACGCGTTGGCCGACAAGGCACTGCTGCTGGTGGATCGCCAGGAAGCCACCGGGGGAGGCCACGTCAAATGGCTGTTGATCGGCCTGTTGTGGGCCGTGGCGATTGCCTCACAGAACATTCTGCCGATCCATATCGCGTTCATCCCGTTGCTGGTGCCGCCGCTGTTGTATGTGCTGACCAAGCTGCAACTGGATCGGCGCCTGATCGCCTGTGTGATGACGTTCGGCCTGATCACGCCCTACATGTTCCTGCCGGTGGGCTTTGGCAATATCTTCCTCAACCAGATCCTGCTGGCCAACGTGGCCAAGAGCGGCGTGGACGTCAGCCAGGTGAACGTCACCCATGCCATGGGCCTGCCGGCACTGGGCATGGTGGTGGGGCTGCTGGTGGCGGTGTTTGTCAGTTATCGCAAGAAGCGCGTGTATGACCTGGGGAAAATCGAGCGGGTCGAACAAGTGGCGGTGCAGTACAACCCGCTGACCCTGCTGGTGGCCGGTCTGGCGATTGCCTCGGCGTTCATCATTCAGCTGTGGCTGGACTCGATGATCATCGGTGCCCTGGCCGGCTTCCTGATCTTCTCGGTGTCAGGCATCGTGCGCTGGCGCGAGACCGACGACCTGTTCACTGAAGGCATGAAGATGATGGCGATGATCGGCTTCATCATGATCGCCTCGTCGGGCTTTGCCGAAGTGCTCAAGGCCACCGGCGACGTGCGTTCGCTGGTGGAGGCCTCGGCGGCTTTCATCGGCCATAGCCGTGGGATCGGCGCATTGTTGATGCTGCTGGTGGGCTTACTGGTGACCATGGGCATCGGTTCGTCGTTTTCCACGGTGCCGATCCTGGCGGCGATCTTCGTGCCGTTGTGTGTGCAACTGGGCTTCAGTCCGCTGGCCATCGTGTGCATCGTCGGCACTGCCGGTGCCCTGGGCGATGCCGGTTCGCCCGCATCGGATTCCACCCTCGGCCCCACCTCGGGCCTGAATATCGACGGCCAGCACCACCATATCTGGGACACCGTGGTGCCGACGTTTCTGCACTACAACCTCCCGCTGCTGGCCTTCGGCTGGTTGGCGGCGATGATTTTTTAGCCGACTTGCCCGGCACGTCCGTCGTGATCGTTCGGCGATGACTGTTTGTGCCGCCGCCTTGTCGGAAGAAATTGGAGCTTTTGCAGGGAATTTCTGAAACTGGCCTGCATTCAATAGGGGGAGAAAGTTGGGTGGTTGATGTCCTTTATATTTCGGCGCTTCTCACCCGACGTTGAGCTACTCCGATGAAAAAATCCGCTCTTTTCTTAGCCATTTTGTTGATGACAGGCTGCGTCACGGCTTCGAAAAACCTGATTGAAAAAAACGGCTACGCCATCGATACCACACACACTTCCCCGAACCAGAACGAGCGGGTTCGCTATTTAGTGCTGCATTACACGGTCTTCAACGACAAAAACTCCCTTGCGGCGCTAACCAACGGTACCGCCAGCGCTCATTATCTCGCCTACAGCCATCCACCCACACACCACAAACTACCGGTAGCCGTACAGTTGGTGCCGGAGGAGAAACGGGCCTGGCATGCCGGCGTCAGTCAATGGGGAAATCGTGTCAATCTCAATGACACCTCCATCGGCATCGAAATTGTCAACGCCGGCTTTATTGACGGTCCGACCGGACCAGTGTGGTTCCCCTATACGGACGCGCAGTTGGAGTTGGTCAAGCGCCTCGCGGCGGATGTGATCAAGCGTTATGCCATCGAGCCACAAAACGTTGTGGGTCACAGTGACATTGCCCCTCTGCGTAAAACCGACCCTGGGCCGCTGTTTCCCTGGCAGGCTCTCTCCGAACAAGGTATCGGCGCATGGCCAGACGCAGCGACGGTACACAAACATCTGGCCGGACGTCCTGAATCCGGATCGGTGGAAGTGAACGTTGTGCAACGAGCGCTTGCCGCGTATGGCTACACGATTCCCCAAACCGGCCTGCTGGACGAGGAAACCCGGCAAGTCATACGGGCGTTCCAGATGCATTTTCGGCCTGCGGATATCTCGGGTATCCCCGACGCCGAGACCGAGGCGATTGCATTGGCCCTGGTGGAAAAGTATTACCCCTGAAGTCCGAGGCTTCCCGAGAATGAACAGCCGGCTCGTTTGCCATAGGTCGTTTGAACCCTACAGAAACCCTGCAATTGGCCGTTAACCTCTTATGCCGCAACTAATAAGAGAGAAAAGCCATGCGTCTGAGCCTGAAGGCCAAAGTCCTGTCCCTCGCCGTTGTGCCGGTGTTGCTGTTTGCCCTGGTGATCAGCCTGACCACGGTGTGGATCCTGCGCGAGCAAGCCCATAACGAGGTGGAGGAAACCCGCCAGCGTCTGCTCAACGACGCCAAGGCTACCCTGCAAAGTTATGTGGAAGTGGCCATGAGTACCATCAAGCCGCTGTATGACGCCGCCGCCCCTGGCGACACGGCGGCGCGGGCCCAGGTGGTCAAGCTGTTGTCGAACACCAGCTACGGCAAGGACGGCTACTTCTTCGGCTACGACTCCGAGACCATCCGTCTGTTCAAGGGCAACAGCCCGGACGGCGTCGGCAAGAGCTTCAAGGACAATCGCGACCCCAACGGCGTGTACGTCAACCGCGACCTGGTCAAGGTCGGCAAGGACGGCACCCACTACCTGCAATACAGCTCGACCCAGCCGGGCCAGACCGAACTGGTGCCCAAGCTCGGGTACACCGAATACCTGCCCAAGTGGGACATGGTGATTGGTACCTCGGTGAACCTCGATGGCATCGAAGCCCAGGTGGCGGTGGTGGAGGCCAAGGTCGAGAAGCGCATGGAAGGCGTGTTGCTGAGCATCCTCGGTGTGGCCGTGGTAGTGCTGCTGGTGATTGCCGCCGTGGGCATGGTGGTGGCCAATACCATTTTGCGTCCGCTGAATCTGATGAAAGCCAACCTCGATGACATCGCCGCCGGCGAAGGCGACCTGACCCGCCGCCTGGCCATCACCAGTCAGGACGAACTGGGCGATCTGGCGGGTGCGTTCAACCGTTTTGTCGACAAGATCCACGGCCTGGTGCGCCAGATCACCGAAATGACCGCCCAGCTTACCGGGCTGGTCAGCCAGGTGTCCGAGCAGGCCCAGCGTTCCGAACAGGCCATGGAGCGTCAGCGCCACGAGACCGACCAGGTGGCCACCGCGATCAACCAGATGTCCTCCGCCGCCCATGAAGTCGCGCGCAGCGCCCAGGGCGCCGCCGTGGCCGCGCAACAGACCGACACCGAAGGCCAGGCCGCCAAGCGCGTGGTGGACGGCAGCATCGCGCAGATCCATGCGCTGGTGAACGATATCCGCAGCAGCGGCGTGTCCCTCGATAGCCTGCAACAGGACGTCTCGTCGATTGTCAGCGTACTGGGGGTGATCCGCTCGATCGCCGAACAGACCAACCTGTTGGCGCTCAACGCGGCCATCGAGGCGGCTCGGGCAGGGGAGGCGGGCCGTGGGTTCGCGGTGGTGGCCGACGAAGTTCGCGCCCTGGCCAGCCGGACCCAAAGCAGCACCCAGGAAATCCAGGGCATGATCGACCGCCTGCAAAAAGGCACCGAGGCCGCTGTGGACGCCATGCGCCGCTCCAGCGATGCCGGCGACGGCACCTCGGTCCGGGCCAACGAAGCCGGGGTCTCGCTGGACACCATGGCGCAACTGATCGGCACCATCAATTCGATGAACGCGCAGATCGCCAGCGCCGCCGAGGAGCAGACCGCCGTGGCCGAAGAGATCAACCGCAGCGTGCATCAGATCGCCGTCGCGGTGGACAGCGTGGCGGATGAAACCCAGTTGGGCGCCCAGACCTCCCGCAGCCTGTCGGACCTGGGCCAACGGCTGGGGCAACTGGTGGGTCAATTCCGCATCTGATGCGTCATAGGTCAAACATATGGTTGCCTAACGTTAATACGAATATACCTATCACACCCCCTCGGTAAGACTTGAGCCCCAACCACAACAGGGGCTCAAGTCATGTCGCTTCCCAACCTCCCACTATCCAATCTGCTTCAGCGCCTGGCTGAACTCGATACCAACACGGTGTCCGATGCGCTGGACTTCCTGCAACTGCCCGGTGCCGCCGTGGGCATTCGCCCGCTGTGGGATTGCCCCAAAGTGGTGGGCCGGGCCAGCACGGTCAAGCTTGCCCGCAAAAGCGATGCCGCCCCGGGCGTGCACCTGATTTCCCCGGTGATCGACGCCATCACCACGGATGACCGTGTGCTGGTGATCGCCGGTGGTATCGACGGGGTGTCCTGCTGGGGCGACATCAACGCCAATGCCGCCGTCGCCAAGGGCATCCGCGGTTCGGTGATCGACGGGTTCAGCCGTGATATCGACGGCAGCGCCGCCATCGGCTACCCGGTGTATGGCCGTGGCGTGACCATGGTCAGCGCGCGCAACCGCGTGGTGCAGGTGGACTCAGGCGTCACGATCAGCGTGGCGGGCGTCGAGGTGTCGCAAGACGACTACGTGATCGCCGACCGCTGCGGCACGGTGTTCATTCCTGCTGCCGTGATCGAACAGGTGCTCGACCTGGGCGAGCGCATCGCCGCGCGAGAAGCCGCCATGGTCGACGCCGTACGCAGCGGCCGTTCGGTGGCCGAGGTGATGCACGACCGCCAATTCGATGCCATCCGCGTGGAGCCTGCCCGATGAACCTTGAAGACCGGCAACTCGTCGCCCTGTTCGAAGGGCTCGACACCCCCGGCGTTTCCGACGCCATGGACAAGCTCGGCATCCCCGGCCAGTGCCTGGGCATCGCGCCGCTGGATAACTACCGGGGCACCGTGGTGGGGCCTGCGTTTACCGTGCAATACGTGCCCGCCAACACGCCACCGGGGTCGGTCGGTGACTTTATCGAGGACGTGCTGCCGGGGGATGTGGTGGTGATCGCCAACGCGGGCCGCACCGACTGCACCGTGTGGGGCGACATCATGACCCAGTACGCCGGGGCGCGGGGCATTGCCGCCACGGTGATCGACGGCGTCTGTCGCGATGTCAGCAAGGCGCTGGGGGATGGCTACCCGTTGTTCACCAAGGGCCGCTACATGCGCACCGGCAAGGACCGTGTGGAAGTGCTGGCGGTGAACCAGCCAGTGGCGATCAGCGAGGTTCGCGTGTGCTCGCGGGACATCGTCGTGGCCGACGCCAATGGCGTGCTGGTAGTGCCCCGCGCCCGCGCCGCCGAAGTGGCTCGGGTCGCCCGGCAGATCGAAGCCGTCGAAGCGCAGATCCGCGCACTGATCGAGGCAGGCAAGACCCTCAAGCAAGCCCGCGAAACCCTCGGTTATCACACACTGCAAAGGAAAGGCTCGTGAACATTCAACGGCTGAACACACGTCTGGCCCAGGCCCGGCCTTCGGCGACTTACCGCATCATCGACCGCGTGGCCGAGCGTCGTGCCGAGGGCGCAACGATCATCTCGCTGTGTGCCGGCGAGCCGGATTTCGACACCCCGGAGCACATCCGCCAGGCCGGTATTGATGCGATCCGCAACGGCCACACACGCTACACCCAGGTGGCCGGCGTGCGTGCCCTGCGTGAAGCGGTGGCGCAGAAGTTCCGCCGTGAGAACGGCCTGGAGGTGACCTGGCAAGACACGATGGTCATCAATGGCGGCAAGCATGTGATCTACAACGCCCTGGCCGCCACCCTCAACGAAGGGGACGAAGTCATCGTGCCCGCGCCGTATTGGGTCAGCTACCCGGAAATGGTCGAGCTGTGCGGCGGTACGTCGAAGGTCGTGGCATGCGGCGCCGAGGACAGTTTCAAGCTGACGCCGGCCGCCCTTGACCGGGCGATCACCCTCAACACCCGTTGGCTGATCCTCAACTCACCCTCCAACCCCACCGGCGCGGTGTACAGCCGGCACGAACTGCGCGGGTTGGCGGACGTACTGCTCGCCCATCCCCACGTGCTGGTGCTGGCCGACGACATCTACGAACACCTGCTGTTCGACGGCCAGGCCTTTCACACCCTGGCGCAGGTCGAGCCCCGGCTGATGTCGCGGGTGCTGACCATGAACGGCGTGTCCAAGGCCTATGCCATGACCGGCTGGCGCATCGGTTTTGCCACCGGGCCGCGCTGGTTGCTGGCGGCCATGGAAAAACTCCAGGGTCAGCAGACCTCGGGGGCCAGCGCGATTTCCCAGCAAGCGGCGCTGGCGGCGCTCAATGGCCCGCAGGACTTTATCCAGCAGTCGCGGGCCGTCTTCGAACAGCGCCGCGACCGGCTGGTGGCCGCGCTCAATGCCACCCCGGGACTGGCGTGCTTGACGCCCTCCGGCGCTTTCTATGCCTTTGCGTCCTGCGCCGGCCTGCTCGGGCGTACCACGCCTGCCGGCACGTTGTTGCACACCGATGAAGACGTGGCCCAGGCCTTGCTCGAAGAGGCCAACGTGGCGGTGGTGCCGGGCACTGCCTTCGGCCTGGCGCCGTACCTGCGCATTGCCTATGCGCTGGATGACGACTCGCTGGGCGAGGCTTGTGCAGCGATTCGCCGGTTTTGCGAGGCGACCTGCTAGAGCGTCGTCGAGGGACAACCACGGTTGGCGGATCCGGGTTGTCCCTCGGGCTTTTTGTATCGCTGTGTATCGACGGGGGCTGTGGATACGTACCGATTTACCCACGGGCTTTTTCGACACAGGCGCGATACCTCCGGGGCTTTTAATGGCTTCCAACGAGGCACACCGCCTCCAACCCTGAAGCCCGGAGATCATCGCCATGAACACCAAAGCCATCTACGCCGCCTGCCTGTTCGCTGCCCTGAACGTCTGCACCTTGTCGGCCCGTGCCGAAGCCGTCACCCCACAGACCTACAACTACGGCACTCACCTGGACATCAAGCGCGTGGTGTCGATGAGCCAGGAATCCAAGACGGTCTGCGGTGTGGTGAATGCCCGGATGACCTACCTGGACTCCCATGACAACACCCAAGTGCTCGATTACCTCAAGTTCGGTGACGGCTGCGTCGGCGACAACTGAGTGCCTCACCCATCCTCCCTTTTTTGATACAGGAAAAACCGCCATGAACCACCTGACTCGTTTTCTGACCGCTACCGCCTTCGCCCTTGCCGGCACCGCCGTGCACGCCAACGCCGCCGTGGAAAAAAGCAGCTGCTCCGCCAGCACCTGCTTCCAGCTGACGCCGGTCAACCAGGCCGCTGGCCAAGACTTGCTGGTCGAGGACGGCAGCCGTCGCACGCCGCTCGGTCAAGCACTGGACAACCAGACGGCCTGAGGCCGTCTTTCTGATCGATAAGGTGAACATCATGCTACTCATCGCATTCCTGGGCGGCATCCTGACCGTCCTCAGCCCTTGCATCCTGCCGGTGGTGCCGTTTTTGTTCGCCGGCGTCGACCGTACCCGCAGTTCGATCCTGCTGACCCTCGGTGGCATGGTCCTCACCTTTGCGCTGATCTCCAGCCTGGCGGTGGTCAGCAGTGAATGGGTGATACAGGCCAATAACACCGGCCGCCATGTGGCGCTGATCGTGATGGTGCTGTTTGCGCTGTCGTTGATCTCGGCACGGGTCGGCAGCTGGCTGGCACGCCCGTTCGTGCTGCTGGGCAACCGCATCGACCCCGACAGCCGCACGCTGTCCGGCCCACTGAAATCGTTGCTGATCGGCGTCGCCACCGGCTTGCTCTGGGCGCCGTGCGCCGGGCCGATCCTGGGAGTGATCCTCACGGGCGCGATGCTGCAAGGCGCCAATGCGCAGACCAGCCTGCTGCTGGTGGCGTACGGCCTGGGCAGCGCGTTGTCCCTGGGCACCTTGATCTTCGCCGGGCGTGGCCTGGTCAACCGGCTCAAGGCGTCGATTCCGGTTACCGGCTGGTTGCGCCGTGGGGCAGGGGTGGCGGTACTCGCGGCGGCAGTGGTGATTTCCACCGGCGCAGACAAGACCCTGCTGGCCGGTACCTCGTCCGAAGGCGTCAGCAGCCTGGAAAAAGGCGTGCTGGAAAACGTCCCCAAAGTGGTGGATTACGTGGTGAGCAAGGTCAAGGCCGATCCGGCGCAGGACAACGCCAAGGGCGCCATGCCGTCGCTGGCCGGCGCGGTCGAATGGCTCAACTCACCGGAACTCACCCGTGAATCCCTGAAGGGCAAAGTGGTGCTGGTGGACTTCTGGACCTACGACTGCATCAACTGCCAGCACACCTTGCCCTACGTGAAGCAGTGGGCGAAGAAGTACGAGAAGGACGGCCTGGTGGTGATCGGCGTGCATACCCCGGAATACGGCTATGAGCGCATCATCGGCAACGTCAAGGACCAGGTACGCAAGCTGGGCATCACTTACCCGGTGGCCATCGACAACAACTATGCGATCTGGCGCAACTTCGATAACCAGTACTGGCCAGCCCATTACCTGGTCGATGCCAAGGGGCAAGTGCGTTACACCCACTTTGGCGAAGGCCGCTACGAGGCTCAGGAGCAGATGATCCAGACGCTGTTGAATGAGGCCAAGGCTTCGCAGTGACTCAATGCAGCGGCGTTGCCAGCAACGCCGCCATCTTGACCAGGCCCGCCAATGAGCGGGCCTTCATTTTGCGCATCGCTTTTCCGCGATGGGCCTTGACGGTGATCTCGCTGATGGCCAGGTCGCAGGCAATCACCTTGTTCATTTGCCCTGCGACAACCCTGGCCATCACTTCCTGCTCCCGTGGCGTCAGGGTTGCGTAGGCGGCCCGCAGGGTACGCAGTTGATCTTCCTGATCCAGCAAGGCACGGCTTTTTTCCAGCGCGTTGGCAATGGCGGCGAGCAGCACGTCGTCATTGAAGGGTTTGGTCAGGAACTCCACGGCCCCGGCTTTCATCGCGCGCACCGTCAGCGGGATGTCACCGTAGCCGGTGATGAAGATGATCGGTGTGTCGGGACGTTCCCGGGCGATGGCGGCCTGCAAATCCAGGCCGTTGAGGTCGGGCAGGTTGATGTCCAGCACCAGGCAGCTGGGCACGGCGCTGCGCGGCTGGCCGAGAAAGGCCTGGGCCGATTCGAACAGTTGAGGCTGCCACTGCGAAAACCGTATCAGCAGCTCCAGGGATTCGCGTACGGAAACATCATCGTCGACAACGAATACGATCGGCAGGGGTTCGGTCATGGGCGCGGCTCTGCGTGCAGGGACGATCAAGTGGGTCGAATGCATCAGGATAGCTCCTTCAAATGGGCCCGCTCAGTCCAGCGGAAGCGCCGCGCTCAGCGCTTTGAGCAACTGGGCTTCGCTGAACGGTTTCATCAGGCAGTCCACCGCGCCATGGCGCATCAGTTTCTGCCGCTCGCCGGCATCGCCCTGGGCCGTGATGAAAATCACGGGGATGGCATGGCCGTGCAGCTTGAGGGTCTTGTGCAGTTCCGGGCCGGACATGCCCGGCATCGCCACATCGAGGATCAGGCAGCGGGTGTCGGCCACATCGGGCGATGCCAGAAAGGCTCGCGCCGAAGAAAACGCCTGGACCGCAAACCCGAACTCATTGAGCAGGTCCGGCAGGGACTCGCGTACCGACTCGTCATCATCGACGACCGCGACAAGCAATGGCTTTTCCATCAGATACCCTCCCTGGTATCGGTCACCGGGGGCAGGGTGAATTGAAACGTGGCGCCAGCCCCGTTATTGAGGCTGGCCCACAGCGCCCCGTCATGCTGCTCGATGATCGAGCGGCTGATGGACAATCCAATGCCCATGCCGGTGGTCTTGGTGGTGTAGAACGCCGTGAACAGACGCTCGGCGTCCAGCGGGTCGAAACCGCAGCCGTTGTCCTTCACGGCAAGGCAGACGTGCTGGTGTTCGTCCAGGCCGGTGGTGACGTACAGGTGCCGCGCGCGGCCAGTCATGGTGTTCATCGCCTCGGTGGCATTCAGAATCAGGTTGAGGATCACTTGCTGCACGTGCACGCGGTCGGCCTTGACCCGCGGCAGGTGGTCGGCAAGTTCCGGGTGCAGGGTCACGCCATTGCGCTGCAGTTCGCTGAGCAGCATGGCGATGACTTCCCGCACGGCTTCGTTCAGGTCGACGTTTTCGAGGGTGATGTCTTTTTTCGAAAACAACGCGCGCAGCCGGTTGATCACATCGGCGGCACGGTTGCCATCGCGGATGGTGCGCCGCGCGGTTTCCAGGGCTCCGCTGACATTCGGCGGGTCGGCGCCCAGCATGCGCAGGCAGGTACTGGCATTGGTGATGATGCCGGCCAGGGGCTGATTGACTTCGTGGGCAATCGAGGCGGTCACCGCGCTCAGGCTGGCCACCCGCGCCAAGTGCGCCAGTTCCGAGCGCACCTTGCTCAGGGTTTCTTCCGATAACCGATGCTCGATGGCGCTGCTGGCCGCGAGCATTTCGGCACGTTTGCGGTCTTCGATATCGGTGTTCTCGCCATACCAGCATGTCACCGCGCCCCAGGCATCGCGCTGCGGCACCGCACGCACGAGAAACCAGCGATAGTCGCCGTCGAAGCGGCGCAGCCGGGTTTCGTATTCTCCGGCTTCGCCGGTTTGCAGCAACGCACCCCAGCGCTGGGCCAGGGGCTCGGCGTCGTCGGGGTGCACTGCGCGCGCCCAGCCGTCTCCGCGCGCCTCGTCCAGGCTCATGCCGGTGAAATCGCACCAGCGCTGGTTGACGAAACTGACGCTGCCATCGGGCGCGGCGCTCCACACAAACCCGGGGATGGCATTGATGATGGTGTTCAGGCGGTCCTGGGAGGCGCTGACTTCGGCCAGCGTACGGGCGATCAGGGCTTTGTCGCGCTTCTGTTCGTCGATGTCCACGCTGATCACCCACCAGCGCAGGATCGTGCCTTGGTCATCACGCATCGGTTTGCCGTCGCTGACGAACCAGCGGTAAGTGCCGTCCGCTTGTTGCAGGCGCAGCTCCTTGCGATAGGGCTGGCCACTGCGCACCGCGTCTTTCCAGGCGTTGACCGTGCCGGGCAGGTCTTCCGGATGCACGGCCGACAGCCAGCCCGCATCGGCGGCCTGCTGTGCGCTGTGCCCTGTGTAGGCGCACCAGCACTGGTTGACGCAGTCGACGCCGCCGTCCTCCCGGGTGGTAAACGCCAGGCCAGGCAGCGCATCGACGACGCGATCGAATTCATTCGACATTCCGCTTCTCTATCTACAGGCGCCGTGGGGGGCAGGATGCCCTGTGGGCCGGCGTTCGCCCATCATACTTAGGTGTCACATGCCGCACGCGGCGGCCATCGGGCGATACCTTGGTGTTATCGCTGGCCGGCAGGGGTTCTGTTCTGATGGGGCCGCGCATCCCGACCGCGCCTCTCTCAACTCTCAGGAACTCTGCGATGACTGCCAACAAGAAAGTACTTTATACCGCCAAAGTCCACACCACCGGTGCACGCGATGGCGGCACCTCGCGCAGCGACGACGGGCGCCTGGACATCGTCCATTCCCTGCCGGGCTCCAAGGGCAGCGGCACCAACCCCGAACAGTTGTTCGCTGCCGGCTGGTCGGCCTGTTTCGATGGTGCCCTCGGGCTGGCGGCACGCAAGCTGAAGGTCGAACTGCCGAGCGACGTGGCCATCGATGCCGAAGTCGACCTGTGCCTGGAAGGCGATGCTTACTTCCTGCGCGCGCGCTTGAACGTCAGCCTGCCGGGGCTGGAGCGTGACGTGGCACTGGCAATGATCGAGGCCGCCCACCAGACGTGCCCGTATTCCAAGGCCGTGCGCGGCAACATCGAGGTGGTGCTTAACCTGGTGTGAATGTAAGCCACTGTATCCAGCAGGGTTGAGGTTACACAGCCTTTCAAACCACCCGCTTTGCCGACATGCCGTGGATACACGGGCTGCACAGCATTGAGACAGGTTTCAGCGCCCTCCGGCGCTGACGGATCTCGAAGGCTGTGAACACGATGAAAGCGGTAATGATCGACACATTTGGAGAGCCCGACGTCCTGGTCGTGCAAGAGACGACTCTTGCACGACCAGGGCCTGGGCAAGCACGGGTTCAGGTGATGGCCGCCGGTGTGAATTTCATGGACACCGGCGCCCGTCGGGGCCTCGGCGCCGCCGGCGCGTTGCCGATGACACTGGGCGCGGAAGGCGCGGGCGTGGTGCTGGCGACCGGGCCGGACGTGACCGAGGTGGCGCCGGGTGACCGGGTGGCCTGGTATTTCGTACCTGGCAGTTATGCCCAGCAGGTGATCGCCCCCGTCAGCCAGTTGGTGCCGCTGCCCGAAGAGATCGACTTCGAGACGGCTGCCGGCCTGATGATGCAGGGGCTGACCGCGAGCAACCTGGTGTTCGATGTGCATGCCATCCAGAAGGGCGACGTGGCGTTTATCCATGCCGCCGCCGGTGGCGTGGGGCTGATGTTGACGCAAATGGTCAAGCTGCTGGGAGGCAAGGTCATTGGCCGGGTGTCCCATGCCGACAAGGTCGATGCCGTATTGGCTGCCGGCGCCGATTACGCGGTGATCGGCCACGCCGGGCACATCGCCAGCCAGGTCGAGCGGCTGGTGGGCACCCATGGGGTGAACGTGGTGTACGACGGCACGGGCAACGAAGGCTTCAGCGAATCGATCAACCTGCTGGACTACTTCGGCACCCTGGCGCTGTATGGCCCGTTCATGGACCCGATCGCGCCGATCGATATCTTCTCCATCCCGCGCAGCATCAAGCTGACCTACCCGGTGGTGATGCACCACGTGCGCACTCGCGAAGCCTTGCTTGCGCGCGCGCAGCAATTGTTCACCTGGGTGAGCACCGGCAGGCTCAACGTCACTATCGGCCAGCGTTACCCCTTGGCGCAGGCGCATCAGGCCCATCGGGATATCGAGTCGCGTCGGACCACGGGCAAGCTGATCATCCTGCCTCAGGCGTAGGCCGGCGGTTTCGCCCGATCAGCAGGGCCGCCAGCAGCTGGCTGCCCGCATAGAAGGTGAACAGGTCTTGAGGGCGCCACTGGGCGTCGAGCAACACCCCGGCGACCGTCGGCGACAGGATCGCACCCAGTCGCCCGGTGGCCAGCACCAGGCCCACGCCCCGGGTGCGCACCGCGCTATCGAACGCCTGGGGCGCCATCACGAACAGCGCGGCGACGGCGGCATACAGCGACAACCCCACCGTAAACCCCATCACCACCGCCAGCGCCGGAACATGGGCGACCGAGACCATCGACAGCATCAGCAGGGCATTGAGCAACAGGCATGCCCCCAGCAGTCGATGGCAACCCAGGCGATTGGCGCCCAGGCCCAGCAGCAATGCGCCGCACATACCGCCGAGGGTGAGCAGCATGCCGCCGGTGATGCCGTGCCGTTCGGAAAAACCGCCCAACGTCAACAGCATGGGCGTCCAGCTCATCACGAAGTAAAAACCGAACATCAACAAGAAACACACGGCTGCCAGGGTGCAGGTCGACTGCCAATGCCCGCGGCTGATCAGGTCGCGATAGCGCGGGGCAGGGTGTTCGATCGCCAGCGGTGAGGCGGACTCACGCAGCCATCGCGCGCCGATCGCAGCCACCAGCAACGTCAGGCCGCCCCCGGCCAGAAACACATAACGCCAGCCGAGGCTGTCGTTGAGCCGATGCGCCAGCAGACCGCCCAGGGTCACGCCCAGGGCAAAGGCCACCGATTGCAGGGCAATCCCGAGGCTGCGATGGCGCGGTGGCGCATGGTCGTGAGTGAGTACGTTGGCGCACACCAGCACGGCGCCCACGCCGAGACCGGTGAGCATGCGCAGGCACAGCAAGCTGTAAAACCCCTGGCTCCAGAACCCCAACAACATTGTCACGCCGCTGAGCGACAGGCTGGCCAGCACCACGGGACGCCGCCCGAAGCGCTGCGTCATCGCACCGACACACAATGAGCCGCCCGCCATGCCCACCAGGCTGGCGCTGAGCAGCAGGCCCGCCTGGGCCGCGCTCAATGACCACAGCGCCGCCACGCGGTGCACCGTGAACACCATGGCCATCGCATCCAGGCCGTCGATCACATTGAACAGCATGCACAGTCCCACCACGGTCCACGCGGCGCGGCCTGTCGAGGTCCTGTGTATCGCCGTGCCGATTGCCTGTTCACTCATCTGTAGCGGGTCCTGTTCTTATCGAAGGTGGATGGCAGCATCGGGCGGCGGCGCTGGCAAGTCATACCAAGGTATCGACCGACACCTACGTGCAATCGTCCCCCGCTGGCGCCGATGGTCTGATCGGCCTCGCACAGGCCATCAGGGCGCCGTGCGCCGACAGGAGATCCATCATGCTTGCAGCTTCGTCCCTTTCCCTCCGGCTTCGCTGCCAGGCCTCGTTGCTTGGCCTGGCGCTGCTCGCCGGCAGCCACGCCGCGTGGGCGGCTTCCGATGCCATCCGTCCCTACCGCATTCACGTCGATGACGCGCAACTGGCTGACCTGCACAAACGCATCGCCGCCACCCGCTGGCCCGACAAGGAAACCGTCAACGACGTTTCCCAGGGCGTGCAACTGGCGCAGGTCCAGGCGTTGGTCAAGTATTGGGGCAATGGCTACGACTGGCGCAAGGCCGAGGCCAAGCTCAATGCACTGCCTGAATTCATCACCACCATCGACGGTGTCGACATCCAGTTCATTCACGTTCGCTCGCGCAACCCCAACGCGATGCCGCTGATTCTGACCCATGGCTGGCCGGGTTCACAGTTCGAATTTCTCAAGACCATTGGCCCGCTGACCGACCCGGTGGCCTACGGTGGCCGCATCGAAGACTCATTCGATGTGGTGATCCCGTCGATCCCCGGCCATGGTTTTTCCGGCAAGCCCACCGAGCTGGGCTGGGGCCCGGACCGCGTCGCCAAAGCCTGGGATGTGCTGATGAAACGCCTGGGCTACAAACACTATGTGTCCCAGGGCGGCGACCACGGTTCGGTGATTTCCGACGCCCTGGGCCGCCTGGCGCCTCCCGGTCTGCTGGGTATCCACTTGAACATGCCGGCGACCGTACCGCCGGAGCTGGTCAAGCCGATCAACAGTGGTGAGCCGGCGCCTGCCGCGCTGACGCCGGAAGAGCGCAAGGCGTACACCTCGCTGAGTACCTTCTTCGGTCGCAACGCCGCCTATGGCGCAATGATGGTGACTCGTCCGCAAACCATCGGCTACCTGCTGGCCGACTCGCCGGCGGGCACGGCGGCCTGGATGTACGAGAAATTCGCCGCCTGGACCGACAGTGATGGCCAGCCCGAGCGCGTGCTCAACCGCGATGAAATGCTCGATGACATCAGCCTGTACTGGCTGACCAACACCGGTGCGTCCTCCTCGCGTTTCTACTGGGAGAACAACAACAATAACTTCAGCGCCGCCGCGCAGAAGACCGACACCATCAAGGTGCCGGTGGGCATTACCGTGTTCCCCCACGAGATTTACCAGGCGCCGAAAACCTGGGCACAGCGCGCCTACCCGTCGTTGTCGTACTACAACCAGGTCAGCAAGGGTGGGCATTTCGCCGCCTGGGAGCAGCCGCAATTGTTCAGCGAAGAACTGCGCGAAGCCTTCCGGCCATTGCGTGCGGCGGCCAAGCCCTGAGCCTCCATCAGGCTCGACAGGTCTCCAGGCGCGCCTGAAGCTGGCGCAGGTCCTGGGTGTCGAAGCCTTCCGAAAACTGCTCGCGGCACTGGCTCAGCAAACGCTGGGCCTCGCTGCCGCGACCTTGCGCCTGCCAGCGCGCGGCAAGATCGAGGCTGCTGCGCAATGCCCAACTGCGCGAGCCCTGCTGTTGGCTCAGCGCCAGGGACTCCTCCAGCAACGCCTCGGCCACGCGCTGATCGTCGGGCACCAGGCTGGCTTGCAGGCGCAGCAGTTCGGGCAGGGCGAAGGCATCGCCGCTGCGCCGGCAGTGGGCGAGGGTGGTGTCGACCTGCACACGGGCCTTGTCGAGCTGGCCTTCCAGTATCAGGCCTTCGGCGAGGGCAATTTCAAACGTGGTGGTGAGCAGTTCGTAGCGCATGCCGCGCAGGCGCGCCAGGGTTTCTTCGAGCATGGCCACGGCATTGCCGGGCTGCTGCGCGCGAATGGCGATGGCGGCGCCAATGCCCGTGGCGGCGGCGATGTAGGGGCCAAAGGCATTGTCTTCGGCGATGGATTTGAAGGTGTGCAGGCGTTCGGTGGCGATGTCCAGGTCGCCGGTCCAGATGTAGATTTGCAGAGTCCAGACCAGCGCAATGCACGAGGTGGCGGCGTGGTCCAACTCGGCCGCCTCGCTTTCGACTTGCTGCGCACGCGTCCTGGCCTGGTCGGGAAAACCCATCAGCCACAGTGTGCGCGCCAGGCTCAGGCCGGTGCGGTTGCGATGGTCGAAACCGTAGTGAATGGTGAGGCTGCGTTGCGCCGGCAAGGTGTTGCGCAAGGAGCGTTCCAATGCCTCGCGCGCCAGCACCTGATTGCCCAACAGGTGATAGGAAATGCCCGCCAGCGAAGCGGCCACGGCAATGGCTTCGGGCTTGCCGATCACGGCGCCGACCTCTACCGCGCGTTCGGCCCAGGCCAGGGACGCGGCGAAGTCGCCGATGCGCTCGTAAAAGATCTGCAAGCGCCCCAACAGGCGCAATTGGGAGCGGTGATCATGCAGGCTGACGGCAATGTCCAGGGCCCGCAACAGGGCTTTCTCCGCCGACGCGCTGTTGCCCTTGGTGAACATCAGCACCAGGCCGAGGGCCGCCTGCAATTCCATTTCGGTTGGGGTGCCGAAAAAGCCGAGTTCCAGCAGCTCCGTGGCGCGCGCGCACCAGGTGCGGCATTCCACCAGCAGCGAAAAATGCAGGAACAGTTGCGCGCTGGCCGCCGCCAGCGGCAAGGCCAGGCCGGGGTCGCCCTGGGGGCCGAAGCTCCATTCCAGGGCGCTGCGGATATTGCCCAACTGGGTGCCCAGCCGTGCGGAACTGTCGAAGATGTCGTAGGGGTTATCGCCCAGGTGCTTGAGCAGTTCCATGTGGTACGCCGCGTGTCGAAAGGCTAGCGTGTGGACCTGTGCAGGGCCGCGCGCCAGCAGTTTTTCCCGGGCGTAGGCGCGGGTCATTTCCAGCAACCGATAGGCAGCGGTGGCGTTGCTGCGGTCCACGCTGACCAGCCCCTTGGCGGCCAGCTCGTCCAGTGTCGCTGCGACGCACAGGGAATCGATCCAGTCATCGGCGGCGATGTGCGAGGCCGCCTCCAGGGAAAACGGTCCGACGAACACCGCCAGGCGATCGAATACCAGGCGCTCGTTGACCGCCAGCAGGTCGTAGCTCCAGTCGAGCATCGCGCGCAGGGTCTGATGCCGTGGCTGGGCGGTCCTGCGGCCTGCCCAGCCCAGGGAAAAGCGCTCGCCAAGCAGGGTGTGGGTGGCGTGCACGCCATGCACGGCGACGCGCACGGCAGCCAATTCGATGGGCAGCGCCATGCCTTCCAGGCGTTGGCACATGTCGGCGATCAGGTGGGTATCGCAGGGCGCCAGGGTCAGCGCGGTGTTGCTGGCGCAGACCCGTTCGATAAACAGCTGCACGGCGGGAAACGCCAGCAGTTGCTCAACGCTCAGGCCCTGCAATTGCTCGGGAAACCCCAGCGGGCTGAGCCGGTACACATGCTCTGCGCGGGCACGCAAAGGCTCGCGGCTGGTGGCCAGAATCGTCACGCCAGGGGCCGCATCGCGGATCTGCTCGACGATGGTGCAGACGGCATCGATCAGATGCTCACAGTTGTCGATGATCAGCAGCAGCCGTTGCGAACGCAGGTGCGCGAGCAACACCCGCATCGGTTCTTCGGCCTGTACGGCAATGCTCAGTGCACTGGCGAGGGCGACGAGCACCAGGTGATCATCCTCGACCTGGGCCAGGTCGACGAAGTACACGGGGCTATCCTCAGCGCCGCGATGGCCGATTTCCACCGCCAGGCTGGTCTTGCCCACGCCGCCGGGGCCGACCAGGGTCAGCAGCCGGGGTTGCAGCAGTTGCACCATGACCCGCGCGGCGTCCGCGTCGCGGCCAATCAAACCGGGGCGCGGCGGCAAGTCGCCGACGCTGGCCGTCCGCTTGGGGCTCTGTTGCGTGGCGAGGACGGCGGCGACACGGGTGATCGGCGCCACGAATGCATAGCCGACGCCCATCTGGGTATTGATGTAGCGTGCGCCGTCTTTGCCCTCGCCCAGAATGCGGCGCAGCCCGGTCATATGAAAACGCAGGCTGCCTTCCTCGACGACGAAGTGGGGCCATACCAGGCTCATCAACTCGCGCTTGGACACCACACACCCGGGACGTTCGAGCAAGGCGATCAGCAGGTCGAACGCGCGACCGCCAATCTCCACCGGCACGCCATTCTTGGTGAGCAGGCGTTTGCCGGGCACCACGTGGAAGGGGCCAAAGGCAAAATACACATCTGCGGATTCAGGCTGATCGTCAGGGGCGAATGGCACGACTATCGGGCTCTCGACAAAGGCAAGGCAGGTTCAGGTGCGTTGGCCGGGGCCGGCTTGAGCAGCGGCGTCAGGCAAAGCATGAAGGCTAGCACGCCGAACAGCAGCGCATAGGCCAGATCGTAGTTGCCCGTGTAGTCGCGCAACGCACCGAAACATAGCGGGCCCAGGGCCGCCACCAGGTAGCCGACAAACAGCATGAACACCGTCCAGGCGCCGGCCTCGGCAGGGGTGGTGGCGTTGTCCAGGGGCAAGGTCATGCCGACGGTGAACGACATCCCCAGGCCAATCGCTACCAGCCACACATACAGCGTTGGCCAGGCCGCTGGCGCAAACGCCATGCCGGCGGTACCCAGCAGGGCGATCAGCGTACAAATGGCCAGCAGGCCACGCCGGTCATGGGCCTTGCCGGGTATCAGGCCCGCGCCGACGCTGGCGACCGCGAACACGGCGGTGAACAGCCCAAGCAGGGTACCGGCGGACAAATGGGTCACGGCCCGTTCGGTGGACGCCGGCGCGAGCCAGGCAAAGAGGGCATAGACCACGAATTGGCTGGCGCCGAAATACAGCGCCACCAGCCACGCTTGCGGGTTGCTCCACGGCAGCCGTACCGAGCGGGCAGCCTGGAGCGCGGGCTGGGCAGTGCCGGCGGCGAACCGCCTGGCCATCCACAGCCAACTGATCACTGCCGTGACGCTCAACAGGCTCCACAGGCCAGCGCCCACGCGCCAGGAGTCGACGAGTTCGGTAATGGGCGCGGTGAACAGTGCCGAAAGGGTTGCCCCCACGCTCAAGCCCGCGGCATAAATGCCCATGAAAAACGCCGGTCGGTGGGCAAAGTGGGTTTTGATCCAGCCGCCGATCAAGGCCCCGGCGATGGCGATGCCGACACTGATCACAAAGGTGGTGAGCAACAGTGACGTAGCGTTTGGCGACAGCGCCCGCAGCAGACAGGCAACCCCGATCAGCACCAGGGCCGCGATCACGCAGCGGTCGGTGCCGAAGCGCCGGGTGAGCGTGGGGGCCAGCAGGGCGAGAATGCCCATGCACACGTCCGGAATCGAGGTGAGCAAGGCTGCCTGGGTGAAGCTCAAGTCAAATTGATCCTGGATCAACAGCAGGATCGGCCCGATGGACACGATGGCCGGGCGCAGGGCGATGGACAGCACCAACAGGCCGATGACGGCGGCCAGGCTGTGTTTGTCGGTGGAGGTCATGTCTGTGTGCTCTTCGAAAGGATGAGTCGAGCGGATCGTAGCAATGTGAAACAATCGACAAATGCCAGCTTGTATCGACAAAGTGACAACCCATGGAAACGCGATGAAGCAAGATGCCCGCACCGTCGGTAAGCCCGGCGGTTTGAACGGTCGCAGCGAGGACTACCTGGATTACCAGGACGTGCCGCGCGTGCTGACGGCGCTGGTGCGCGACCAGGCCGCCGGTGCCTACAACCCGCCGCACACCCACCGCCACGGCCAGTTGTTGTACGCGGTCAGCGGGGTCATGCGCGCGGTGGCCCAGGGCAGCCTGTGGTTCCTGCCGCCCAAGCGGGCCCTGTGGATTCCCGCCGAGGAAGAGCACGACCAGTTGATGCTCACGCCGGTGCAGATGCGTTCGATCTATATCCAGGCCGACGCGGCCGCCTGTTTTGGCGACCGTTGCCGGATCGTGGATGTTTCGCTGCTGCTGCGCGAACTGATCCTGGTGCTGGCCAATGAACCCATCGAATATGCCCTCGACGGTCGCAATACCCATGTGGTGGCGTTGATCCTCAGTGAATTGGCGGCGGCCCGTACGTTGCCATTGCAGATCCCCTGGCCGGTGGATCGCCGGCTGCGGGTGGTGTGCAACGCGATTCTTGAAGCACCCGGGCAAACCCATCGGGTTGAATATTGGGCCGACACGGTGGGGGCCAGTTCGCGGACCTTGATCCGTCTGTTTCTCAAGGAAACCGGCCTGACCTACCGCCAGTGGGTCCAGCAAGTGCGCCTGGCCTGCGCCCTGGAGCGCCTGGAAAACGGCGAACCCATCGGGCGGATCGCCCAGGAACTGGGTTACCTCAGCGCCAGCGCCTTCAGTGCGATGTTTCGCCGGGCCACCGGTGCTTCACCCCGCGAGTTTCTGGTCCGTGGCTGAGGGCGAGGACGCCTCGCAGCGCGGGAGCGCCAACTGCGCGCACAACCCGCCGCCTTCGCGGTTGTACAAGGTCAAGGTGCCTTGCAGGGAGTACGCCAGTTGCTGCGCGATCGCCAGGCCCAACCCGGTGCCCCCGGTGTTGCGGTTGCGCGAATTCTCCACGCGATAGAACGGCTTGATCACCTCGCAGAGCTGCGCCTCGGGAATGCCGGGGCCGCGATCCAGGATCTGGAGCAGCAGGCAGGCGTCGGAATGGAGCACGACGTTGACGGTGACCTGGTTGCCGAACTTCAGTGCGTTGTCCACCAGGTTCACCAGCACCCGGCGCAAGGCGTGGGGGCGTGTGTCGATGACGGTGCCGGTCGGCGCGCTGAGCACCACCTGTTTGCCCACGTCTTGATAGTCGAATACGAGGCTGTCCAGAAACGAATGTAGATCGACGCGGCGGCTGGGCTCGACGGTGCCGTCCATGCTGCGCGCGTAGGCCACGCCTTCGCGGACCAGGTGCTGCATTTCGCTGAGGTCGTTCCACAGTTTTTCCCGTTCTACCGACTCTTCCATCAGTTCGGCGCGCAGTTTCATGCGGGTGATGGGGGTTTGCAGGTCATGGGAAATGGCGGCCAGCAGTTGCATGCGCTCCTTGATATGGGTGGCGATGCGCTCTTGCAGGGTGTTGAAGGCGACCGCGGCATAGGCCACTTCGGTGGGCCCGCTTTCATCGAGGCGAGTGCCGCCGCCATTCGGGTCCAGGCGGTCGACGGCATTCGCCAGGCGGGTCAGGGGGTCAACGGCGATGCGCACGGCCAGCAGGGTGCAGCCGAGCAACAGTAACAGTTGAATCCCCAGGACCAGCGGCAACCAGGGTGACAACGGCGAAACCTCTGGCCGTACGTCAATGGTCAACGGGGTGCCGTCGCGCAGGCGCAGGTGCGCCTGATAATGCGGGCGTTTGTCGGGGATGGTAGTGAAGGTCAGCGGGTAATCCTGGCCCAGAATGGCTTCCAGCGAATGGGCGGAGGCGGGCGCCGTGGCCATGTTCATCGGCTGGCCGGGCAGCCCTTCGTCCAGTTGGTAGCGGTAGGTGGCGTGTTCGAAACGGGGCAACCAGGCGTGACGCTCCTCGGCGGGCAGGCGTTCGAGCATGGCAATCGTGGTGTTGATGTCCTGTTCGAAGTTGCCCAGCATCAGCGACATTGCACTCTGGTAGCGCTCATAGAACTGCAACCCGAACGACAGGCCGTGGGCGATGACCAGGCTGGTCAGGAAGATCAGGGTCAGGCGTGAGGCCAGGGAGCGCGGCCAGCGCGGCCCGTTCATGAGGCTTCCCCGAGGATTTCCACCGGGTAGGTGAACACATAACCTTCGCTGCGCACGGTCTTGACGTAGGCCGGGTCGCGGGCGTCGTCCAGCAGGCGCTGGCGCAGGCGACTGACCAGCAAGTCGATGGAACGGTCGAACAGGTCGGCATCGCGGCCCTGGGTGAGGTTGAGCAATTGGTCGCGGCTGAGCACTCGCTGGGGGTGATCGACGAAGACCCGCAACAGCCGGTATTCCCCGCCGCTCAGGTTGACGATAGTGCCCTGGGCGTCCATCAGGTGCCGCGCCGTGGTGTCCAGCCGCCATTTGCCGAAGGCCAGCAGGCGGCTCGCCTCGCTGACCACCAGGTTGGGGGGCAGCGAGCGCGCGCGGCGCAATATCGCATTGATGCGTGCCAGCAGCTCGCGGGCGGCGAAGGGTTTGGCCAGGTAATCATCGGCGCCCATTTCCAGGCCGATGATGCGGTCGGTCTCGTCACTGCGCGCGGTGAGCATCAAGACCGGCGTGGCCTTGTGTTTGCCGGCGCGCAATTCGCGGCACAGTACCAGCCCGTCATCGCCCGGCATCATGATGTCGAGCACGATCAGGTCCACCACCGTGGCGTCGAGCAGGGCGCGCATCTGTCGACCGTCCGAGGCGACCGTGATGCGCAGGCCGTTTTTCTTCAGGTAATTGCTCACCAGCTCGCGGATCTCGCGGTCGTCGTCGACAACCATAATGTGATCGATATGGTCCATCTGGCTCACCCCAGTAGTTCGATGGCGCGGGCAACGCCGGCGCCATAGGCAGGATCGGCCTGGGTGCAGTGCCGGATATGGCGTTCCTTGGCCGCAGCACTGGCGCCCTGGATCGAGCGGGCGGTGTTGTCGAACAGCGCCTGTCGCTGGGTCGGACTCATCAGGCGAAACAGTGCGCCGGGCTGGGAGAAGTAGTCTTCGTCTTCGCGATGATTCCAGTGCGCTGCGCTGCCGTGCAGGGTCAGCGGCGGTTCGCGGAAATCGGGTTGTTCGACCCATTGCGCGTGGCTGTTGGGCTCATAACCCGGGGTGCTGCCGGCATTGCCGTCGGTGCGCATCTGCCCGTCGCGGTGGTAGCTGTTGACCGGGCAGCGCGGGGCGTTCACCGGGATCTGGTGGTGGTTCACGCCCACGCGGTAACGCTGGGCATCGCCATAGGCGAACAGGCGCGCCTGGAGCATTTTGTCGGGCGAGAAGCTGATGCCCGGCACCACGTTGGCGGGGTTGAAGGCTGCCTGTTCGACATCGGCAAAGTAGTTGTCGGGGTTGCGGTTGAGCTCCAGCACGCCGACTTCGTGCAGCGGATAATCCCGGTGCGGCCAGACTTTGGTCAGGTCGAACGGGTTGATCCCGTAGGTGCCGGCATCGGCCTCCGGCATGATCTGTACGTAGAGTTTCCATTGCGGGAAACGGCCTTCTTCGATGCTGGTGTACAGGTCTCGCTGGGCGCTTTCGCGGTCATTGCCGACTACGGCGTTGGCCTGTTCGTCGGTGAGGTTCTGGATGCCCTGGGCGGTTCGCCAGGTGAATTTCACCCAGGAGCGCTCGTTGGCCGGGCTGATGAAACTGAAGGTATGGCTGCCAAAGCCATGCATGTGTCGGTAGGACTGCGGCAAGCCACGGTCACTCATCACAATCGTGACCTGGTGCAAGGCTTCGGGCAGCAAGGTCCAAAAATCCCAATTGTTCCGGGCACTGCGCATGTTGGTGCGCGGGTCACGTTTGACGGCGTGGTTAAGGTCGGGAAATTTCAGCGGGTCGCGCAGGAAGAAGACAGGGGTGTTGTTGCCCACCAGGTCCCAGTTTCCCTGTTCGGTGTAGAACTTGATCGCGAAACCGCGAATATCCCGCTCGGCATCGGCGGCGCCGCGTTCGCCCGCTACCGTGGAAAACCGCACGAAGATATCGGTGGTCTTGCCCACCTGGGAGAACAGGTCGGCCTTGGTGAAACGGCTGATGTCGCGGGTGACGGTAAAGTGGCCAAAGGCACCGGAGCCCTTGGCGTGCATGCGCCGTTCGGGGATGACTTCGCGGTCGAAGTGCGCGAGTTTTTCCAGCAACCAGACGTCTTGCAGCAGCACGGGGCCACGGGGGCCGGCGGTTTGCGAATTATTGTTGTCGACTACAGGTGCGCCGGCGGCTGTCGTCAGATTTTTCATGCTCGATTCCCTTTGTTCTGGTGGTTGTGTCAGATGCCATCAAACCAGACCCCTCAGAACGCGGCGATTGCACGTAGGTATCGAGTCCTGAGCGTCAACTCAAGACGAAGCTCACCTCGATGTTGTGGCGCGTGGCTTTGGAGTAAGGGCAATTGCGGTGGGCCGCTTCGATCAGGCGGTGGGCTACCCCGGGGTCGATCTCGGGCAGCGACACGCGGATCAGCGCTTGCAGGAAAAAGCCTTGTTCTCCGTGCAGCAGGTCAACCTGGGCCTCGATCGCTGCGGTTGCCGGAAACGCAATCTTGCGGGCGTTGCAAGCGTGGCGCAGCGCGGCCAGCAGAGACGCCGACCAGCACACCGCAAACAATTGTTCCGGGTTGGTGCCGCTGCCGGGGGCGCCGGGCGGGGAGAGTTGGACATCGAGGCGACGATCTTCGCTGTGCCCCGCGCCCTCTCGACCGCCGATGGTGAAGGTGTGACTGGAATACAGAATGTTTTCGATGCTCGGCATGGGCCTGTCCTGGGAAAGCTGACGGTGTGGGCACTGGGCTTAAATGGCCCACTGCAAGTGGGGAGGCGTCGATAGCGGGGCGGTGCTCGCGGCGGGCGTGTGATCGAGCAGCGTGGCGCGGGCGATGGTGAGCAGCCAGGCGCGAAAGGGGGTGGTCGAGTCGTAGTCCGCGCGGTGTTCCAGCACGGCCATGAACGCTTCGCGAGCCAGGCTTTCAACGCGCTCGGGCCGGATGCGCCCGACCTGGGCCTGACCTTCATAAAATGCGAGCAGGAGTGGTGCGATGTGCGTCGAGAGCCGCCGTGCGGCGCTTCGGTCGCCCTTGACCACCTGCGCCATCAATGTGCACAGCCCTTGATTGGAGAGCCGGTCTTCCTTGCACAGGCAGTGGCCGCGATCCTCTTCGGTCATGGTTGCATCCCTCTTGACGGCTGACGGTGGTGAGCGTCAAGAGTGATGCCTTGTGGGATTTTTTACCCGTTATGCGGTGTTAGCAGTTATTAGTCGAACCGCTCACAGGCCCTGTCGGTGCCGATTCGTGGCTGAACGCCTCCAGCTCGCGCACCAGGCTCCGGGCAGCCAGGCTGACCAGTTCACCGCCTTTTTCCGGTGTGGCCTGGCCTGGGTCCGAGCCCATGCGGCCGTCGGGGAAACGTGCGCGAAAGTCATGGGCCTCGCGAATCGGTCCGGAATTGGCGATTTGCGGTGAATAGCTCGCGGACTTGATCGAGTCGGGGTAAGCCCATTGGGTGACCGCGATCTCCGAAGGGGTGGCATGGATGCCATGGCCGGTGGGGAATTGCTGGTTGGCCAGGGCGCCCACGCCTTCCAGGTCCCACCAGTTGGTCAGTTTCAAGGCAAAGCCGGCGGGGCGCCGGGCGAAACTGGCTTCGGCGTACAGCTGAGAAAACGCCGCTTCGATCGAGGCAATGTTGCCGCCATGGCCGTTGAGAAAGAAAATTTTCTCGAAACCATGGGCGACCAGGGAGCGGGTCCAGTCCTCGATCGCGGCAATAAACGTGGAGGGGCGCAGGGTGATGGTGCCGGCAAAGCCGAGGTGATGTTGCGCCATGCCGATATTGAAGGTGGGGGCGATGAGAATATCGGCGTTTTCCTGCGCCTGATGGGCAATGATTTGCGGGCACATCCAGTCGGTGCCCAACAGGCCGATGGGACCGTGCTGTTCGTTGGAACCAATGGGGATGACGATGGTGCGGCTGCGTTCGAGGAATTGCTCGATTTCAGACCAGGTCGACAGGTGTAAAAGCATGGTGGCCTCACTGTTCAGCAGGGCTCCCGGGGGAGCGTGATGGAGCATCGGGTGTGCCGGGCCATCTCATCACGGGGGGTGGGCTGCGGACATTGCACGATGGTGTCGATCAGCGGGCAGGGTGCCGGTCTATGCTTGTTCGAGAACCCCGGGGCACTCCCGGGTTCCGCCGCGGACTAAGCAACAGGGCCTGCACGGGCCCGTAGCTTTCTGACATGGACCGGACATGAACCCAACCAACCTGCAATTCAAGACGCTGGTGCTGCTGCTGGCACTGGTGACCATCGCCTTTATCTGGATATTGCTGCCGTTCTATGGCGCGGTGTTCTGGGCGGTCATCCTGGGCATCATCTTCGCCCCGATGCAACGCCGCCTCCAGCTGCGCCTTGGCTGGAACCGCAACCTCACGTCGCTGACCACCTTGAGTGCGTGCCTGGTCATCGCGATTCTGCCGGTGATCATCACCAGCGCGTTGCTGGTGCAAGAAGGCGCAACGCTCTACAAGAATATCGAGAGCGGCAAGCTCGACGTGGCCGGCTACATCGAGCAGTTCAAGAACGTGTTGCCGCCGTACTTCCAGCACCTGCTGGACCGTTTCGGCATGGGCAATCTGGAAGGGCTGCGGGAGAAGATCGTCAAGAGCGCGATGCAGGGCAGTCAGTTCTTTGCGTCCCAGGCCTTCAGTTTTGGCCAGGGCACCTTCGATTTTCTGGTGAGTTTTTTCATCATGCTGTATCTGCTGTTCTTCCTGCTGCGCGACGGCCCGGAGCTGGTGCGCAAGGTGCGCACGGCGGTGCCGCTGGCCGAGCCGCAAAAACGCCGGTTACAGCTCAAGTTCAATCGGGTGGTGCGCGCGACGGTCAAGGGCAGCGTGCTGGTGGCGGTGACCCAGGGAGCGTTGGGTGGTTTGATCTTCTGGTTTCTGGACATTCCCAGCGCATTGCTCTGGGCGGTGCTGATGGCGTTTCTGTCGCTGCTGCCGGCGGTGGGCGCGGGGATTGTCTGGGGACCGGTGGCGGCCTATTTCCTGTTGAGCGGCGCGATCTGGCAGGGCGTGGTATTGGCCTTGTTCGGCGTGTTCGTGATCGGTTTGGTCGACAACGTGTTGCGCCCGATCCTGGTGGGCAAGGACACCCGCATGCCGGACTACCTGATCCTGATCTCGACGCTGGGCGGTCTGTCGGTGTTCGGTCTTAACGGGTTTGTGATCGGGCCGCTGGTGGCGGCATTGTTCATGTCCACCTGGGCGCTGTTTGTCGAAAGCAAACCAAGGGTCAAATTGCCATTGCCTTGAACCTCAAGCGTGGAGCCGGAAGCGGGCGACGTGTTGCAGTTGTTGTTCGGCGTCTGACAACGAGGTGAGCGGGCCGCTGATGGCTTCGCCGTCGCGGACCAGGTACCAGCAGGCGAGCAGGCCCAGTTCCCGAAGGGGAGCGGGGACGGCGCTGCCGATGACGGACATGATCTGAATAGTGGGCATGGGAGACCTCCAATAACTATGGAGGTCACCTTACGGGCCCGGGGCGCCGGGGTGAAATCACCTGTCTCGATAGTCGACATCGACGTGAGGCGTCAGTCCACCACCTGGTCAAGCATGATCACCACTTCCTGCTCGCTGACCAGGCCCTTGCGCACCAGGTTTTGCGCCAGCAGCGCGAGGAACTTCGCGCTGCGGTGGCCTTCCAGGTGTTTGAGCTCGGTGAGGGCGCTGTAGACCTTGCTGGACGTACACAGGCCAGCGGTGCGGTGCGGGTTTTGCGTGGGCATGGTCAGTCGTCCTTGTTGTTATAGGGTGGACAGGGATCGATAGTGGAAGCACGTTGTGACGCAAACATGACAGTGCGAGCACCGCTCGGGCAAGTGGCCATTGGTATCAATCATGAGCGATTACCCCTGAACCATTGTCCCCACAGCGACCTTGACGCGGCCAATTCAGACCCGGCGCACAAAAAAAGGCCCCGCGTGAGGGCGGGGCCTGTTTTGAATGGCATCGGTCCGACGTTTACCAGCCGCGACGGTAATAGCCATGGGGAGGACCGTAGTAGTAGCCGCGCGGTGGACCGTAATACACCGGCGCCGGGCGGTAATAGACCTGTTGCTGCACATACACCGGTGGCGGCGGAGCGTAGTAGACCGGCGGCGGGGCGGCATACACCGGTTGCGGCTGAACATACACGGGCTGCTGCACATAGACTTCACGTGGCTGGCTCGCCACGACGGAGCCCACCACGGCGGCGCCGATCAGCCCACCCAAGACGGCCGGGCCACCCCATCCACCACCGTGGGCGGAGGCTTGGCCTGCCATAGCGAGTGCACCGATAAGCAAGGCGATCTTGGGGATTGTACGAATCATGGTCATTCCTCGGTTAGCCCCTGCGCTTGTGGTCCGCAATCAATAGACTCAAGTAATGTCGCGGGGATACTTTTAAGACAACGTATTTCTGAAAAACAGCACAGCCGATAGGTAAAGGTTGTGTAAGGTCTGTACCGATTTGCTTACTCAAAGGAGTTATTCATGCAGATGCACCCCAACAAGGACACCCAATTGTGCATGTCATTGTCGGCGCGCCCCGGGAATTTTGGCCTGCGTTTCCATAACCACTTGTACGAACAGCTGGGTCTGAATTTCTACTATAAAGCCTTCAGCAGCCAGGATTTGCCCGGCGCGATCGGTGGTATCCGCGCCCTGGGCGTGCGTGGTTGCGGGGTGTCCATGCCCTTCAAAGAGGCGGCCATCGCCCTGGTGGACGAATTGGACGAGTCGGTGAAAGCCATCGATTCGCTGAACACCATCGTCAACACCGGCGGCCACCTCAAGGCCTACAACACGGACTACATTGCCGTTGAGCAATTGCTGAAAAAACACCAGGTGCCCAAGGACTCGACCTTCGCCCTGCGCGGCAGTGGCGGAATGGGCAAGGCCGTCGCCAGCGCCCTGCGGGATGGCGGCTACGCCAACGGCGTGATCGTGGCGCGCAACGAAGCCGCAGGCCGTGCCCTGGCGCGCAACCTGGGGTACGAATGGCAGGCGGACCTCGGTAAATTGCGCCCGCAGATGCTGATCAACGTGACGCCCATCGGCATGACCGGCGGTGCCGAGGCCGATGCACTGGCCTTTGACGCAGACGCGGTGGATGCCGCCGAGACAATCTTCGATGTGGTAGCGATCCCCGCCGAAACACCGCTGATCGTGCGGGGTCGAGCCCAGGGCAAGCGGGTGATTACCGGATTGGAAGTGATCGCCATCCAGGCGTTGGAGCAGTTTGTGTTGTATACCGGGGTTCGTCCGACACAGGCGCAGTTCGAGGCGGCAGTGGCGTTTGCCCGGGGTTAGTGGACACATGGAGAACCCATGTGGGAGCAGCAAAAACATCTTCGTAGCCTGACATACCGCTTTCGCAGCCTCGCCGGGGCTCGACAACTCCCACAGGGCCATCGCGCCGGACGCTTTCTCGCCAACAATAGAGATCCAATGTGGGAGCTGGCTTGCCTGCGATAGCGGTGTTTCAGTCACAGGTATTTGACCTGTCAGATCGCTATTGCAGGCAAGCCAGTCCCCACATTTCAGCCAGTGTCAAGCCTGTTCCAGCAGCGCCAAGCGTTCTTCCAGTGCCGCAATCCGCGCTTCCAGCTCTTCGACGCGCTCGATTGAAACACCACCGGTCCCACGCTCCACCGGATTGCCCCGCGCGGCGATGATCGCCTCGATATCCGCAGGGTCCCCAAGCGCGTGGGTATAACGGTCTTCCCGCTGCCCGGCCTGGCGCGGCACCAGCAACGCCAGGCCACGCGCAATCAGGCGTTCCAGCTGGTGCACCACTTGCTCGGCATCCTCGAAGTCATGCATGCGCCCGCTGCGGGTCAGCAGTTCGTTGACGGTCTGCGGCCCGCGCAGGAACAGCAAGCCGATCAGGATCACCTGGGCCGGTACCAACTCCAGGGCCTTGTCCACGCGATGTTCCCAGCGGTCGGCCCGGCTGCCCATCACCAGGCGGGTAAAACCCTGGCCTTCCAGCGTGCGCAGGCTCTGGCCGACCTGCCCCTGGCTGAGGTTGGTCACCGGTTCGCGGCTGGTTTTCTGGTTGCAGGCCAACACCAGGGCGTTGAGGGTCAGGGGGTAGGTTTCCGGGTTGGTCGCCTGTTTTTCGATCAGGCAGCCCAGGATGCGGATTTCCGTGCTGTTCAGGCGCGGCTCGGGGGTGTCGGTCTCGTGCGTCATCGCGCTTTCCCTATGCTGTGAACTGCCTAGCCTATGCCTGAAAAAATAAAAGACAAGCGGCGAGCATGTCTATAATCGCCGCTGGTTCAAACCGTGCCATTACCCATGAGACTGCCATGACTATTTCCCTGTACGCCGCTTCCATCCCGGTCTTCAAACAAATGCTCACCGCCCTGAGCGGTGTGTTGAGCAAAGCCGAAGCCCACGCCACCGCCAAAAACATCGAACCCAACGCCTTGCTGCAAGCGCGTCTGTTCCCGGACATGTTCCAACTGGTGCGCCAGGTGCAGATCGCTGTCGACTTCGCCAAGGGCGTTTCCGCGCGTCTGGCCGAGGTTGAAGTGCCTAAATACGACGATAGCGAGGTGACGTTCGCCGACCTGCAAGCCCTGATCGCCAAGGTGCTGGCGTTTATCGACACCCTCACGCCTGCACAAATCGACGGCAAGGAAGGCATCGAGATCGTCACCCGTCCAGGCACGCCGAAAGAGAAGCGCTTCAGCGGCCAGTCCTACCTGCTGACCTACGGCCTGCCGCAGTTCTTCTTCCACATCACCACCGCCTACGCCCTGCTGCGTCACAACGGTGTGGAAGTGGGCAAGCGCGATTACATGGGCGCGTTCTAAGCCGTCACCCTGAAGCCCGGTGTGTGCCTGAGGGGACCGCCGGGCTTTTTCATGCCCGCTGCATGACACACTCTGTTAAGATTCAGCATCCTTTTAAAGCCTACTTGTCAGCGAAACCTTCGGGTTGTCGTTGATGTTGTCGTTTCCGGAGTTTTTGATGCTGTTCCCTATTTTGCTGTTGTCAGCCGCCGGCTTTACCGTGCTGACCACAGAGTTCGTGATCGTCGGGCTGTTACCGTCCATCGCCCGTGACCTGCAGGTGAGCGTGTCCCAGGCCGGCTTGCTGGTGACCCTGTTCGCATTCACCGTCGCCGCCTTCGGGCCGTTCCTGACGGCCTATTTCGCCCGCTTCCAGCGCAAGCGCCTGTTCATCGGCATCCTGATCCTGTTCGGCGTCGCCAACACCGTGGCGGCGCTGGCGCCGAACATTTGGGTGATGGCCGTGGCGCGGTTGATCCCCGCACTGGGCTTGCCGGTGTTCTGGGCCCTGGCCAGTGAGACGGCGGTGGATATCGTCGGCCCGGACTTTGCCGGGCGCGCCATCGAGAAGATCGGCTTCGGCATCGTCTGTGCCACGGTGTTCGGCATTCCGGTGGGCACCTTGATTTCCGATATGTTCGGCTGGCGCACGGCGTTCGCGATCCTCGCCGTGGTGGCTTTGATCAAGGCCCTGCTGCTGTTCATTTATCTGCCGGTGACCCGGCCTGCGAATGCTCAGGTCACGTTGCGCTCGCAGTTCAGGATCCTGCGCAACCCGTTGATGCAGGGGCATATCCTGCTGTCGATCCTGGTGTTCAGCGGCATGTTCACCGCCTACACCTACCTGGCCGATATCCTTGAGCGCCTGGCCGGGTTCGACGGCACGCTGGTGGGCTGGTGCCTGATGGGCTTCGGCGCGGTCGGCCTGCTCGGCAATGCCCTTGGCGGGCGCGCGGTGGACCGTCACCCGTTGATCGCGTCCATGGTGTTCTGTGGCTTCATGATCGCCGGCATGGTCGCGTTGGTACCGGCGATTCACTCCACCATCGGCCTGGCGGCGGCGATGGCGATATGGGGCGTGACCCAGGCGGCGATGTTTCTGGTCAGCCATGTGCGGCTGATGAAAGCGGCGCCCCATGCGCCGGCGTTTGCGGCATCACTGAACATCGCCGGCGCCAACCTGGGCATCGGCCTGGGAGCGATGGTGGGTGGGCATGTCATCGACACCCTGGGACTGGGCAGCCTGGGGTTCGCCGCCTCCGGGTTTATCCTGGTGTCGATCCTGCTGGCGTTGTGGCTGATGAGTGCCAAACAGCCGGTCGTGGCCAACCCCTAGCAGTCAGGGCAGGGCGGTGAACAACTCCCGTCGAGCGCCTTCGGTAATCGCCACGATGCCGGGGTGCTTGACCTTGCGCTCCACCGAAATCGCATAGAACGACTCGCTCACCGCATCGGTCTGGCCGATCAGCGCCACACCGTATTGGCGCACCACTTCATCGGCGATCACGCTGGGGGCGATGAAAATCCCGCTGCCGGATTGGCCGAATGCCTGCATCAAGGCGCTGTCGTCGAACTCGCCGATGATCTTCGGTTGAATCTGTTGCTCGGAGAACCAGCGCTGCAAACGGCTGCGCACCACCGTCTCCGCCCCTGGAATCAGTAACGGCGCGCCCTGCAAGCAGTGTGGGAAATCGCCGCCGTATTCGTCAGCCAATGCCTGGGTGGCGAAAAAACTGATACCGCACTCTCCCAGTTTCTGGCTGTAGCCCTTGATGTCCAGGTGCGTGGGCATGGGGCTGTCGGAGATCACCAGGTCCAGGCGCTGGATCGCCAGGTCGGCCAGCAGCCGCTCGAGTTTGTCTTCACGGCAAGTGATGCGGATCGGCTCGCTCAGCTCCATGGTGGGCGCGATCAGCCGGTACACGATGGATTTGGGCACCACATCCGCGACCCCGACCCGGAACAGGATCTGCTGTTCATCGGGTTGTGCGCGCAGCATCGCCTCCAGCTCGTTCCCGGTCTGGAACATCTGTTCGGCATAGGGCAGGGCCTGGCGCCCGGCTTCGGTCAACTCCAACTGCCGTCCCACCCGCTGGAACAGCGCGACACCGAAAGTCTGCTCCAACAGGCTGATCTGACCGCTGATGGTCTGGGGCGTGAGGTTCAGTTGTTCGCAGGCGCGCACGATGCTGCCGGTCTTGGCCACGACCCAGAAGTAATGCAGTTGTCGGTAATTGAGCATGATTATCCTGGATTCGTTAAAACCGAAGTATACGTGAGAAAAATACGAATTTTTCTGAAGTGTTCATCTGCATAGAATGCCTCGCTATCGCGGGGCCACTACTTGGACCCAATGGTTCTAACGAGGAACACAGCATGAAACTCAATGTTCTGGGCGCGGCGTCGTTGCTTGCGCTTTCATTAGTGATGGTCAGCGGCTGCGACCAGGTCGGAAAGAGCGCACAGCAGGTGATCGGTAAAGCGTCCGAGTCGGCCAGGCAAGTGATCGATGAAACCCAGAAAGCCGCCGAGCAGGCATTGAGTGAAGCAACCCAGGGGTTGATCAACCCCGAGAAGCAGGAAGAGGAGGCAGAAAACGCCTCTGAATCCGACACTAAAGAAACCTGATTCCCCAGCACCCTCACTTCAGGACTGACCTATGGATTACCTTTTACAGCTGGTTGCCAGCCCCACCGCCTGGGTTGCATTGGCCACCCTGATCGTCATGGAAATCGTGCTGGGCATCGATAACCTGATCTTTATCTCGATTCTCACCAACAAACTGCCCGAGAAGCATCGCGCCAAGGCACGACGCATCGGTATCAGCATGGCGCTGGTATTGCGGTTGGGCCTGTTGAGTACCATTGCGTTCATCGTGCAACTGACGGCGCCGGTGTTCGAAATCTTTGGCCAGGCGTTTTCGTGGAAAGACATGATCCTGATCGCCGGTGGCCTGTTCCTGGTCTGGAAGGCCACGACCGAGATCCATCACAGCATGGACCCCGAGCCGGAAGAGAAGGCAACCGTCAGCAACACAGTCGCCATCGGCTTTGCCGCGGCCATCGGCCAGATTCTGCTGCTCGACCTGGTGTTTTCCATCGACAGCATCATCACCGCCGTGGGCATGACCGAGCATTTGCCGATCATGATCATTGCCGTGGTGACCTCGGTGATCGTGATGCTGGTGGCGGCCGAACCGCTGGCCAAATTCATCAACGACAACCCGACCGTGGTCATGCTGGCCCTGGGCTTTTTGATCATGATCGGCATGACGCTGATTGCCGAAGGTTTCGGCGCCCATGTGCCTAAAGGCTATGTGTATACGGCCATGGCGTTCTCGGCGGCCATCGAGTGCTTGAACATCGCTCGACGCAACCGGCACAAGCGCTTGCTGGCGGCCCGGCAATAACGGGCAAAAAAAGCCGGCTGTACGTGTGAACGTGCAGCCGGCTTTTTGCTACCTGGCTAAAACCAAACGCCGGTTGTTCTACAGGAGAACGATCGGCTTATTGACTTACCCCAGTGTGTGGGCCGTTTCTGGCTGCCAGGGCTCCGGGGAGATGGCCGGGGGAGAATACTTGATTCCGCTCAGCTATCTGCGCCTGCCTGTAGTGAACCGTTCGGTCCCGAACCGCTTGAAAGGATGATCATCCGTTCAGAAGATGCATCGTGCGCTCGACCAGCGCGACCATGTCCGCTTCGCGGGCACCGGTTTTCCCCAGCACGCGCATGCCCTCGATCTGACAGACCAGAAAGTGTGCCATCGCCTGTTCGTCCCCTTCACGGAACTCACTGGCCGCTTGCCCTCGAATGATGGTGCTTGCATACAGTTGTTGAGTGCGTCGAAGCATGCGGTTGATCCGCAACGCCACCTCGGGGTCCTGGGCGGCGGATTCGTTCGCGACGGCGACCACCAGGCAGCCCCTGCGACCGACTTCACCTGATGACGCTCGGGCGTGACGAAGCAGTGATTCGTGGATCACCTCTTTGGCCGTACCCGGCTGTGACAGCACCTCCGACAGCGATTTCAAGACGTCGGCGGTATAGATATCGAGCGCTGCCAGCAGCAGGCCTTTCTTGTCTGTGAACGCTTTGTACAGACTGCCTCGGGACAATCCGGTGCCTTCGATCAGGTCTGGTAATGACGCGCCTTCATAGCCACGGTCCCAAAACACATGCATGGCATCACGGGCAGCATCGCCCAGGTTGAACGCTCGCTTACGTCCTGGGCCGGTTGCATCGGTCATCGATCAGTGCTCCTGAATGTCGGTTCAGGCCAAGAACCGATCGGTTCCAATGTAATGGTTTTTTCAGCCGTTTTGCCCACACAAAAATGCACGGCCAATGTTCATTTATGGCAGTGCCGGTCCCTGCGAATACCTCCCAAAATGGGCCCAATGTGGTTCAGACGATCCGCACAACGACGGTTAAGGAGTCAGGCATGTCAGGTAAATTCACTCATCAAGTTGCAGTCGTCACCGGCGGGTCCACCGGTATCGGCTTTGCAATTGCGCAGGGTTTGATTGCCGAGGGTGCGAAGCGCGTTTACATCACCGGTCGTTCGCCAGGCACGCTGGAAGCAGCCGTTGCCAAGCTGGGCAATAAAGCCGTGGCGGTACTTTCCGATGTTTCGCGCCAGGCTGATCTGGATGAGCTCAAGGCGGTGATCGAGGCGCAGGACGAGCAAGTGGACGCGGTATTCGCCAACGCGGGTATCTGCGAAAAAAACCCGGTGGGCGAGACCAGCGAGGCCGCGTACTACTCGATGTTCGACATTAACGTGAAGGGCGTTTTCTTTACGGTGCAGACGCTGTTGCCGCTGATGAAGGACGGTTCGTCGATTGTCCTCACAGCCTCTATCTGCTCGAGCAACGGCATGGAAGGGCTGAGTCTCTACAACGCTTCCAAGGCAGCGGTGCGGTCGTTCGCACGTACCTGGGCGAACGAACTCAAGGGCCGCAAGATCCGCGCAAACGTACTCAGCCCGGGCTTCACTCGGACCCCGTTGATGGACAACGGCTTGAAGATGAGCGAGGGCGACATCGCCGCGCTGCGTGAACACGTCGAGCAAATCACGCCGTTGGGCTATATGGCTCAACCGGAAGAGATCGCCTCGACCGCGCTGTTCCTGGCGTCCGACGATGCAAGGTACGTCAACGGCGTTGAGCTGATGGTCGACGGCGGCCTCTCGCAAATCTGAAGATCCACTACGCCTTGAGCAGCCCCTCAATGGGGTTGCTTTCAACAGGACACCCTGATGAACAATGAACCCTTGATCGCTCGGCTGGATGCGCTGGAAAGTCGCGTCGCCATCGAGACCCTTATCAGTGCTTACGCAAACGCATTCGACCGCATCGATGTATCGCTCTTGCAGAGCATCTGGCATGCAGATTCGACCTTGGACCTGCCGGGGTTCGGCAGCGCGACGAGCCGTGATGAAATCTTGCTGATGGCTGAAAATAGCTGGCGGCAGATGCCGCATATGCACCACTGGATGGCCAACCCCTTGATCCGGATCGATGGAGACAGCGCAATGGGTACGGTCGCCGCGGACTGCCTGTTCCACGACATGGAAAAGGGCCCGGTACAAGTGAGCGGGCTGTATCACGACCGGTTCGAACGCCGTGAGGGGCGATGGGCGTTCCTGTCGAGGCGTTTTGAACTCCACTACCTGACACCCCTGAAAGACTGGGTTCCTGTTGCGGGCAATGAACCGTATGCCTGGAGCGGATCGTCAGCCGAAAGAGGCTGACCCGCGCGGGACAAGCCTGCTCGCTGCCCAACTCGTGCAGCGCCTGGCCACCTGTTTACAGGTTCAGGATTCCGCGCTGGCCTGTGTAGGGTCCGGGCAATGCTCATTGCCGCCATCCAGGCCCTGCTTGTAGTTGCGGCTGAGCAGGGAGGCCTTGCCGTTGTGCCAGGTCAGCGTCAGCACATACAGCGTGTCGTAGTCGCTGCCGGACCAATCGTCAGTGATGGTGTGTTTACGTCCCGAGGCTTCGCTGGCCACCTTGTTGATCAGCTCCGGCAGGTAGCCGTGGGACCAGGCGGTGTAAATGATGGCGTTGTGATACTTGTCTTCTACCAGTTCGTCGGCGAGGGCGCTGGTGTCATTCGCCGAGAACTGGATATTCACCGGCAGGCCCAGTTTGATTGCGCTGGGGCTGATGGTCATCAGGGGGCGAATGTAGCTATAGGAATTATCCAGCTCACCTTCCTCGACATTGCGCGTCGGGTTGGCGGCGAACACGAAGTTGGCCTTGCCGAACTTTTCTGGCAATACGGTGGCCAGGTTCATTGCGCGGTTCAAGCCCTGGCAGTTGAGCTGGCCCAGGCCGCCGGCAGGTTTTTCACCGTGACGCAGGAACACCAGGGTTTGTACGCCGTCCACGGGTTCGGCGCTGCTGAGCGGCGACTCCAGGCTCAGGCCGATGGCGCCGCCGGCAAGCAACAACGGCAACATCATGTATGAATAGCGTTTAAGGTGCTGCGTCAGGCACAGAGGCTTGATCTTCATGGCAGGTTCGAGTCTTCGTGCAAGGGGTGAGGGCGGACAAGCCCGGCCCCAGTGACGCCTCGGGCGCCCTGCGGTGTTCCCTGTCGTTATAGCGAGGTGCCTCCATTCACCGTTCGAGCGCAGTTAAGAGTGCGCGCGGGCCCATTGGTTCGCCCACGCGGCAGATTAGCCTGTGCATGTTGCGTAATGATGACCCATGCACGGCGCCGTACAGATGACTATCATGGGGACTTTCTGCCCAGGGATTTCCGGATGAACTCACTCGCTGCTTTCCCGATCAACAGCAAATGGCCCGCCCAGCACCCCGAGCGCCTGCAGCTGTATTCGCTGCCCACGCCCAACGGCGTCAAGGTGTCGATCATGCTCGAAGAACTGGGCCTGCCCTATGAGGCGCACAAAGTCAGTTTCGAGACCCAGGACCAGCTATCCCCCGAGTTCCTGTCGCTGAACCCCAACAACAAGATCCCCGCGATCATCGACCCCAATGGCCCGAGCGGCCAGCCGCTGGCGTTGTTCGAGTCCGGCGCGATCCTGATTTACCTGGCGGAAAAAACCAGCCAGTTGCTGTCCGAAGACCCGGCTACCCGTTACGAGACCCTTCAGTGGCTGATGTTCCAGATGGGCGGCATCGGGCCCATGTTCGGCCAGTTGGGCTTCTTCAATAAATTTGCCGGCAAGGCTTATGAAGACAAGCGTCCGCGGGATCGCTATGCCGCCGAATCCCGGCGTTTGCTGGCGGTGCTGGGAAAACGCCTGCTGGGCCGCACCTGGATCATGGGCGACGACTACAGCATCGCCGATATCGCAACCTTCCCGTGGGTCCGCAACCTGATCGGCTTCTACGAGTCGGGCGACCTGGTGGGTATCGCCGACTTCCCCAATGTGCTGCGCGCCCTGGATGGTTTTGTCGCCCGGCCGGCGGTGATCCGTGGCTTGAGCATCCCGGGCTGAACCATGGCGACCTTCGATTTCAAGCAGCTGGATGTCTTTAGCCGTGTGGCGCTCAAGGGCAACCCGCTGGCGGTGGTGTTGGGTGCCGACAGCCTCGACGATCAACAAATGGCCGATTTCGCGAAATGGACCAACCTGAGTGAAACCACGTTCCTGTTGAAGCCTCGCGATCCGCGTGCGGACTACCGGGTGCGTATCTTCACGACGTTGCAAGAGCTGCCGTTCGCCGGCCATCCGACCCTGGGCAGTTGCCATGCGTGGTTGCAGGCGGGGGGCATTCCCCAAGGTGAAGAGATCATCCAGGAGTGTGAAATCGGGCTGGTGCGTATCCGCCGCCAAGGGGATGAGCTGGCCTTTATCGCACCGCCGTTGCTGTGCTCCGGACCGGTAGAGGCGTCCTTGCTGGAGCGTGTGCGCCGGGGGCTGGGCCTGGCGCCCGGGGACATCCTGCGCAGCCAGTGGGTCGACAATGGTGCCGGCTGGCTGGCGGTGATGCTGAAAGATCGTGCCGCGGTGCTGGCGCTGCGCCCTGACTATGGGCAATTGCTCGGCCTGGCGGTGGGCGTGATCGCGCCGTGTGATTCGGTCCGTGATGACGTGGATGCGCAGTTTGAGGTGCGTGGCTTTATTGCCGGCGACGGCGCCCCGGAGGATCCGGCCACCGGCAGCCTGAACGCGGGCATCGCCCAATGGCTGCTGGGCGAAGGTTTGGCGCCGGAGCGTTTTGTGGTCAGCCAGGGCACGGCGATGGGGCGGGCGGGGCGCATTCGTATCGAGCGCCAGGGCGACGAAATCTGGGTTGGTGGCGCTGTGGCGGTGTGTATCGAAGGACGCCTGCATCTCTAGCTCCACGGGATTGTTGCGGTGCGCGCAACACAGTGTTGGCCCTCGGGGGCTGTGCTGCCGAGGGGCAGAGGCATAAGCTTTCTCCCCCAAAGTTCGATGCCTCTACTGTTTTCAGCCTTCAGGAAGTCCATGACCAGCCAGTTCCCACAAGCCCGTCCGCGTCGCCTGCGCCGCTCTGCCGAGTTGCGCGGCCTGTTCCAGGAAACCGAATTCACCCTCAATGATCTGGTGTTGCCGATCTTCGTCGAGGAAGAGGTCGACGATTTCGTGCCGATCACCAGCATGCCGGGTGTGCAGCGCATCCCTGAGAAGAAACTGGCCGCTGAGATCGAGCGTTATGCCCGTGCCGGCATCAAGTCGGTCATGACCTTCGGCGTGTCCCACCACCTGGACGCCAGCGGCAGCGACACCTGGAAAGAACGCGGCCTGGTCTCGCGCATGTCCTCGATCATCAAGGACGCCGTGCCGGAAATGGTCGTGATGTCCGACACCTGCTTCTGTGAATACACCGACCACGGCCACTGCGGCGTGATGCACGGCGCCCACGTCGACAACGATGCGACCCTGGTCAACCTCGGCAAACAAGCCGTGGCGGCCGCTCGCGCCGGCGCCGATGTCATCGCACCGTCCGCCGCCATGGACGGCCAGGTCCAGGCGATCCGCCGCGCACTGGATGACGCCGGCTTCACCCACATCCCGATCATGGCCTACTCCACCAAATTCGCCTCGGCTCTCTACGGCCCGTTCCGCGAAGCCGGCGGCAGCGCCCTCAAGGGCGATCGCAAAAGCTACCAGATGAACCCGATGAACCGCCGCGAAGCCGTGCGCGAATCGCTGCTGGACGAACAGGAAGGTGCGGACGCGCTGATGGTCAAGCCGGCTGGCGCCTACCTCGATATCATTCGTGACATTCGCGAAGCATCGCGCTTGCCGGTGGCTGCGTATCAGGTGAGCGGTGAATACGCGATGATCAAGTTCGGTGCCCAGGCGGGTGCGATTGACGAGGCGCGGGTGGTGCGGGAGACGCTGGGGTCGATCAAGCGGGCGGGGGCGGATTTGATTTTCACCTATTTCGCCATGGACCTTGCCCTGGCGGGTATCTGACCCAGACCTGCGGAACTGCCGCTATCCTTGAGCGTCGATAGTTGATCGTCGCTCAAGGATGTCCCATGCCTCACCTTCGCCTTATTCTGTGCATCACTTCGTTGTTGGTAGTGGCCGGTTGCTCCACGTCACGCACCTCACAGCAGCCGACGCGCAGCGAAACCGAGGTGAAAGCGCAGATCGTGCGCCTGCTGCCGGCGACGGTGGCGGACCGCAACGGCTGGGCACAGGACATCTACACCGCCTTCGATACCCAGAAAATCTACCCGAGCACCGAGAATATCTGCGCCGTGCTGGCAGTCACCGAACAGGAGTCCACTTATCAGGTCGACCCACCTGTGCCGAACATGGGCAAGATCGCCCAGGATGAAATCCTGCGGCGTGCGGGAAAAGTCCACGTACCGGAATTTGTCGTCCGCAGCGCGCTTCAATTGCGCTCGCCCACCGGAAAAACCTACGCCGACCGCCTGAGCGCCGCGCGCACCGAGAAGGACCTCAGCGGCATTTTCGATGACTTCATCAGCATGGTGCCCTTGGGCAACACGCTGTTCGGCGGCTTCAACCCCGTGCACACCGCGGGTCCCATGCAAGTCAGCATCGAGTTTGCGCAGAAACAGTCGCGGGGTTATCCCTACACGGTGGACGGCACTATTCGCCGCGAAGTATTCACTCGCCGTGGCGGCATGTATTTCGGTATCGCCCACTTGCTGGGCTACCCGGTCAACTACGACCAACCGCTGTACCGCTTTGCCGATTTCAACGCCGGTTGGTACGCCAGCCGCAATGCAGCGTTCCAGGCCGCCGTCAGCCGCGTCTCGGGCACCGAACTAGCGCTGGACGGAGACTTGATTCGTTACGGTTCATTGCTGCCTGGCACCACCGAACTGGCGGTGCGCTCCCTGGGCGCAAAACTGGGCATGCGCAACCCCAGTATTCGTAGCCAATTGGAGCAGGGCGACCAGTTGGATTTCGAGGACACCACGGTCTATCAGCGGGTGTTCGCACTGGCCGACAAGGCGGCGGGCAAGCCGGTGCCACGGGCGATCCTGCCGGGCATCGTGCTCAAGAGCCCGAAGATCACCCGCAACCTGACCACGGCCTGGTTTGCCAAGCGAGTGGATGAGCGCTACCAGCGTTGCATGAAGCGCTGATCAGGCGCGGCGTTTGACAAACCGGCGCCACAGCCACACCCAGAGCCACACCACCGGGAACGTCAGGATCACGAACGGCAGCCCATAACTGGCACGCTCCACGGCGTCGGCGGTGCCGTCCACCAGGTTGTCACCCAGGTTGCTGAACATTCGACTCAAGCGTGAGGTCTGGTTCGCACCGTCCGAGGAGCGGAAGTTCAGCGTGACGCGGTTGGTGTCCAGACGGCGCTGTTGGCCGGCGGCAACCTGCGCCAGTTCCTGCAACTCGTTTTCGATGGCGGCCTGTTCCTTGCTCAAGGCAATCAGGTCGCTGACAGTGATGTCCTTGCGTTTGGCCAGTTCATCCAGGCGTTGCAACTGGGCCAGCAGGCGCTCCTGGCGACGACGCACGTCAGCGACGGCTTCCGCCAGGTCCTCGGCGGTGGTGACGCGTCGACCGAGTTTGCCGCCTTCGGACGCCATCGCCACGATCGGCTCCACGCCGGCGGGTGCGATGCGCAGGATAATCTCGCCGCCGTTGTCGTCTTCGGTAATACCCAGAATATTGCAGGCGCCAAAGCGCGCGGTCTCGCAGGCTTCGCGAGTGGCCTGCATCCGGGGGCCGAGCAGCGCGCCGGGCAGGGCCAGGGTCAGCTCATGTTCATAAGCCAGTTGCGCACCGGCTCGGCTTTGTTCGCCGTTGATGACGGTGGCGCGGGAATGATCCTTGGGTGAGCAGCCGGCTAATGCCAGGCTGGCCAGCAGGGTCAACAGGAGAGAGAACTTGCCGTCCAGATGGCGCATAGGGGTCCTTGGGGAGCGGGTGCATTGAGCAGGATTAAAGCGGGTTCGGGAGGGGAACGCAAAGAGACCAGGTATCGAGGGAAAGAAAAGGCCCGGTTTTCGTGGAACCAGGCCTTTTCGGTGTTGCTCTTTGGTTTTGGGGCTGCTGCGCAGTCCTGAGAACAGCCGTCCGTTGATCGGGATCAGCTGCGTTCGAGGGCGAGGGCGACGCCTTGGCCTCCACCGATGCACAGCGTCGCCAGGCCTTTCTTGGCGTCGCGCTTGATCATCTCATGCAGCAGTGTCACCAGCACACGGCAGCCTGAGGCGCCGATGGGGTGGCCGATGGCAATGGCGCCGCCGTTGACGTTGACCTTGTCGGCATCCCATTCCAGCTCTTTGCCCACCGCCAGGGATTGCGCGGCGAAGGCTTCGTTGGCTTCGATCAGGTCCAGGTCGCCCAGGCTCCAGCCGGCCTTGTCCAGGCAGCGGCGGGTGGCCGAGACCGGCCCAATGCCCATGATCGCCGGGTCGACGCCGGCGTTGGCATAACTGGCGATACGTGCGAGTACCGGCAGGCCGAGGGCTTTGGCCTTGTCGGCACTCATCAACAGCACGGCGGCGGCGCCGTCATTGAGGCTGGAAGCGTTGCCTGCGGTGACGCTACCGTCTTTCTTGAAGGCTGGCTTGAGTTTGGCCAGGGCTTCGGCGGTGGTACCGGCGCGCGGCTGTTCGTCCACGGCGAAGCTCACGGGGTCGCCTTTGCGCTGGGGGATCAGGATCGGCGTGATCTCGTCGACAAAGCGGCCCGATTCGATAGCATCGGCGGCTTTTTGCTGGGACGCCGCGGCGAACGCGTCCTGGGCTTCACGGCTGATGCCGTACTTGTCCACCAGGTTTTCGGCGGTGATACCCATGTGGTAATCGTTGAACGCGTCCCACAGGCCGTCGGTGATCATGCTGTCGATCATCTTGGCGTGGCCCATGCGCAAACCGGTGCGTGCGGCGGGCAGTACGTATGGCGCCAGGCTCATGTTCTCCATGCCCCCGGCGATGATCACTTCGGCGTCACCACAGCGAATGGCCTGTGCGCCCAGGTGCAAGGCCTTGAGGCCCGAGCCGCAGACTTTGTTCAGGGTCAGGCTCGGCACCGCGTGGGGCAGGCCGGCAAGGATCGAGGCCTGGCGCGCAGGGTTCTGGCCGCTGCCTGCGGTGAGCACCTGACCCAGGATCACTTCATCGACCAGCGCCGGGTCCAGGCCGGTCTGTTCCAACAGGCGACGGATCACGGCGGCGCCCAGTTCCGGTGCCGGGATATTCGCCAGCGAACCCTGGAAGCTGCCCACGGCGGTGCGGGTGGCAGCGACAATCACGACGTCTTGCATGGAATCTGTCCTCACTGGAAGTGCATTTCTGGAACGTGGTCCGGGACGATCAGTTTACCGGCGGTCTTGCTCACAATCTCTTCAACACTGACGCCAGGTGCGCGTTCCTTGAGGACAAAAGCGCCATTTTCGATTTCCAGGTAGGCCAGGTCCGTCAGTACGCGCTTGATGCAGTTAGCGCCGGTCAGCGGCAGGCTGCATTGGCTGAGCAGCTTGGACTCACCGTCCTTGGACGCGTGGGTCATGATCACGATGATGTTTTCCGCACCGGCCACCAGGTCCATGGCGCCGCCCATGCCTTTGACCAGCTTGCCGGGGATCATCCATGAGGCAATGTTGCCTTGCACGTCCACCTCGAAGGCGCCGAGCACCGTGAGGTCGACGTGGCCGCCACGGATCATCGCGAAAGATTCTGCGGATGAGAAGATCGACGCGCCGATACGGGCGGTGACGGTCTGCTTGCCGGCGTTGATCATGTCGGCATCGATGGTGTCTTCGGTCGGGAACGGGCCCATGCCCAGCAGGCCGTTTTCCGATTGCAGCATCACTTCCATGCCTTCGGGAACGTAGTTGGCCACCAGGGTGGGAATGCCGATGCCAAGGTTGACGTAGAAACCGTCCTGCAATTCGCGGGCGACGCGTTGAGCCATTTGATCGCGGGTAAGAGCCATTTTGTGTGTCCTTATTGTTCGGGCTGGGGGTGGATTACTTGCGGACGGTGCGCTGTTCGATGCGCTTCTCGAAGGTGCCGCAGATAATCCGGTCGACGTAGATGCCAGGGGTGTGGATCTGCGCCGGGTCCAGCTCGCCCGGTTCGACGATTTCCTCGACTTCGACCACGGTGATCTTGCCGGCGGTGGCCGCCAGCGGGTTGAAGTTCTGGGCGGTGTGACGGTAGATGACGTTGCCGAAGTGGTCGGCTTTCCAGCCTTTGACGATGGCGAAATCGCCGGTGATGGACTCTTCCATCAGGTACGGACGGCCGTTGAATTCGTGGGTTTCCTTGCCTTCGGCCACGGGGGTGCCGACCCCGGTTGCGGTGAAAAACGCCGGGATACCGGCGCCACCGGCGCGCATTTTTTCCGCCAGGGTGCCTTGGGGCGTCAGCACCACTTCGATTTCGCCGCTGAGCAGTTGCTTCTCGAACAGGGCGTTTTCACCGACGTAGGAGGCAATTACCTTGCTGATCTGCTTTTGCTCCAGCAGCACGCCCAGGCCGAAACCGTCGACACCACAGTTGTTCGATACGACTGTCAGGTCGCGGGTGCCTTTGCGCTTGATCTCGGCGATGAGGTTTTCCGGAATGCCGCACAGGCCAAAACCACCGGAGAGCACGGTCATACCGTCTTCCAGACCTGCCAGCGCTTCCTCGTAGGACGCCACGCGTTTATCGAAACCTGCCATATGCACCTCTTTTATTATGTGTGGGCCAGCCAATGACTTGAGTGTTGCGCTGACGAATTGATTTGTTAAGTTGTTTTTTAAGGTTGATTGTTTTAAAAAACAGCATAGTCGACTCATCCTTCGGAGTGTCCCGTGACCGTCAAACAGATGCGTGCGTTTCTCGCCGTGGCCCAGAGCCTGAGTTTTGCTGCCGCTTGCGAGCGTCTGCACCTCTCCCAGTCGGCGCTGAGCTTGACTATCAAAGGCCTGGAGGAAGGGCTGGGCGGGCGCCTGTTCAGCCGCAATACACGTAATGTCGCCCTGACGCCCGAAGGTGAATCGCTGCTGCCCCTGGCCCGTCGGCTGATCGCCGATTGGGACAACGCCGAAGATGAACTGCGCCAGCGCTTCACCCTGCAACGCGGGCGTGTGACGGTGGCCGCGATGCCGTCATTTGCTGGCAACCTGCTGCCGCCGATCCTGAAGATATTCCGCGCGCGTTACCCTCAGGTGAACGTCACCGTGCATGACTTGATCAACGAACAGGTCTTGGAGATGGTCCGTGATCGCCAAGTGGAACTGGGCGTGGCATTCGAGCCGGCGCAGGGTTCATCACTGGCGTTCACGCCGTTGTACCTGGACCGGTTCGTTGCGGTCGTACCCGGTGATTCGCCGCTTGCACAGCGCGATGACATCGACTGGAAGACCCTGTTGGAGCAACCGTTCATTACCCTGCAAAGGCCTTCCACGGTGCGGGTAATGCTGGAGGAGCACCTGGGTGCCTTGCAGATGAAGCTGCCGGTTGCGCTGGAAAGCCATCAACTCGCGACCGTGGGCAAGATGGTTGCCAGTGGCCTGGGAGTCAGCGCGGTCCCGGCGTTGTGCGCGCAGCAGATGGAAGAAGCGGGTGCCCATTGCATCACCCTGAGTGACCCTGTGATCGAACGACCGATTGGTGTGTTGACCAAGCCAGGGCATGAACTGTCGGCGGCGGCGCAGGTGTTGTTCGACATTTTCCGTGATGAAGCCGCGAAAGGCCGCTTCCCACTCTTACAGGTTTTGTAGTGACAGCAGAAAAGTTAAGGCAATAAAAAAGTCCGCCCGGTTAACCGGGCGGACTTGATGTAGTCACTACTCGTTAGTAGTAACGGTCGATCACTTTAACTTGCGAACTGTCTTTGAAGGACGCCCAGGCAGTGTTTAGTGTATCGAATACGTGCTCGATAAAGTTGCGATCAGCCGCGGCCTTCTTGCCGACATAACCCTGGCCACGGCGATACACCTTCAGGCGCGCTGCCAGTTCACGGTTATTGCGGTCAAACTCGGCTTCTTGGGTATTGGGCTCCAGGCAGTCAATTTGGACTTCGCCCGATTTGCCAACCCAAAGGATATGGTCGTCGAGTGTGTCTTTCTGCGCTGCGAACATCTCAGCCAATTCATCGATAGTTGGTTGGTTGTTCAGATTCATATGTAAGCCCCTTGACCAGTTGGCGATCTATCAGTTGATTCGTTAATACTGCTTAGTTGTCTCCGGCTCCAAAAACCGGGCGTCAGCGACTGTCTGCCGAATACGGGCAGGGTCTTGAACCTGATGCATGTAGTCTTGCTGATGAGCGGCTACGCGATGGGGGCATCGCGAAGACAAGCAGCGTTTGAGCGCCTTGTACCGACCTTTGCGGGTCAGTCAGCTTCATCAATCTGCCTTGTGGGCAGCGCACATCCGGAAAAAACAGCTCGGCGGTCAGACGAGCTTGTTCAAAACGCGTGTTACCAACGCTCCCGATCCGGGAGACGACTCGATAATGCTAGGACAAAAAGGTTACGTCAACGGTTGTGTAGTGATTATTTTTGAGTACTACATAAATCCCTGCGGGGACGGGAGAATGCGGGAAAACGTGACCTGTGCGTCATTTTTCGTGCGGTTTGGTCGCGGTGCCGAGTGGTCCAGTTGAACGCAGGACCTTGCAGGAGCGGGCTTGCCGGCGATAGCGGTGTATCAGCTACGAACGTGTTAACTGACAGCCCGAAATCGCAGGCAAGCCAGCTCCCACAAGGGATCTCTATGGTGGGTGAGAAAGTGCCCGGCGCGATGGCCCTGCTGACAGAGCTTTTCCAGTCACTGCGAATCCCCTGTGGGAGTTGTCGAGCCCCGGCGAGGCTGCGAAAGCGGTGGGGCAGACGACATCTGCGTGGGCTGTGTCGCCGTCTTCGCAGCGATGCGGCGACCCGACAAGCCACTCCCGCATTCCTGATATGTGGTGTCTGCGCTATTCCAGGCGCTCAACCAACAATGGCAATAATTGCTCGCACGAAGCCTCGATCTTTACCTGCAACAGCTCATCCCCACGGGTCTTGCCGAGGTTGATGGCTATTACCGGTTTGCCTTGCTCAACCATGGCCTTGCACAAGCGAAACGCTGAATAGGCCATCAGTGATGAACCCACCACCAGCAGGCCATCCGCGTGCTCTACCGCCGTCATTGCCCTGGCCGCTGTAGCCGGGGCTACATTTTCGCCGAAGAACACTACATCCGGTTTCAGGCGCTGGCCGTTGCAATGCGGGCAGCGAGGAACCTGGAAGCGTTCTTCAAAGGTGGGATCGAGCAAGGTGTCGCCGTCGGGCGCCTGAATGGCATCGACGGCGGCAAGGTAAGGGTTTTCGCTTTCCATCAAGCGCTGGATGACATCACGCTCGCTGCGCAGTTGGCAGTCGAGGCACAACACCCGGTGCAGGCTGCCGTGCAACTCGATCACGTCATGGCTGCCGGCCTGGTCGTGCAGAGTATCGACGTTCTGGGTGATTAGCCCGCTGATACGCTGGCGCTGCTGCAAAGTAGCCAACGCGAGGTGGGCCCTGTTCGGCTGTGCAATACGCACCCGCGGCCACCCCAGCATCGCCCGCGCCCAGTAACGGCGCCGCGCCTGCGGGGTGGCGAGAAACTCCTGGTACATCATTGGCGCCTTGCCCCGGCGCACGCCTTCGCTGTCGCGGTAATCCGGGATGCCTGACGAGGTGCTGATCCCTGCACCGGTCAACACCAGAAAGCGCCGTTCGGCCATGGCCCGATACAGGATGTCGAGGTGGTCTTCCTGATGTTCCTGCGTGTCGAGCATGGGGTCTCCTATTCGCCGCGGATGTACTGCTCCAATTGCTTGATCAGGTCTGCCTGGTCGGCAATCGCTTCTTTTACCAGGTCACCGATAGAGAGCAGGCCCAGCAGCTTGCCGTCTTCAACCACCGGGAGGTGGCGCAGGTGACTGTCGGTCATGATGTTCATGCATTCATCGACCTTTTTATGGGTATCGACGGTGATCACCGGAGAGCTCATGACTTCATCGACCCGCGTCGTCACCGACGACAGGCCCTTGAGTATGAGTTTGCGTGCGTAATCCCGTTCACTGATGATCCCTACCACCACGCCTTCCTTGACGACCGGCAAGGCCCCGACGTTTTTCTCCGACATCCTGACCAGCGCTTCGAATACCGTGTGATCCCATTGGATCGTGTGGACGTCGTGGTGTTTCTGGTCCTTGGCTTTGAGCACTTGTGCAACGGTTTTCATGGCGGCCACTCCGGTGTTGTTGTTGGGAAGTCAGCAGGTCCCCTACAGAATCCTAGACGGCCCGCGCGGGGGCAAGGTCCAAAGCGGCGTTAAACCCGTCGAAAAACGTCATTCGCCGGCTTTTTTCGGTGTTTACCCGGCGCTTGCCGGCTTTTTCCCTCGCTTGGGGCTTGTGGCCGTCTTGCGTGGGGCGCTCTTGCGCTTCTTTTTCCATGGCGTGCTACCCCGGCCTGCCGGGCTGGCCGGCCCGGTGATGGTCATGCGCAGGCCATTACAGCGCTCCACCTGCTTGCTCATCCAGGCCGCTTGTTTGGCGACAAACGTTTCCAGGCTCATTTCGCCGCTTTGCACCATGTCCAGAGCCTGCTCCCAGATGGCCGTCGTACCGGGGTCGGCGATGGCGCGGGGCACCGCGTCGATCAGGCTGAACGCGGCCGGGGTGGCCGACAGCGCCTTGCCGTTCTTCACCAGGTAGCCACGGTCCAGCAACCCCTGGATGATCCCGGCGCGGGTGGCTTCGGTGCCAATCCCGGTGGTGTCCTTGAGCTTTTGTTTGAGCAGCGGGTCTTCCACCAGCTTGGCGACGTTTTTCATCGCCTTGATCAGGTCGCCTTCGGTAAAGGGTTTGGGCGGCTGGGTCCAGAGGTCTTTGAGATTGACCCTGACGACTGCGTAATCCTGGCCTTGCACCAGTGCCGGCAGGGCTTGCGGCGCAGGGGCTTCACGTCCTTTGGCCGGGGCCAGCGCCTCGGGCAGGGCGCGTTTCCAGCCGGGCTCGATCACGACTTTGCCCACGGCGCGCAGGGCCTGTCCGGCGCAATCGAAGTCCGCCTGGGTGCGGTCGTATTCATGGTTGGGCAGGAACTGCGCCAGGTAGCGCGCGCGAATCAGCGTGTACACCGCGCGGTGCTTGCCCGTGAGTTGCCCCGGATCCTTGCCGGCGCCGGTGGGAATGATGCCGTGGTGGGCGCTGACCCTGGCGTCATTCCAGGCCCGCGAACGACGCTGGGGATCGATATGCGGCAACAGTTCGTTCACCGCTGCATCGGCGCGGCCCAGCGCCGCCAGAATGCCTGGTGCGTCGCTGTGCTGGCTCACTGGCAGGTAGCCGCAGTCGCTGCGCGGATAGGTGATGACCTTGTGCGTTTCATACAGCGACTGGGCGATGTCCAGGGTTTCCTGGGCGCCCAGGCCAAGCTTCTTCGAACAGATCTCCTGCAGCGTGCCCAGGTCGAAGGGCAGGGGCGCCACCTCGCGCATGCGTTCGGTACGCAATTTGACCAGCCGGGCCGTGGCAGCATTGCCCATGGCTGCGGCTGCGTCCCGCGCCAGCTGCGGATTGAGACAGCGGCCCTGGTCATCGCAGACGTCCTCGGCGGCGCGCCATTGGGCGGTGAAGGTCATGCCCTCGTGGCGCAGGTCGACGTCGATGGCCCAGTAGGGCACCGGCACGAAATCGGCGATGCTGCGGTCGCGGTCTACCACCAGGCGCAAGGTCGGTGTTTGTACGCGACCCACCGGCAGCACGCCCTGATAACCGGATTGGCGCCCGAGCAAAGTGAACAGGCGGCTCATGTTCATGCCGATCAACCAGTCGGCGCGGGAACGCCCCAGGGCCGAGTGATACAGGTTGAAGGTTTCGGCGCCCGGCTTGAGAGCGGCCAGTGCCTTGCGGATGGAGGCATCGTCCAGTGCCGACAGCCACAGGCGCTGGATCGGCCCGCGATAGCGACAATGCTCCACCAGTTCCCGGGCGATCATTTCACCTTCACGGTCGGCGTCGGTGGCGATCACCAGTTCCTGGGCTTCTCCCAGCAAACGCTTGACCGCCTTGAACTGGCTGGCGGTCTTGGGCTTGACGCGCATTTTCCATTTTTCCGGGACGATGGGCAGGTCGGCCAGCACCCAGCGCTTGTATTTTTCGTCGTAGGCATCGGGTGGTGCGGTTTCCAGCAGATGGCCGATGCACCAGGTGACCGTGACCCCGTTGCCCAGCCAACACCCGTCGCCGCGACGGCTGGCGCCAAGCACGGCCGCGATGTCCTTGGCCTGGGAGGGTTTTTCACAGAGGTACAGCCGCATGGTCAGCCCATTCGTTACACAGTTGAATGGAGAGCAGAATGGGCAAAAGGAGGGATTTGATCAACCTTTATCTGGATGGATATACAGCAATTTGTGTGACGACTACAAAACCCCGGTGGGAGCAGGCTTGCTCCCACAGGGGGTCTTCGAGATGCAGAAGATCAGTTGTTATTGATATCCACATGCCGGGTTTCTTTAAGGCAGAACAACCCGACCAACAGGCTGACCCCCGTCACCACCACCGGGTACCACAGGCCGTAGAAGATATCGCCGGTGTACACCACCAGCGCGAACGACACGGTCGGCAGGAAACCGCCGAACCAGCCGTTGCCGATGTGGTAGGGCAGCGACATCGAGGTGTAGCGGATACGCGTCGGGAACAGCTCCACCATCAAGGCGGCCAGCGGGCCGTAGCACATCGCTGCAATCAGGATCAGCACGACGATCAGCACCACCACCATGGTCTTGTTGACCTGGGCCACGTCCGCCGAAGACGGATAACCGGCCAGGGTCACGGCGCCGCGCAGGGCCGCTTCGTCAAACCCGTCGATGCGCACTTCGCCTACGCTCACCTGCACCGGGCTGCCGGCGGGTGCGGCGGTGCTGGTGTAGGGCAGGCCCTGCTTGACCAGGAAGGTCTTGACCTTGTCGCACGGGCTGTCGAATTTGGCCTTGCCCACCGGATCGAACTGGAAGGTGCAGGTGGCCGGGTCGGCCAGCACGGTGATCGGCGCCTGACGGCTGGCCTGGTCCATCGCCGGGTTGGTGTAGTGCGCCAGGCCCTTGAAGATCGGGAAGTACAGCGCGGTGGCCAGCACCAGGCCGAGCATCAGCACCGGTTTGCGCCCGACCTTGTCCGACAGCCAGCCGAACAGGATGAAGAACGGCGCGCCGATCACCACGCTGATGATCAGCAGCATGTTGGCCAGGGCCGGGTCCATCTTGAGGAACTGGGTGAGGAAGAACAGCACATAGAATTGCGCCGCGTAGAAGGTCACCGCCTGGCCGCCGTTGATGCTGAACAGCGCGATCAGCACCACTTTGAGGTTTTCCCATTTGCCGAACGACTCACGGATCGGCGATTTGCTGGCCTTGCCTTCCTCTTTCATTTTGAGGAAGGCCGGCGACTCGTGCAGGCTCATGCGGATCCACGTGGAGATGCCCAGCAGCACGATGGAGAACAGGAACGGGATGCGCCAGCCCCACACTTCGAACTGGTCACCGGTGAAGTAACGGCAAGCCAGCACCACCAGCAGGGACAGCAACAGGCCGAGGGTGGCGGTGGATTGAATCCAGCTGGTGTGAAAGCCGCGTTTGCCCACCGGCGCATGTTCGGCCACGTAGGTCGCCGCGCCGCCGTATTCGCCGCCGAGCGCCAGGCCTTGCAGCATGCGCAGCACAATCAGAATGATCGGCGCCGCAATGCCGATGCTGGCATAGGTCGGCAACAGGCCGACGCAAAACGTCGCAACGCCCATCAGAATGATGGTGACCAGGAAGGTGTATTTGCGCCCGATCATGTCCCCCAGTCGGCCAAATACCAGTGCGCCGAACGGCCGCACCACAAAGCCGGCCGCAAAGGCCATCAAGGCGAAGATGAATGCCGTGGTGTCGTTGACCCCGGCGAAGAACTGCTTGCTGATCACCGCCGCCAGGGCGCCGTAGAGGAAGAAGTCATACCATTCGAACACCGTCCCCAGGGAGGAGGCGAAGATGACTTTCCTTGAGTCGTTGCTGGTGCTCGCGTCGACTGACGCGCCCAGGGTTTGAGCATGTTCTGACATCGGGTAGCCCTCACAGTGATTATTTATTGTTGTTCCACTGTCGGCGCCGGGTAGGGCGCCGCTATTCAGATTGCGTGAACCAGTTCTTTCTCCGGTGCGAGACTCCTTGTGTTCGGCGAAAGGATCAGCTGTGCGGCTTTCTCCGCGATCATCAGCGTGGGTGAACAGGTATTGCCGGAGGTGATGCGCGGCATGATCGACGCATCGGCGATGCGCAAACCGGGCACGCCATGCACCCGCAGCTGGGCATCGACAACGGCGTCCTTGTCGCTGCCCATGCGGCAGGTGCCCACCGGATGGAAGATTGTCGTGCCAATGCGCGCAGCGGCTTCGTGCAGTTGCTCTTCGGTTTGCAGCGCGTCACCCGGCAGGTATTCCACCGGCTTGAACTGGCTGAGGGCCGGGGCGGCAACGATGCGGCGGGTCAGGCGTATGGCGTCGGCGGCCACCCGCAGGTCTTCCGGATGGCTCAGGTAGTTGGGCTGGATCAGCGGCGCATCCGCCGGGTTGGCCGAGCGAATGTCGATACGGCCCCGGCTTTGCGGACGCAGGTCGCAGACCGATGCAGTGAAGGCCGGAAACCCGTGCAACGGTTCGCCAAAACGTTCCAGGGACAGCGGTTGCACGTGGTATTCGAGGTTGGCCGAGGTCTGCTCCGGCCCCGAGCGGGCAAATGCACCGAGCTGGCTGGGCGCCATCGACAGCGGGCCGCTGCGGTCGTACAGGTACTGCAGGCCCATGCCCATCTTGCCCCACAGGGAACCGGCGATCTGGTTCAGAGTGCGCGCGTTTTCCAGCTTGTAGATCAGCCGCAGTTGCAGGTGATCCTGCAGGTTGCCGCCCACGCCGGGCAGTTCGTGCAGTACGTCGATACCCAGTGGCTTGAGCACGCTGGCGGGGCCGATCCCCGAGCGTTGCAGGATGCCGGGCGAACCGACGGAGCCGGCGCACAGGATGATTTCCTTGCGCGCTTTCCAGCTCATGGACTGGCCAAGCTGGCGTCCGGCTACTTGGCAGGCGCGGCCGTTTTCCAGCACTACGCGGTCCACTTCCACGCCGGTCAGCACGGTGAGATTCGGACGCTGACGCACCGGCTTGAGAAACGCCTTGGCCGCGTTCCAGCGCACTCCGGCTTTTTGATTGACCTGGAAGTAGCCGCAGCCTTCGTTGTCGCCCTGGTTGAAGTCGTTGATGCTGGCGATGCCGCTCTGCGCCGCGGCATCGCGGAACGCATCGAGGATCGGCCAGTGCAGGCGCTGTTGCTCGACACGCCATTCACCGCCGTCGCTGTGGAATTCCGAGCCGCCGGCAAAGTGATTTTCGCTGTGTTTGAACAGTGGCAGCACGTCTTTCCAGGCCCAGCCTTCATTGCCGGCAGCTGCCCAGCCGTCATAGTCCCGGGCCTGGCCACGCATGTAGATCATGCCGTTGATCGACGAGCAGCCGCCCAGCACCTTGCCCCGGGGATAACTCAGCGCACGGCCTTGCAGGCCTGCCTGGGCTTCGGTCTTGAAGCACCAGTCGGTACGCGGGTTGCCGATGCAGAACAGGTAGCCGACGGGGATATGGATCCAGGGGTAGTTGTCGCGGCCACCGGCTTCCAGCAGCAGCACGCGGTGGGCAGGGTTGGCGGACAGTCGATTGGCCAGCAGGCAGCCTGCGGGGCCGGCGCCTACTACCACGTAATCGTATTCAGCAGCTGCAATGGGCATCTGAGGCCTCGCTTGTTTTTCTTGTTGGCCCCATCCTAGTTGTTAGTTTTCGTCTTAAAAATGTTAGTTTTTACCCAGCTGCTGTGCGTTTTTAAACAGCACCGCCCTTGGGCGTTGGTGATAAAAGGCATGCGGCGCGGTTTCAGGCAATGTTTATGTCCAAGGGAGGGAGGCACCATGTTCGACTGGAATGACCTGCGGTATTTTCTCGAACTGCAGCGCAGCGGACGCCTGCTCACCGCCGCGCAACGCCTGAAAACCACGCACGCGACGGTGGCCCGGCATATCGAAGCCATCGAGAAAAGCCTGGGTACCGCACTGTTCGTGCAGCATGCCCAGGGCTACGAGCTGACCCCCGCCGGCGAGGCCTTGCTCAAGCACGCCGAGGCCATGGAAAACGTCGCGCTGTTGGCCGAAGACGAACTTACCCACTCTGCCGCGCCCCTGGGCAAGATCCGCCTCGGCGTGGCCGAAGGTCTGGGTGTGATGTTTCTCGCCGGTCGCATGGCCGGATTGTTCGAACGTTATCCCGGCCTCGAAGTGGAACTGGTGGCCGTGCCGCGCTTCGTCAGCATCCTCAACCGCGAGGCGGAAATCAGCATTCACCTCGAACGCCCCAGTGTCGACCAACTCGTCACCCGCAAACTCACCGACTACCGTCTTGCGCTCTACGCCAGCCGCGCCTATCTGGACCGTCACCCGCCCATCGAAAAACGCGAAGACCTCGCCGCCCATGCCTGGATCGATTACGTGGACGACTTGTTGTTCAGCCAGGAACTGAAGTTCCTCAGCAGCTTTTGCCGCAACCCCAAGGTGGTATTCCACAGCACCAGCGTCATCGCCCAGCACCAGGCGGCGCGCTCGGGGTTGGGCATCGCTGTGTTGCCGTGCTTCATGGCTGCCGGCGATCCTGACCTGGTGCCGTTGTTGCCGGGGGAGGGCATCCAGCGCAGCTACTGGATCAGTTCACGGCGCGAATTGCACAAATCGGTGCGGCTGCGGGTGTTGTGGGATTACGTGGTGGAGTTATGCGCGCGGGAGCAGGGCTTGCTGCTGGGCGAAACCTGCTGAAGAAACCCTCTGAAGAAACCGGATCAAAATTGTGGGAGCTGGCTTGTCGGGTCGCCGCATCGCTGCGAAGACGGCGGCACAGTCG